>JBCDIK010000057.1:0-17079 GCA_038749065.1 Pseudomonadota bacterium | reverse complement strand
GCCGCTCGCCGGTGCGCCCGCGGCTGCGGCCGAGCAGGGGTTGAGCCTGCGTTCCGGGGTCATCCAGACACCATTGCTCGAGCTTTACACGTCTGAAGGCTGTTCGTCCTGTCCGCCGGCGGATCGCTATCTGACCCGCCTCGAGGAAGCGCCAGACCTGTGGCAATCGGTTGTGCCCGTGGCGTTCCATGTCACGTACTGGGACTACCTGGGCTGGCGAGATCCTTTCGCCAGCAAGGGCTTTGATACGCGGCAGCGTGCCATCGCCGCCCGGGAGCGCAGCGGCGTTTACACCCCGGGCATGTTTCTGGCGGGGAGAGAGTGGCGCAGCTGGCGTCGCGCGCCGCAACCCACAACGGGTCAGACCGTGGGCGTGCTGAGCGCGACGGTCACCTGCGATCAGATTCGAGTGCAGTTCGAAGGCGAGGCGCTACCGGATGATCGGCAGCCGACGCATCTGGAGTTCGCCTGGCTGACGCGCAACACCTCGAGCAAGGTGCTGCGGGGCGAGAACCGGGGCCGGACCCTGGCCCATGCATTTGTGGCGCGCTCCCACGAGCGCGTGCCCCTGCTGCGCTCCGGTGAACTGCAGACCGCGGTGGCGGCGACGGCTGGCTGCGCATCGGCACCGGTCATCGGGCCCCTGGTCACCACCGCGGATGGCTCAGAAGATACGGCGGTTGCGGTCTGGGTCAGCGACCGGCAGGGGCGTCCGATTCAGGCAGTGGGTGGCTTCTGGCCTCGGCTGCCCTGATCACTGGCACAGTCAACCGCCTTCGATGCGGGGCAGAAACGCGACCTCGCTATCGGCGTTGAGGGTCTCCAGCAGAGGCTCCTGATAGATTAGGCCGTCGATGGCCACGGCCAGTTCTGCTGCCGCGTCGCCGAGGCCCGGGTGCTGCGCATTCAGCTTGCGCAGCAGGTCCCGGTAGTCGCTGGCCTGCACGTCGAGTGCCCGGCTGCCGCCGGCCAGATCTGCCAGCCGGTCGGCCAGCAGTACGCGGGCCAGCTCAAGTGTCCCCGTCGATGGCGGCGAGCAGCCGCGGCGGCGACAGGGGCAGATCGGTCATACGCTGCCCAACCGATCGGGACACCGCGTTGGCAATCGCTGCCAGGGGGCCAACAATGCCGGTTTCCCCGACACCACGTACACCGTAGGGGTGCGTTGGGTTGGGGACTTCGACGATGGTGGCGTCGATCATCGGCAGATCCGAGGCGACCGGGATGCGATAGTCCAGGAAGCCGGCGTTCTGCAGCACCCCATCATCGCCGTAGATGTATTCCTCGTTCAGCGCCCAGCCGATGCCCTGCACCGCGCCGCCCTGGATCTGGCCCTCAACGTAGTCCGGATGGATGGCTTTGCCGGCATCCTGAATGCCCGTGAAAGACAGGACCTCGGTGTGCCCCGTTTCCGGATCCACGCGCACGTCGCTTAAGCAGACAGCGAAGCTCGGCCCGGCGCCGGAGGCATTCAGCGATGCTCGCCCCAGCAGCGGCCCGCCGGTACGGCTCGCGTTCTTGGCGATGTCCGCCAGGCTCAAAGGCTGCACGTCTGCGTTCACCCCGGCTGCCGGGACCGCCTCGCCATCGACCCAGTCGACCTGATCTTCATCCAGCTCCCAGGTGGCTGCCGCCCGTGCCTTGCACTGCGCGATGATGTCCTCGCAGGCGCGGATGACCGCAAGGCCGGTTGCGAAGGTGGTCCGGCTGCCGCCGGTCACCATGGTGTAGCCGCCGGTCTGCGTGTCGCTGATCAGCGCCTTGATGTTCTCGTAGGGGATGCCCAGCGTCTCCGCGGTCATGAGACACATGGAGGCACGGGATCCGCCGATATCGGGATTGCCCTCGACCACGGTCACCGTGCCGTCCTCGTTCACGTGAACTTCGGCGCTGGACTCACCGCCCACATTGAACCAGAAGGCGGCCGAGACACCGCGACCGGCACCTTCCGGCAGCGCTCGCGTGTAGTTCGGGTGGGCCTTGGCGGCTTCGAGGCAAGCGCGCATGCCGATCGGCCCGAATTTGGGCCCGTAGGGCGCCTGGGTGCCCTCTTCAGCGACGTTCGCGAGGCGCAGGTCAATGGGGTCCATGTCGAGCTTCAGCGCCAGCTCGTCTACTGCGGACTCCATGGCGTGCACGCTCTGCGGTGCTCCGGGTGCCCGGTAAGCGGCCACCTTGGGCTTGTTCACCAGCACATCGTGGCCTCGCAGGCGGAAGTTTTCGATCTGGTAGGGGGCCAGCATGGACATGCAGCCGGGTCCCACCGGAGCTCCGGCGTAGCCGCCCGCCTCGTACCACAACTGCGCGTCCACGGCGGTGATGCGCCCACTGCCGGTCGCGGCCAGCTTCAGCTTGACCCGGGTGCCGCTGGTCGGGCCGGTTGCGCGGAACACATCCTCGCGGCTCATGGCCATCTTGACCGGACGGCCAGCCTTGCGCGACAGCAGCACGGCGACCGGTTCCAGATAGACCACGGTCTTGCCGCCGAAGCCGCCGCCGATCTCCGAGGAGACGACCTTGACGTCGCCGACGCGCATGCCGGTGATCTTGGCGGTCTGACTGCGAAACTCGAAGGGTGCCTGGGTGCAGCACCAGACTGTTGCCTCGCCGGCCTCGTTCACCGTCGCGGTGCAGGCATGGGGCTCGATGTAGCCCTGGTGCGCCATCGCGACTTCGTACTCGCGCTCGACGATGTGGTCGGCCTCTGCGAAGGCCGCATCGACATCACCGCGGGCCAGATTCACGACGCTGGCGACATTGCTCGGCGTCGATGGCGTTTCCGACAGGCCCTTCGTGAAGCACTGCTCATCGAGCAGGGGCGCATCCTCCGCGAGCGCCGCGGTGAGGCTCAGAACCGGCGGCAGGGGCTCGTACTCGACCACGATCGCCTGCAGCGCGGCCCGGGCGATGGCGTTGGATTTGGCGGCGACCGCGGCGACGGCCTGGCCGTGGTAGACCACCTTGTCGCGCGCCATGACGTTGCGCGCGACGTCCGCAACGTTGCCGCCTCCTTCGCCGCCGATCTCACCGTCGGCCACGGCCGGGAAGTCGGCGCCGCTGACCGCGGCGAAGACCCCTGCGATTGCGAGCGCCGGCGCCAGATCGATGGCCTTGATCCTGGCGTGGGCGTGCGGGCTGCGCAGCACCTGGCCGTAGATCATGTTGGGCAGCGTCTGATCAGCGCCGTAGAGCGCCCGGCCGGTGACCTTGTCCACGCCGTCCGGACGGACGGGACGGGTACCGACGTACTTGAGATCGCGTGCTTCTGCCACAGTCAATCCTTGCGCGTTTAAGAGCCAGAAATGTAGCACGGTGGGCGCCCTGTGCGCATGGCGTACAGTAGGGGCCCTTGAGGGAGGCGGCCATGCATCTCAACGACCAGCAGCAGCAACTGATCGACGCCATGAAGCAGCTGTGCGCGCAGTTCCCGGATGCGTACTGGCAGGCGCGGGACACGGACGGCGCGTTTCCCGAAGCGTTCTACCAGGCCATTGCCAGCGACGGCTGGCTGGGCATCGCCATGCCCGAAGCCTATGGCGGCGCCGGTCTCGGCATCACTGAGGCTGCGCTCATGATGCAGGCGATTGCCGAGTCCGGCGCTGGGCTATCCGGCGCATCGGCGGTGCATATGAACATCTTCGGGCTCAATCCGGTCGTGGTGTTCGGCACCGATGCGCAGCGTGAGCGGTTTCTGCCGCCGCTGATCGCCGGCCGGGAGCGGGCGTGCTTCGCCGTCACGGAGCCCGATGCCGGTCTCAACACGACAGCGCTCACCACCACGGCGACTCGCGAGGGCGACCACTACCGGGTTCGGGGCCAGAAATTATGGACCTCCACGGCGCAGGTGGCCGACAAGGTTCTGCTGCTGGCCCGGACCACCGCGGCCGATGCGGTCGCGCGACCCACGGAGGGACTGTCGCTGTTCTACGCCAACCTCGATCGCGACCGGGTCGAGATCCGGGAGATCGACAAGATGGGTCGTAAGGCGGTGGACAGCAACGCGGTGTTCTTTGACGACATGCTGATTCCCGCGAGCGACCGCATCGGCGAGGAAGGCCAGGGGTTCCGCTATATCCTTCACGGGCTGAATCCGGAACGTGTTCTCATCGCCGCCGAAGCCGTCGGCCTTGGCCATGCGGCCCTGGCGCGGGCTGCGGCCTATGCCCGGGAGCGCGTGGTGTTCGGCCGACCCATCGGTGCCAACCAGGGCGTGGCGCATCCGCTGGCGCGCTGCTGGATGGCGCTGGAGGCGGCCCGGCTGACAACCCTCGACGCCGCTGTGCGCTACGATCGCGGAGAGCCCTGCGGCGCACAGGCGAACAGTGCCAAGTACCTGGCGGCCGAGGCCGGTCACGATGCCTGCCAGACCGCAGTGCTCACCCATGGCGGCATGGGCTACGCCCGGGAGTACCAGGTCGAGCGCTTTCTGCGAGAGAGTTACATTCCTCGCATTGCACCGGTGAGCCGGGAGCTGATCTTCTGTCACATTGCGGAGAAAGTGCTCGGCCTGCCGAAGTCCTACTGACCGCCGCGCTCGAGCGGAGCGGGCTGCGCGCCTCCCGCCTTCGTTTATGCTAGGACCGCACCCGGGGGAACGTGCCATGTCAGATCCAGCCTCACACCTGCCGGTCATCGTCGGCGTTGGCCAGAGCGTGCTGCGGGAGCTGCCCGGAGACCCGGCGCAGTGGCCGACGCCCCAGTCGCTGGCCGAGGAGGCCGCTCGCGCCGCCCTCGCCGATGCTGGCGCGACGGCCGGCAGTGCTGCGTTGGCCGCGGCAATCGACACGCTGGCCTTTGTGCGCATCAACGCCGATTCGATGCCGGTCCCTTCGCCCCTGGGCCGCTGCAGCAACCTGCCGCGGGCCGTTGCGGGGCGCCTTGGGATCGACCCGGCCCAGGCGGTCTACAGCATCGTCGGTGGGCAAAGCCCGCAGCAGCTGGTCAACGAATACGCGGCGAAGCTCGGACGTGGGGAGTGCGATCTGGTGCTGCTCACCGGGGCCGAGGCCATCGCTACCCAGAAGCAGATTGCCCGGCAGGGCGTCGATCTGAGCTGGGCGCTGGAGGTCGAAGGCCAGCTTGAGGATCGCGGGCACGGTCCGGCGCTCTTCGATCCCTATGAGATCGCCAACGGCATGGGATTTCCGCCGCAGGTGTACGGCGCCTTCGAGCACGCCTGGCGGGCGGAGCACGGCTTGTCGCGGGAGGCGCACCGGCAGCATATGAGCGAGCTGTTCGCACCGTTCAGCGAGGTGGCGGCCCGCCATCGCTACGCGCAGTTTCCGACGGCCCGGTCGGCTGCGTATCTGGCGACCGAGTCCGCCGAGAACTACGCGATCGCGGACCCCTTTCTGAAGTGGCATGTGGCCCAGGATGCGGTGAACCAGGGCGCAGCGCTGCTCCTGACGACCGTCGGCAAAGCCACTGAGCTGGGGATTCCGGCCGAGCGCTGGGTCTTCGCCCTGGAGGGAGCGGATGCCCAGGACAAGCATGTCGCCGAGCGGCCCAAGTTGAGCGAATCCGCCGCCATGGCCGCGGTGCTCGATGCGGCGCTCGGCGGGCTCTACGTGCGCCCCGGCGACATCAGTCACTACGAGCTCTACAGCTGTTTCCCCTGCGCGGTGCAGTTCGCTTGCGATGCGCTGGGTATCGACCCCTTTGCTGGGGACGGATCCGGGCGCCTGACACAGACCGGGGGCCTGCCGTTCTTCGGCGGTGCTGGCAACAACTACAGCATGCATGGCATTGCCAGCATGGTTGATCGGTTGCGCGCGGATCCTGGCTCTCTGGGACTGGTGCTCGCCAATGGCGGATTCCTGTCCAAAGAGTCGGTCGGGCTGTACTCCACGGTGCCGAACCCGCACTGGCGACCGGTGGACAATGCGCTGACCCAGGCGCGTATTGCCGGGGAAGCGCCGGTGGCTCGAGCGCCGGATGGCGCGACTGGGCAGATCGAGAGTTTCAGCGTGGTCTACGCAAAACGCGAGCCGTTCCTGGGCTACGTGCTGGCGCGCACGGCCGATGGCGCCCGCTTCATGGCACGGACCGACAAGGGCGATGCGGCCACGATCCGCGTGCTGCTGGAGGAAGACCCGATCGGTATCTCGATCACCCCGAAGGTCGGGGAGCGCTACAACATCCTGCAGCTCGCCTGACGGCACCGCGTTCACCGCGACTGCCGTGGAGCGGGTACGTGCCTAGCGATGCGGCCGGTAGGTCAGCGTGCCCTGCTGCGCCACGCTGGCGAGCAACCGCCCATCGCGCTGGAACAGATCACCGCGGACCAGGCCGCGCTCGTGGCGGGCGACCGGGCTCTCCATGTCGTAGAGGAGCCAATCATCGAACCGCGCCGGCGAGTGCAGCCACAGGCTGTGATCGAGGCTGGCCCCGGCCAGGGTGCCCTGGTCTGCCAGCGGGCGCCAGGCGGTGCCGAGAAAGGTGCGATCCGTTGCGTAGACCAGAAGGCCCAGCTGCAGGACCGGGTCCTCCGGCACCGTGCCCACCGGTTTTAGCCATACGCGCTTGCGCGGGGGCAACGGATCTCTGCCCGTGAGCGGGTCGCACAGGCGCACGTCGATGACCGCGGCCTGCGCGGGGTCGCGCCCGCGCAGCGCGTCGCGGTTTGGCAGGCCCTGGGGCTCAGGGGCCTCCGCCATGGGCTGCTGGTGCGACGGCGCGGGGCGAAAATCACCGAAGCTCGCGAGCATCGAGAGGATGGGTTTGTCCTGCTGCATGGCCTGGATCGTGCAGGTATCAAAGCTGCGGCCCTGTTTGCTGACCATCACCTCGTAGCGAATATCGAGATCCGGGCGCCCGGGGCGCAGGAAGTTGGCGTGGAGCGCGTGCAGCTCGCGTGGTGCAAAGCAGCGCCCTGCGGCCACCGCCGCCTGCGCCAGGACCAGCCCGCCGTAGAGGCGGTTCTCGGCCGTGACCGCGCCGCTCCCGGCACCTCCGCTGAAGCAGCGCAGGTTGTCATCGCCGCCGGTTTCTTTCAGGTCCAGGCGACGCAGCAGACGCTCGAAGGCTTGTCTGTGCGATGCGCTACTGGCCTCCAAGAAAGCCGCTCATACGTTCGGTGGCTTTGGCGAAGTCTTCCATGAAGTCGTAGACCACAGCGCGCGCTGACTGCTCGACGTTCATCAGGCCGACCCCCTGGCCAACCCAGTAAGTGGCCAGGCGTTTGGCATTGGGGTCGCCCGCTTCCGCCAGCTTGTCGATGCGGTTGAGTGCCGGCCCGCTGATCAGTCCCTGTAGCGGCATGGGCAGAGGCGCTGGCGCCTCTTCTGTCTGCCAGGCATCCGTCCAGGGGGAACGCAGCTGGCGGGTGTACTTGCCCGTGCGGCTCTTGGAGCGCACGGTCTGCCGCGAACTCGCCGTCAGCATTTTCTCTTTGATCGACGGCAGGGTCTCCGCCTCGCTGGTGGTCAGCCAGACGGAGCCACACCAGGCGCCTTCCGCGCCCATGGCCATACAGGCGGCCATTTGCCGTCCCGTCACGATGCCACCGGCGGCGAGCACGGACACGTCCGGATAAGCATCCATCGCCTCGACCACCTCGGGGACCAGCACCAGCGTAGAGACCTCGCCGCAATGACCGCCGGCTTCCGTGCCGCTCACAACAAGCACATCAACGCCCGCTTCCGCGTGCTTGATCGCGTGTTCCTTGGCGCCGGTCAAAGCGCCGACGAGAATGCCGGCTTCCCGGGCACGCTCGAACATGCTGGGCGGTGGGACACCGAGCGCATTGACGACCATCTTGATCGGGTGCTGGAAGGCCACGTCCATCTGCGCTGTCGCGCCGCGCTCACGCAGATTGTCACCGAAGGTGTCGTTGACCTTGTGGTCCCACAGGCCCTCGGTGGAAATGTTGTTCTCGGCCAGGATGTTCTCGACGTGACGGCGATGTGCTTCCGGAACCCGATCGAGCAGATCCTGCGCGGTCAGATCGCCCGCCTTGTCGGCGATACTCGTCGGCACGATCAGATCGACGCCATAGGGTTTGCCATCGATGTGTTCGTCAATCCAGGACAGTTCGACCTCAAGCGATTCCGGAGTGTGGCCCACCACGCCGAGCACGCCGAAGCCACCGGCTTTGCTGACAGCGGCGACGACGTCGCGGCAGTGGCTGAATGCGAACAGGGGGAACTCGATGCCAAGCTTTTCGCACAGGTTGTTCATGGGAGGCTCCTCAATGCCGGGGGACGCGACTGTCAGCGTCCGGTGTAGTTCGGGCGACGCTTTTCGACGAAGGCGCGCATGCCTTCCTTTGCGTCCTCGGTGCGCGCACACAGCACCTGGTTACGGTTCTCGATGGCCATCGCGGCCTCCAGCCCGGGCGCGTCGATGGCCAGATTCAGGCCTTCCTTGGTCAGGCGCAGCCCCATGGGAGACGTGCCGAGCATCGCCTCGACGAGATCATCAGCTGCGGTGTCGAGCGCGGCGAGGGGCACCACCTTCGACACCAGTCCCGTCGCCAGGGCCCGCTCCGCTTCAATGAAATTGCCCGTGAGCATGAGCTCGCTGGCGATCGACGTACCGACCAGACGCGGCAGGAAGTAGCTGGCCCCCATATCACAGGCACTGAGACCGATGCGAATGAAGGCCGCGTTCATGCGTGCATTATCGGCGGCGATGCGGATATCGCTGGCCAGCGCGAAGGCGAAGCCGCCGCCGCAGGCCGGTCCCTGGATCAGGCTGATGATGGGTTGCGGCGCGCGCCGCATGCGGATGTAGACCTCCGCCAGGTAGCCCTGGAACCCCATGCCGGCGCCAAAGGGCGTTGCGGTTTCCCCTTGCGCAGAGGCCTTGATATCGAGGCCTGCGCAGTAGGCGCGGCCGGCGCCGCGCATCACCACGATGCGCAGGTCGGCGCGCTCGGTGAGCGCACCGAAAAACTCGCGCAGCTCGGTGACCATCGCAGTGTTGATGGCGTTGAGGGCGTCGGGGCGGTTGAGCGTCAGGTGGACCACGGGTCCATCGACGCGGACCGCGAGTGTCTCGAAGCTGTCCCAGTCAGCCACTGTCATCGGCGTTGCCTGTTTTGCCACAGGCCGCCAGTGTACTCGATCGGGGAGGGCGAGCCTGCGCTACTTGAGCTGTGAAGACAGCTTGCGAATGGCGGGATGACTCATGAGGGCGCGGACCTTCGGGTGCTCCGCGAGGCTCGCGTAATCTTCGTTGCTGATCGCACTGCGAACGGCCGGATCCTCCAGGAGGGACTTGAGTTGCGGATCCGCAGCCAGCGCGGTGATTTCTTTCAGGGCTGCAGGGTCTGCCGAGAGCCGACCCATAAGGGCACTCACGGTGGCGTTGAGATCGGTATTGCGCGACGTGCTGCCCGGTGCGCTGGGCACGCGGGCGACCGGTGGGACGGCGGGCGCGGCCGCTGCGGAGCTTCGCGCCGCACCCTTTGGGTAGCGTACCAGCGCGACCCGGTCCTGCGGCACGCTGATGGTGCCCAGGCTCTCGGTCTGGATGCGGTAGGCATTGTCTTTCAGGGACAGCACCTGCCCGCGCAGCTCCGAGCCGTCGGCGAGTTCGATTACGGCGGTCTCAGCCGCCGCTTGCGCCGCCGCGAACAGGCTGGCACACAGGAGCATCAGCGCTGCGAATGGCATACTGGTGACCTTGTTGACAGGAACTCCACCACTATGGCGCAAGAGCCCCCCCTGAGCGAGTCTGCGGCTTATGCAATCGCGGCCTGGTCACGTTTTGAGGACGAGATCGATGATCGACTTCTCAAAGCGCTGGTCGGGACCTTCGCGTTGGTCGCGGCCAGCGACGGTAATCTGGCGGCCGAGGAATCCCGGCGCTTCTTCGCCATGCTGCGAACGCGCGCTCGCCTGTTCCCTCGGCTCGATCTGGATTCAGTCGAAGATGGCTTTACGGATGCCTGCTCGGCGCTGCTCAGCGATCCGCAGGCTGGCCGTGAGCGGTGTCTGGGCTACATCGAGGCCATTCGACACACGGCCTCGCACTGCCAGCTCGTGTTGGCGGCGGCGCATATCGCTGCCGAGGCCGATGCGGAAGAGCAGCCGGAAGAGCGGGCCATCGTCGCCGAGATCCGCGCCCTGCTGGGGGTGACGGAGTAACGCAGCGCTTCAGAGCGCGTACTGAACGGCTGCGCGCTCCGCGATGTTCGGGCGCAGCATCTCGGCCAGCACGCGTTGGTGCTCCGGGTCCTGCGCGTACGCTTCGTAGCCGGTCTGATCGTCAAAGTCAGCGACCAACGCGAAGTCGAAATTGCCCTCGGCCAGCACCGCATCGCAGCCGAACTCGTAGCGGCGCACCATGGGCAGTTGCCGCAAGCCGTGCAGCGCCGCCTCGATGGCTTCGATGGTCTCGGCGGTGACGCTGTCCTTGAAGCGAAACAGCACGCAGTGGCGGAACATGGGCAACGTCCGATCAGTTCAAAGGCTCAGTCTGTCGCTTCCGGCTCCGCTTGCCTAGAGCCGGCACGCTCTCTAGGCTGCGGCGCAGCATCCGGCGGGGACGTGGCATGGGACAGGCGCACACAGAACAGGGCGAGGGCGACGCTCGTGACCGCACCACCGGCGTACCCGGCTGGATCGAGCGCACCGGCAACCGGCTGCCTGACCCCGTGTTCATCTTCCTGTGGCTCATCGCTGCGCTGATCGTTATCAGTGTGCTCGCAGCGCTCGCGGGCCTGTCAGCGGCGCACCCGACCAAAACAACCGCCGACAGCGCACCGCTGATGATCGAGGCCACGAGCCTGCTGTCAGCGGACAACATCGCCCGACTGTGGACGGAGATGCCAAAGACCTTCACGCACTTCCACCCGCTGGGCTATGTACTCGTGGTCATGCTCGGCGCCGGGGTTGCCGAGCGCAGCGGCCTGTTCGCCACGGCCATGCGAGCCGCTGTGCGCAATGCCCCCCGGATCATCCTGACCCCGGCCGTGGCGCTGGTGGCGATGGTCGGCAATCTTGCCGCCGACGCTGCCTACGTCGTCCTCATTCCCTTAGCTGGGGTGCTCTTCGCGGCCGCCGGTCGCCATCCTATCGCTGGGATCGCAGCGGCGTTTGCCGGCGTCTCCGGCGGATTCTCCGCCAACCTTCTACCGGGGCAGTTGGACGCCTTGCTGTTCGGCATCACCGAAGCGGCGGCGGAGACCATTGATCCCAGCTGGGACGCCAATATCGCGGGCAACTGGTACTTTATTTTCGCGATGACGTTCGTGTTTCTGCCGGTGGTGTGGTGGGTCACGGACCGAATCATCGAGCCGCGCCTGGGCGGCGGCGACACGGTAGCAGTGAGCGCAACGGCCGGGCCGGTACCTGCTGACGAGACGCTCAACGAGCAGCAGCGGGCCGGGTTGCGGCGCGCGGGCTGGGCGGTGCTGGCGGTTGTCGCACTGTGGCTGTTCTTTCTGTTCGGGCCTGGAACGCCGCTCATCGATGAGGCCGCGCGGCCAGAAGCGCGCTTATCACCGTTCTTCCGGTCCCTAGTTGGCGGGTTTCTGCTGCTGTTCCTGGCTGCGGGCTGGGCCTACGGCAGTGCGACAGGCAGCGTCCGCGGGCATCGGGACATCGTGCGCATGATGACCGAGGCCATGAGCGATCTGGCCTACTACCTGGTGCTGTCCTTCGCCGCCGCCCATTTTGTTGCCATGTTCGCGTGGTCGAATCTGGGGCTGATCTTCGCCATCAGCGGCGCCGACGCCATCCGCAGCGCCGAGTTGCCCATGACGCTGGTGCTAGCCACGCTGGTGCTGTTTACCGGCCTGGTCAATCTGTTCGTGGGCTCAGCAAGCGCCAAGTGGGCGCTTTTGGCCCCGGTGCTGGTGCCCATGCTCATGCTGCTTGGGATCAGCCCCGAGATGGCCACCGCCACCTACCGAGTGGGCGATAGCGCTACCAACATCATTACCCCGCTCATGGTGTACTTCCCGCTGATTCTGACGTTCTGTCAGCGCTGGCAGGCGGACTTCGGGATCGGCAGCCTTACCGCGACCATGATGCCCTACGCGCTGGCCCTGCTGGTCGCCGGGCTGCTCCTTACCATGGTCTGGGTTGCTGCGGGCGCCCCGCTGGGACCGGGCGTCGAGGTCGGCTATACGCTCCCTCGCGCGGGCTAGTGGCCGTCGTTCTGGCTTGAGATCGCGGCGGTATCAACGAGCTCTTCCAATAGCTTCAGCGCCGCCTCGCCGCGGAGTTTGAAAGGGTCCAGGGTCGACGTCGGGGAGAAGCGCAGGATTGTTGAGCGATTGACTTTGCTCAGATTCACGTTCCCCATGCGCCAGCTCGAAAAGCGGCGCTGATCAATCTCGCCGTAGTGGAGCAGGGTCACGTTCGTGTGCCGGTCGTCGGCCGCGATGGTGCCGTAGAGCGCGTTGACCTGCTCGCGGCTGCCTTCGAGCACCTGCAAATAGGTATCGCCACTCTCGTAGACGCACAGCACGCCGGTGATCCCCGCTTCTTCGTTGTGAGAACGGGCGTAGTCGAGAATGTTCTGGATGGTCTTGTCGTCGATCGGGCTCTTCGAGCGGCTGGCGTAGAGCAGGCGTACTAACATGGTGTGCTTCCTAGTTGTGCGCAGACAGCAGCGCGAGGAACTCGCGGCGCAGATTGGCGTCCTTCAGGAACGAACCGCGCATGACGCTGTTCGTCATTTTTGAGTCCATGTCGCGCACGCCCCGCCACTGCATGCAGCTGTGGTCGGCCTCCATGACAATCGCGAGCCCGTCGGGCTGCATCTTTTCCTGCAGCAGGTTCGCAAGCTGAGCGATGGCTTCTTCCTGGATCTGCGGTCGATTCATCACCCACTCCGTCAGTCGGGCGTACTTCGACAGACCGATCAATGCTGAGTGCTCGTTGGGCATGACACCGACCCAGATACGACCGATGATCGGGCACAGATGGTGCGAACAGGCGCTGCGCACGGTGACTGGCCCGACGATCATCAGCTCATTGAGGCGCGCGACGTTCGGAAACTCCGTGACCGGCGGCGCTGGCACGTAGCGGCCACCGAACACCTCGTTAATGAACATCTTAGCGACCCGCTTGGCCGTGTCCTGGGTGTTGTGATCGCTCTCGATGTCGATCACCAGGGCGGAGAGCACCTCGCGCATTTTGCTCTCAACCTCGCCCTTCAGCGCTTCGAGTTCGCCCTCGTGGATGAAGGCGCTGATGTTGTCATTCGCATGAAAACGCTGCCCGGCCTCTTTGACCCGATTGCGGATAACGTCGGCGGTCGGCGTTGTGCCCTTCGCGCTGTCGCTCTGCTGAACGGTTGTTTCGGACATGAAGGCACCTTCGACTCTGAGAACGGTGGTTGGCGTGTGATGGGCTCTTCAGAGCGCATCGAGCCCGCCGGTGTTTATGTCAGGGCGCGAAGCGAAGCCGAACGGTATCGCTCAGCGGCAGCGCCTGACAGCACAGTATAAAGCCCGATTGCAGTTCCTCGGGCGTCAAGACGTCCTGCTCGCCGGGATCCGCCCTGCCGGCGAGCACCTGGGCCCGACAACTGGTACAGATCCCCGCGCAGCAGGAGTAGGGCATGGCGACACCGGCATCGAGGCCGGCATCGAGAATGCTCCGTGCATCTTCGGGCACGTTGAAGGCCTCTTCGCGACCTGAGGGGTGGACGATGGTCACCCGGGCGGGACCGGCGCGGCGCATGGTGAGACGTTCGCTTTCGGCGCGCTAGCGCTCGAGCAACTCGAATTTGCCCGGCTTGCCGTCCCACTCCTCGGCGTCCGGCGGCGCATCAATTTTCTCGGTGATGTTGTCCCAGGCTTCCGAGAGCTCCAGATTCAGCGCCAGGAACTGCTGCTGGTCCTCCGGCAGCTCATCTTCCGAGAAGATTGCATCGACCGGGCACTCGGGTTCGCACAGGGCGCAGTCGATGCACTCATCGGGGTGGATGACGAGCATGTTGGGGCCTTCGTAGAAGCAGTCGACGGGGCAGACCTCCACGCAGTCCGTGTGCTTGCATTTGATGCAGTTTTCACCGACGACAAAGGTCATGGGCCCTTCCAAATCCGTTACGTTGCGAAAATCGGGGCGCATTGTACCCGGGCCGCTGCGCCCTGGACTAGATCAAAGACTTCAGACGATAGAGCGCATCGAGTGCGGCGCGCGGCGTCAGGTCATCCGGCTCCAGGGTCTGCAGGGCGTCAAGCAGCTCAGTGCCTGCCGCCGGCGTGGCGCTCGGCGCCGGTGCGTTGCCGCTGAACAGGTCTCCCTGGCTGGGCTGCGCGCCGGCTTCCAGCAGGGCCAGTCGGGCGCGGGCGGCGTCGAGGACCAGGGCGGGCACCCCCGCGAGGCGCGCGACCTGGATCCCGTAGCTCTGGCTGGCGGCGCCGTCCCGAACGCTATGTAGAAAGACGATGTCGCCCTCATGCTCCGCGGCTGCCAGATGCACATTGCGGGCGCCCGGAAGCTGCTCGGCCAGCGCGGTGAGCTCGAAGTAGTGGGTTGCGAACAGTGTACTGGCGCGGGTGACGCCCGCCAGGTGCTCCGCCGTGGCCCAGGCGAGCGCCAGCCCGTCGAAGGTGCTGGTACCGCGGCCTATCTCATCGAGCAGGATCAGGCTGGCTGCGCTGGCGTGGTGCAGGATGTTGGCCGTTTCCGTCATCTCCACCATGAACGTGGAGCGGCCGCCCGCCAGGTCATCCGCGGCCCCGATCCGCGTGAAAATACGATCCACCGGTCCCAGCTCCGCGGCCCGCGCCGGCACCGGCGCGCCCACGTGGGCGAGCAGCACGATGAGCGCGGCCTGCCGCATGTAGGTGGATTTACCGCCCATATTCGGCCCGGTGATGATGAGCATGGTGTCCTCTTCACCCAGGCTCAGATCATTCGGGATGAAGGGCGTTTCGGTCAGCGCTGCCACCACCGGGTGCCAGCCTTGCTCGATCTGCAGGCCGTGCGAATCGCGGAACGTCGGCATGGTGAAGTTGAGTGCCTTGCCGCGTTCACCAAGCGCCTGCAGCACGTCAAGTTCCGCGGCGGCATCGGCCAGCGCGCGCAGCGTATCGCCGTAGGGCACGAGCTCCGTCAGCAACGAATCGAACAGGGACTTTTCGAGCTTCAGGGCCCTGGCTTTCGCCGATAACGCCCGTTCCTCGAAGCGCTTGAGCTCCGGGGTGATGTAGCGCTCGGCGTTCTTCAGGGTCTGCCGTCGCACATACTCCGCAGGCACCTGATCCGCGGCGCTGCGCGGGGTCTCGATGTAGTAGCCGTGGACGCGGTTGTAGCCCACCTTGAGGCTGGCGATGCCGGAGCGGGCCCGCTCGTCGGTCTCCAGGCGGCTGAGCCACTCGCTGGCATTGGTCGTCAGCGCCTTCAGCTCATCCAGCTCGTCGTTGAAGCCGGCAGCGATCATGCCGCCATCGCGGGCGATCGCGGGCGGCTGCTCGACCAGGGCCGCGGTCAGACGGGCATGCAGGGAGGGCTGCGGTGTCAGATCCTGTGCCAGGCCGCGCAGATGGGGAATGTCGATCATGCCCAGCAGCCCCGCCAGCCGGGGCAGGGCCGCGAGTGCCGTGCGCAATCGGCCCAGGTCACGCGGCGAAGCGCTGCCGAGCAGTGTTCGGGTGACGATGCGCTCTAAGTCCCCCATCTCGCGCAGCACGTCGGTCAGCGCCCCCGGCGCCACCGCCGGGTCATCGGCGAGCCCCAGCGCGCTGACCGCCTGTTGCCGGCTGCGGATCAATGCCCGGTCGCGCAGTGGCGCATGCAGCCAGCGGCGCAGCAGGCGGCTGCCCATCGCTGTGGAGGTGCCATCCAGGGTCGCGAACAGCGTGCCGTGCTGACTGCCGTCGGCCCGCTCGTCGATTTCCAGATTGCGGCGCGTGCCGCCGTCGATGACGATGATGTCCTCCGGCTGAGTCAGCCGCAGGCGATTGACGAAGCTTAGGTCCCGGCACTGGGTCTCGGTCGCGTAGCGCAGCACGGCAGCCGCTGCACCCACGGCCAGTCGCGGTAGCGCGCCCTGTGGGCCACTTTGCTCCGCGGCGCCCAGGCCCAGCCCATGCAGGTCGGCGACGGCGAAATGAGTCTTGAGCTGCTCGATTCCGAGCTGCGGATCGAACGCCAGGGCATCGCGCGCGACCTGGTGCGGCGCAGTGCGCAGCAGCAGCGCTGTCGCTGGCTCTTCGTCGCCCTCGACGTACAGCAGCTCCGCCGGGCGCAGCCGGTCGAGCTCGGCGGTAAGGGCGGCAGGGCGCTCGAAGGTCGTCAGGGAGAGACTGCCGCGGGCGAGCGATAAGGTCGCCAGCGCAGAGCCTGAAGGTCCGCGGGCCAGGGCGGCGAGCAGCGACTCGTCCCCGGCCTCCAGCAGCGCTTCGTCGACCAGCGTGCCCGGAGTTAGAATCCGTGCAACCCGGCGTTCTACCGGCCCCTTGCTGGTCGCAGGATCACCAACCTGCTCGCAGATCGCGACCGCTTCCCCCAGTGCCAGCAGGCGCTTCAAGTAGCCGTCGGCGGAGTGGTAGGGCACCCCGCACATGGGAATGGGCGCGCCAGCCGATTGCCCGCGCGCGGTCAGTGTGATGTCCAGCAGCTCCGCAGCGCGCCGGGCGTCGTCGTAAAACAGCTCATAGAAGTCCCCCATCCGGTAGAACAGGAGCTGGCTCGGATGCTCCGCCTTGATGCGCAGATACTGCTGCATCATGGGCGTGTGCTCGGCGAAGGGCTCGGCGCTGGGGGTACTCACAATGGCGGCGGAGTGAAGCAGCCCGACGCGAGGGGGTCAACCGTCGTCAGGGCTCAGATCGCTGTGCGACCTCGGCCATTTCTCCTGCCGGAACCCTTGCCAGCGATACTGAACGTATATACAGTGCCCGCAAATGAACCCTGGTAGGAGCATTTCATGGCATTGAGCGGACGTGGCAGCAAGGGCAAGGCTTCCATTGCCCCGGGTCGGGATGGAGACGGCAACAAGGACCGGGCGCTGGATGCGGCCCTCGCGCAGATCGAGCGCCAGTTCGGCAAGGGCTCCATGATGCGTCTGGGTGACCGGGAGCAGATCGCCATCCCGTCCATTTCCACCGGGTCCCTGGGTCTTGATATCTCCCTGGGCATCGGGGGATTGCCCCGCGGCCGGATCGTAGAG
>JBCDIK010000056.1:0-17270 GCA_038749065.1 Pseudomonadota bacterium | reverse complement strand
GGGTCTTTCTCGATGGCGCGCTCGATGGTCGTGTGACGATCCGGGTGGTAGATCTCATCGAACTCCGCAGGGTTCACGATTTCCCAGACCCGAAACGACTCGTACTCGCCACTCTCCCGATCGATGTCGACCTGGTACTCCGCTTCTTCGTTGTCGTAGCGCTTTTTCGTGGCCGTGGCCAAGGCGCTCTCGATCGCCTGAAAAATGATCTCCTGCGGCACGCCCTTTTCGAGGGAAACCGTTTCGGCGACCTGCAGTATCTCTTTGCTCATGAGGCTCTACTTAAACCGTCTGTGACCATTGCGTCATCATGGGTGAAACAGCGGCGGCGCAACGCCGCTACCTGTCCGTATCCTTGTCCGGGGCGGACCGTCCTGCCTTGCCGCCATCCTTGCCGCCACCTTTGCTGCGAAGAGGCTTCCGGCGCTTGCCGATTTCATAGGTCGGCACCACGCGGGTGCGGGCAATCGTCTCCAGGGGCAACAGGTACTCGTCCTCGCCACTGCGCACGACCGCCTGTGCCTGTTCCAGAGCGATGAGCTGGCCGGTGATGCGCTTGCGGGAATCCACGGGTACGTTCAGTCGCACGTCAACCTGCTCGCCGACGGCCTGCTCGTACTGAGCCGCGCTGAATAGGATGCGATCTATCCCGGGAGAAGAGACTTCGAGATCGTAGGCTGCGGTGCCCATCGTGTCTTCCACGTCGAGCAGGTCCGAGACCGCCCGGCTGACGCGCTCACAGTCGTCGACCGTCACGCCATCGGCGGCGTTGTCGATATAGATTACAAGCTTGGAGTGCTTGCCCGCTGCGTGGTGATCAACCCCCCACAGCTCACAGCCCAGCTCTGCAATCGTCGGCGCAATCAGTTCGGCTATTTTGCGTTCCTTTACATTCACGATCGGTCGTTATCCTTCACGGGTAGCCTGCCACCCATGGTTGCCGGGCCCGCTTCGCGGCCCTGCGATCGCCCGGCGTTCTCCGGGTCAAATGCCGCACACAAAAAATGGGCTCAACGCCCATTCCTCATACGCAAATGACGAACTGAAAGGTGCGCTAGCCAAACCCTCCCGATCCATAGCCCGCACTTTCGGCCAGCTAAAGTGCGCAGACTGCAAAGATCTCAAACAAGGTTCGAACTCATCATCACACCGCAATCAGCTACAAAAAGGCCCTTTCTTCCTGACTGAGCAGCGAGCTGGCGTCGCGAACATCGTCCGCACGCACGGCGTCGTCTGCAAAATCAGGAGAGGAAAGGGCCCTCCATCATTTGGTAGCGGGGGCAGGATTTGAACCCACGACCTTCGGGTTATGAGCCCGACGAGCTACCAGACTGCTCCACCCCGCATCCGGCAGGGGGCGGATTATAGGGACCCTGATCTGGCGCCGCAACCACTCTAGGACGCCGATTACCATGGGCCTGCGAGCAGGCGCGATACGCAAGGATGGTGCCGAAGGCGAGACTTGAACTCGCACGGGCTTTCGCCCACTACCCCCTCAAGATAGCGTGTCTACCAATTCCACCACTTCGGCAAGGGATCGAAACTGACCGGCCGGGATGCGCGGGGATCGCGCCGCCCCAGGGTCAGACTTCGGGGATGTCGGAATCTACACTCTCCGCATCGGGAGTCAACTCTGCGGCCGCGTCGGCGGCGGCATCCACCGCGGCTTCCAGATCGGCGTCATCGGTCACGGCCGCCCCGGCTTCCGAGGCGGCTTCGGCTGCAGCGTTGCCAGCGGCATCAAGGGTGCCCACCTCTTCTACTGCCGCGGGCACGCCGCTCTGCGCGCTTGGAATCCCGAGCGTGTCGAGCTGATCAGCGCGCACCTGGGCAAAATAGGCCAGGCCGAAAGAGATCGCGAAGAACCCGATCGCCAACCAGACCGTCAGTTTGGTCAGAAAAGATGCGCTGCCACCCGCACCGAACATGGTGTTGGAGGCACCAGCGCCGAAGGCGGCACCGACGTCGGCGCCTTTGCCCTGCTGCAGCATCACCAGGACGATGAGCGCCAGCGCATCGAGGACCAGCAGCATCAGCAGCACCGATTCAAATGTATTCATTGCAAACTCTCAGCTCACTGCCGCGGCTTCGCCGGCGGCGATAATATCGGCAAAACTGTCGGCTTCGAGAGAAGCACCGCCGATCAGCGCTCCGTCGATGTCCGGGCAGCTGAATAGCGCCTCGGCGTTGTCCGGCTTGACGCTCCCGCCATAAAGAATGCGCAGCTGCGCCGCCAGGGCCGGGTCCGCCGCGGCCAGTTGCCCGCGAATGGCCGCATGCACTTCCTGCGCCTGCTCCGGCGTCGCCGTCAACCCCGTGCCGATGGCCCAGACTGGCTCATAGGCGATGGTCAGCTCACTGAAAGCCGCGGTGCCCACGACGTCGAGCACCGTCTGCACCTGGCAGGCCACCCGTTCCTGCGCCGCCCCGGATTCCCGCTCCGCCTGGTTTTCCCCGACACAGAGCACCGGATGGAGTCCAGCGCGCAGTGCCGCCAGCACCTTGCGCGCCACGACCGCATCGCTCACGCCCAGTGCCGCTCGCCGCTCCGAATGACCCACCAGCACCCAGCGCACGCCGAGGTCGTAAATCATCTCGCCGGACACGCAGCCCGTGTGCGCTCCGAGTGCCTCTTCGTGGAGATCCTGCGCGCCGATGGCCACTTTCTGCCCCCGGAAACTGCGCACTGCAGACGCCAGGTGCACGGCGGCCGGGCACACCAGCACCTGTGCTCCTGGCTCATGGACCCGCTCTGCAAGGCGCAGCGCAAAGTGCTCGAGACTGTTCAGAGTCCCGTGCATTTTCCAGTTGCCAGCAATAAGGAGCGAGCGCTGCTCGGTCCCAGTCACATTCGCCATTTACTCAGGTCCGCGCCCGCTGCATGGGGGGTTGCTGCCGCTCGCCGCGTGGTCTGACCAGGATCAGCCACGGGATCCGCCACATTGTCCGGAGGCCAGCCTCGCGGGGCCTGCGGTCGAAGGGCGCGCAATACTAAAGGGTTGAGCGACGGCAGACAAACCGGGCACCCGCCGGGTGGTGTGACGGCGTTGGATCGCCCGCGCGGGGCAGTCGCGTGCGGGCCCTAAACGGGGGGCCTAGGCCCGGACGGCGCTGACGACTTCGGCGAGCTGGCCAGCGATCGCGCGCACTTCGGATTCGTCTTCGCCTTCAACCATCACCCGGACCACAGGCTCCGTGCCCGAGGGACGCACCAGCACTCGACCGCGGCCCTTGAGCACCTCCGCCTGGTCACAGACGGCGCGCTGCACCTGATCGCAACGCGCGACCAGGCCAGCTTCGCCCTGAGTCTCCACGTTGACCATGATCTGCGGCAACTTGCGCAAGGACGTGGTCAGCTCGGAGAAGCTCCGACCCGTATCAACCAGCGGTCGCAGCGCCTGCAGCGCTGAAACAATCGCGTCACCGGTGGGGGCCAGATCCAGACAGAGCACGTGACCGGAAGTTTCGCCACCGATCTCCCAGCCTTCTTCGCGCAGCATCTCGAGCACGTATCGGTCGCCGACCTTGGCCCGACGGAAGGGAATCTCCTGTTCTGCGAAGGCGCGCTCGAGACCGAAGTTGGACATGACCGTACCGACCACGCCACCACGCAGGAATCCTCCGGCCTTGCGATGGTTGGCGATGACGTAGAGCAGCTCGTCGCCGTCGCGAACGACGCCCTGATCATCGACCATGACCACGCGATCGCCGTCACCGTCGAAGGCGATGCCGAGGTCCGCACGGTATTCCCGAACCCTCGCTGCGAGGTGTTCCGGGTGGGTCGCGCCGACGCCGTCGTTGATATTGGTGCCGTTGGGCTGATTGCCGAAACACAGCACATCGGCGCCAAGCTCCTCGAACACGCCAGGGGCAACGTGATAGGTGGCGCCATTGGCGCAGTCGAGCACAATGCGCAGCCCCTTAAGGGAGAAGCCCCGGGGCACGGACGCTTTGCAGAACTCGATGTAGCGCCCGGGCGCATCGTAGATCCGCTCGGCCTTGCCGAGCTGATCGCTGTCGACACAGGTCATGGGCATGTCGAGCATGGCCTCGATCTCAAGCTCGACCTCGTCGGGGAGCTTGTTACCGTTGCCATCAAAAAACTTAATGCCGTTGTCATAGTAGGGGTTGTGCGAGGCGCTGATGACGATCCCCGCATCGGCGCGCAGCGTCCGGGTGAGGTAGGCTACCGCCGGCGTTGGCATGACGCCCAGCAGGCTGACCCGAGCACCTGCCGCGGCCAGACCGGATTCGAGCACCGACTCGAGCATATAGCCGGAGATGCGTGAGTCCTTGCCGATCAAAACACGGCCGTTGCCCCGGCCCGTGAGCACCTTGCCGGCGGCCCAGCCCAGGCGTAAGCAGAACTCAGGGTTGATCGGTTGCTGTCCAACCCGGCCGCGCACGCCGTCCGTTCCAAAATACCGTCTGGCCACAGTTACTCCCTGAACTCGAAACCGCTCGCGCCCGCCCCGGTCGCCGCACACACGGCAACAGCATCGGCAGTGGCGGCCACGTCGTGAGTGCGAACGATACGCGCTCCGCCAGCAACTGCCAGCACGGCCGCAGCGAGCCCAGCGGGCATTCTGCGCGTAACGGGCTGTCCCGTCAGCTCACCGAGCATCCGTTTGCGCGACAGTCCCACTAGCACCGGGGGACCCAGTTCACAGAGCGCACGCATTCCAGCAAGCAGCGTGACGTTATGCGCGAGGGTTTTGCCGAAGCCAAAGCCTGGATCGATCAGCAACCGGTCACCCTCAATCCCCGCGGCGCGCGCTGCCCGATGGCGGTCCATGAGAAAGGTCCCGACCTCAGCCAGCACATCGTCGTAGTGCGGCGCATCCTGCATCGACTGTGGCTCACCCTGCATGTGCATGATGCAGTAGGCCGCCGTCGTCTCCGCGACCGCCGCCAGCATCGTGCCGTCACGCCCACCGGTGATGTCATTGACGAGTCCCGCACCTGCGGCCACGGCCGCTTGCGCCACGGCCGGGCGATAACTGTCGATTGAGAGAACGCAGTCCAGATCGCGCAGCGCCTCGATCACGGGGAGCACCCGATCGAGCTCCTCCGCCGGCGTCACGGGCTGCGCACCGGGGCGCGAGGACTCACCGCCAATATCGAGAATGCTGGCGCCGGCAGCGACCATGCTCTGCGCGCGCTCGAGGACTCGATCGAGCGCTGGCTGATCGTCACGCAGCAGTTCGCCGCCATCGGAGAAGGAATCGGGCGTGACATTGAGCACGCCCATGACCACAGGCCGGGAGAGATCGAGCCGGCGGCGACCCGCCCGCAGCGAGTGCGCGGGCAATCCGCTAGACGTCTTCCGCTGGGCCGCCGAGCGGACGGTCCCGGGAATCGCTCTCGCCGCTGCTGGTGCTGTCGGAGCCGCCGGCGCCGGGTGAGCTGGGCGGCAGATCGCCCGGGGCCCGCGGTTTGGCACCGGCCATGATGTCGTCGATCTGATCGCTGGAGATCGTTTCGTACTCCATCAGGGCATCAGCCATGCTGTGCAGCTTGTCGATATTGTCCTCGAGGATTTTTTTGGCGCGGCCGTAGCACTCGTCAATGATGGCGCGGACTTCCTGATCGATCGCCTCGGCGGTGTCGTCGGACATGTGCCGCGGCTTGGCCCCGGCGGACATGCCCAGGAAGACCTCGCCATCGTCCTCGTCATACATGAGCGGCCCGAGCTTTTCGGACAGTCCCCACTTCGTGACCATGTTGCGGGCCAGCGCCGTGGCGCGCTCGATATCGTTGGATGCGCCGGTGGTCACCAGCTCCGACCCAAGGATCATCTCCTCGGCGATCCGGCCGCCGAACAGGCTGCAGATCTGGCTGTAGATGCTCTGCTTCGACAGGGAGTAGCGATCCTCTTCGGGCAGGAACATGGTCACCCCGAGCGCCCGGCCGCGCGGAATGATGGTGACCTTGTAGACCGGGTCGTGGCCCGGCACCAGTCGGCCGACAATCGCGTGGCCGGCCTCGTGGTACGCGGTGTTCCGCTTCTCTTCTTCCTTCATGACCATGGAGCGCCGCTCGGCACCCATCATGATCTTGTCCTTGGCCTTTTCGAACTCGTCCATCTCGACCAGGCGCTTGCTGGCCCGGGCTGCGAACAGCGCGGCTTCGTTCACCAGATTGGCGAGGTCGGCGCCGGAGAATCCGGGCGTACCGCGCGCGATGATGCTCGCATCGACGTCGTCGGAAATCGGCACCTTGCGCATGTGCACTTTCAGGATCTGCTCACGGCCGCGAATGTCGGGCAGCGGCACGACCACCTGCCGGTCGAAACGGCCCGGACGCAGCAGCGCCGGGTCCAGGACATCGGGCCGGTTGGTGGCGGCGATAACAATGATGCCGTCGTTGGCCTCGAAGCCATCCATCTCGACCAGCAGCTGATTCAGGGTCTGTTCCCGCTCATCGTGACCCCCGCCCAGGCCGGCACCGCGATGACGGCCGACCGCGTCGATCTCGTCGATGAAGATGATGCAAGGCGACTGTTTCTTCGCCTGCTCGAACATGTCGCGCACGCGCGAGGCGCCAACGCCAACGAACATCTCGACGAAGTCCGACCCCGAGATCGAGAAGAAGGGAACCTTCGCTTCACCGGCGATGGCTTTGGCAAGCAGTGTCTTACCGGTACCCGGCGAACCCACCATGAGGATGCCCCGGGGAATGCGACCACCGAGACGCTGGAACTTGCCAGGATCGCGTAGGAACTCCACCAGCTCCTGCACGTCTTCCTTGGCCTCGTCGACGCCCGCGACGTCGGCGAAGGTGGTCTTGATCTGATCTTCCGACAGCAATCGGGCCTTGCTCTTGCCGAACGCCATGGGGCCACCACGGCCACCGCCGCCGCCCTGCATCTGGCGCATGAACAACATGAACACCGCGATGATGATCAGGATCGGGAAGCTGGCGATCAGCAGCTGAGCCCAGATGGACTGCTGCTCCGGCATCTTGCCGACGATTTCCACGTTGTGGTTGTACAGATCGTCGGCCAGTTTCGGATCCTGGATCTGCGGTCGGACCACTTCAAAGGTATCGCTATTGGCATCGATCCCGCGAATCAGGTGCGTATCGATCTCAACCTTGCGGACCCGGTCCGCCCGCACCAGCTCGATGAACTCGGAATAGCTCATGGGATCGGGCTTGGGCTGGGCAGCAAAGTTGTTGAACACCGTCAGCAGCACCGCCGCGATGATCAGCCACAGGAGCAGGTTTTTTCCCATATCGGACAAGGGACTATCCTCGTTGCGCGCCTGGTGCGCGCGAATGTATGTCGCTTTCAGCTTACACCATGAAAGCCTTGGGCAACGGCATAGACTTCTCGGGATTCACTGCGGGAGGCTTTCGGCTTCACGCTGCGAACTTTGGAGAAGTGTCCTCGCAGGCTTGCCAACCAACCGTCAACGCCCGCGCCCTGAAACAGTTTGACCACCAGGGCGCCATCCGGTTGCAGGTACTTCAGGGCCGCCTCTTCGGCATATTCGGCCAGCTCCATCGCACGGGCCTGATCGGCGACCTTGATCCCACTCATATTGGGGGCCATGTCCGATAAAACAACGTTCAGGCCCGCGTCCGCGCAGAGCGCATCGAGCGCCTCGTCTACCTCGGAGCTGCCATAGAGGCCTTCAATCCAGTGGGTCTGAGGCCCGCAGGTCACCGGACGATCATCTATGACAATTAGCTTTCCGTTATCGATCCGACTCTCGATGTAGGCTGTCCAGCCCCCCGGTGCGGCGCCCAGTTCCAGTACCCGTTGCCCTCGCTCGAGCAACGCGAACCGACGGTCCAGCTCCTCCAGCTTGAAGTGCGCTCGGGAGACCTGGCCGCTGTCGCGAGCGGCTTGGGCAAACGGGTCTTTGCGCTGCCGCCGCAGCCAGCGATCGGAGGATTTGCTGCGACTTGCCATTGGCCGTAAGCTCCCGCGCCCTCATTTTCAGGTAGACCTCCGGGGACATCCTCGGAGCGCAAAAGGCACCAACCCATGGACAGCCAGACCCGGCGTGCGTACCGCAGCATAGCCCACCACCTAAAACCGGTGGTGCTTCTAGGCGAGCGCGGCCTCACCGACGCGGTGATCGCCGAAGCCGATCGGGCGCTGAGCGATCACGAGCTCATCAAGATTCGCGTCAACGGCGATCGCGAGGCTAGGGCCGAACAGGCCACCGCCCTCGCCCAGGCCCTGCAGGCCGAGCAGGTGCAAAGCATTGGCCATACGCTCGTCCTCTACCGGCACAACCCGAAAGCCGACCCAAAGCTCTCGAACATCGCGCGCCTGGGGGGCGCAACCACTCGCTCGCTCCGCGAGCGGCGCTAGTCGCGCTCGATGGTGTAGATCACATCGCCGCCGCTCGCCTGGGTCGACGATTCCGTGGCCAGGCGCCAGCGCTGGTTGAGCAGATACTCAAGCTTGAGCGTCGACACGGAATCCAGCAGACCCAGCCCATAGCTGACATAGAGTTTCGGCGTCAGGTACTTCCCGACCACGAAGGCTGCGCCAGAGGTGCCGGCACCGGCTTCGGTCTGGATACCGATCTGATCCACACCGAGCTGATCGCCAAACTGATCGCTCAGGAAGTTGCCCCCGCGAATGCTTAGTGCCAGCGCGGCCTGCGCCAGGAGGGAGCTTTCGGCGCTGGAGTTATCCTCGATCGGGCGTCCCAGGACCAGGTAAGAGAGCTGGTCGGATTCACCCATGCTCGGCGTTGAGAACAGGGAGAACTCCGGCCGGTCGAGCTGGCCGCGGGCACGCACGCCGACCACCACATCAGGGCGCGGCTTGCGGACGGCTCGCAGATCCACCCCGGGCTTGTCGATCGGGCTGTCAGACCACAGGGCCCGCCCCGTCTCGATGGCCAGATCCTGGCCGTAAGCCTGGTAGCGCCCCTCTTCAATGCGAATCTCGCCATTGCCAAGCGCCGGCTCGTCGCTGCGCTGCCGGACCTTGAGCTCACCGCCGAAGCGCGCATCGAGCCCGAAGCCGGCAAAGCGGACCTTGTCGCCGAGCGCGACGGTGAGATTCGCATCGAAGGGCAACACCGATGCGTCTGCCCCCGCCTGGTCGGCATCGACCAGCACCTGATCTTCGCTGATCGTGACCGCGGACTCGGGAAGGGTGTTGAACACGATGTCCGCTTCCGGCACATCGACCCGACCCTTAAGGGTCAGGCCCTGATCGGTGTAGCGTAGATCAATCTCTGGGGACGCGTAGAGCAGGGCCTGCTCCGTGTTGCTGAGCTGCACGCGCTCGCCGGTCACGCTCAGCGCCGCCGCCAGCGCATCGGCGTCGTAACTCAAGTCGCCCTGCAGCGCGAGCGATCCGCCACCGCTGAGCAGCCCGCCTTCCAGCTGCGCCTGCAGCGGCCCGCCGGGGGTCATCGGATTGCTGCGCGCCGTGAGGGTCAGGGACTCGAAGGTCAGGTTCTGGTCGATGAGGGTCAACCGGGGCGCGGTAAGATTGAAGGTCCCTTCGACCACCGGCGCCGCTGCGGTGCCACTTACATCAAACTCCGAAGCCACCGCGCCTTCGAGCACCCCGATCGGCGGCAGCAGCTCCGCCAGCCAGGACAGCTCCGCGAGCTTGAGCGCGATGGTGCCCGACAATGCCCGCTCCGTGAGCGGCGCGCTCCCCGACGCCACCTCCAACTGCGCGTGCAGCCCGTCGCGAGGCGCGCCTGCGGTTGCCTCAAGGGGCACACTCGCGCGCAGCGCGAAACCCTGTTCACCGTTCGCCATCGTGAGCTGGAGCGGCGCCAGCCGCAGCAGCGCCTGACCTTCCTGATCCAGGCGAATGCCGTCGCCGGTGACGCGCGCGGAGCCCTGCAGCTCGGAGCCATCCGCGGGCACGGACAGCTCCGCGACCAGGCCGAGCGCACCGCCGATCTCAAAGGTCTCATCCAGCCAGGGCCGCGCCCAGGCCAGCGGCAGTGCAGCGAGTTCCGCGCGCAGGCTGCCGGCCTTGTTCCCGGGCAGGTTGGCCTCGACGCAGGCGGTCGCCGCGCCGTCGGCTAGGCACGTGCTGGAGAGCACCATTGCTCGGTGCTCATGTCGATACTCGCCTCGTCCGCCGCGCTGAAGCGCAAGCTGCGGACCCTGCGGCACCGACACGGCCAGGGCACCCAGCTCGAAGTCGTAACGCAGCGCCGCCAACGCATCAGCGCGCTGGTAGCCCGCGAGCGTCGCCGGCAGCCCGCTGGCGCGCCCACGTTGAGCGATGGTCAGCGCCGCAGGGCCCGATGGCACCGCATAGGAGGTGCTTAGCGACAGGTCATGCCCGGTCAGCGGCCCGTCGAGCTCGAGGGTCGTAACGCCAAGCTCACCACTCCCGCTCGCTAAGGACTCGAAGCGCACCTGAGCGCTCTGCGAGAAATCCGGGCGCAGTCCGAACGTCATAGCGGCGTCCAGATCCTCCAGGGCAACCTCCCTCATGCGCAGCCGCCCCGCATTGGCCTGCAGCTCGAGCTGCGGGGCTTGCCAGCTTCCGCTCAGAAGGCCCGCGGCGCTCACCGCGCCATCGAAGGTGGGGTCGAGCTGGTTCAGGCGATCCGCGTTCAGGGAAAAACTCAACGCCAATGCATCTGCTTCGAGCCCGCCCTCGAGCTCGAGTCGGTTGTCCCCCAACTGCAGGTCCGCGGTATCGATCGTGAGCAACAGGGGTGGCGCATCCGCAGCAGCCGTTGTGCCCGCCGCTGGCAGCGTCGCCTGCAGCACCAGATCCACGCGCAGAGGAGCGGTGCTCAGATCGCCGCGCAGCACCAGCGGCGCTAAGGACAGCTCCATTGGTGCGTCGGCACCGCTCTGAGAAACGCCCGCTGCCAGCTCACCGCTGAGCGGACCGCCCCAGCGCGGGGCCAGGGCGGTGAAGTCCAGATCCGCCAGTGTCAGCGACAGATCCCCGTTGAGCCCATCCTCCCAGCTGATGGTTCCCGCGCCGCGGGCCGTGCCGGAAAATGCGGCCAGGAACAGGTCCTGAGCCTGGAACGCACGGGTGCTGCCGCGACCGGAAAACCGCAGCTCGCCAGCCTCGAGGAGGGGCGACCGGTCGCGTTCCGAACGCCCGACGGCGGTCGCCAGCGTCGCCTCAAGCTGGGCCTGATAGTCCTCCGCGGTTCCGAATATCGTGAGCTTGCCACTGTCGCTGCGCGCCGTCGCCGCGCCGGTGAGCGGCCACCGCAGACCCCGCCAGCCACCGCGCACGTCCAGGCGCGGCGCACTGCCAGCCAGCTCGATGAGCCCATCGACATCGAGTGCCAATGGTGACGCTTCGCCCACGGACGCTTCGTCCGCGGACTCTTCCCGCAACTGCAGCTGCACGATGCGGACACGCTCGGGCGAGTAGACCAGTTCCAGGTCGCTGCGCAGTGTCATCGCGGACGCCAGCGCGTCCGCCTTTCCGGCGACCGTAGCATCGGTCGCACCTGTCACAGCCGCCCAGCTCGAACGCAACGCGGCGCTGCCCGCAATGGTCAGCTCGTTCAGATCGCCGCGCGCGGAGAGTTTCAGCTCCGCGCTTCCCGCTGGCGCTGCCGCGGTGATGGCGCGCAGATCGGCTGGTCGACCGTTCAGCTGCAGCGCCAGCGTTGGCAGGGTCAGCAAGTGCGCAAGTTGGCCCTGCAGTGTCAGCTCGTAGGGGGTCAGCAGCCGCAGATCGATCTCGAGGTCGGCCAGCGTGCCCGTTGCCGCAGCGCTCAGGGGCAGGGGGTGCAGGTCTGCAGCGCGCAGCGTCCCTTCCGCCGAGAGCTCGATGGTCGCTGCTGCCAGGCGAGCCGTTTCATCCTTGAGCTTCAGCGCGCGCAGGCCGCGCGCGGGCGTGAGGCTCGCCTGCGCCTTCAGGTCCGCCAGCGGCGCTGCCAGTTCCAGCCGGGAGATCGCCAGACGTTCGGGCCGCCACTGCGCCGCCAGTGACAACCGATCGAGCTGGAGCGGCTGAGCGTCCCGCGCTGCCGTGCGCACCGACGCATCAACCAGGGACAGCGACTCGAGCACGATCGCGACCGGCAGTTCCGGCAGCGTGGGGCCCGTTGTCGGCTCTGAGGGCGAGGTGGGCGACGCGCCCTCACGTAACGCGACGCGGAGGCCCTGCGCATCCACCGCGTCGATCTGCAGGGTCTGGCCGAGGAGCGCGCCCAGCTGCCAGCGGATGCTCAGGCGATCGAGCTCGAGATCGAGCCCTTCGGTGTCGTAGCGGATGTCGGTCAGCGTCAGCGGCGAGCGCAGGCTGCCGGATAGTGCCCCGATCGACAGCTCCGCCGGCAGCGCGGCCTGTACCCGGGCAAGCACCCAGCGCGAGCCGCCCTCCGTACTGACCAGCACTGTCGCGACCACCAGTACCAGCAGGAACAGCAGCAGCAGGCCAGCCGCACCCAGACCGAGTCCCCGGGCGAAGCGGCGCACCATCGATGCCTGCGGCGCTGCGGTCGGCGCGTCGCTCACAGATCAGGGCCCAGACTCAGATGCAGCCGTACCGCCGTATCTTCATCATCGAGGGGATGGGCCAGATCAACGCGCACCATGCCCACCGGCGAGCGGTAGCGCAGGCCCAGGCCGACGCCGCTGCTGAGGCCGCTGCCGATTTGCTCGCTCGCGCCGCCGTGATCGAAAAACGCGGCGACGCCGAGGTTGCCGCGCAGCAGATAGTCGACTTCAACGCTGGCGACGGTCAGCCGGCTGCCACCGATGTCATCACCGGCGGCGTTTTCCGGCGACAGCGTCTGGAAAGCGTAGCCTCGCACGCTGCGATCCCCGCCGGTGAAATAGCGTTCAGCCGGGGGCAGCCGCGAAAAATCGTCCGCTTCCGTGATACCCGCCTCCCCGCGAAACAGGAGCCGGCCGCGCTGGCCCAGGGGCCACACAGCGTTGGCGCCGAGGGTTCCCCGAATAAAGGTGGTCTCCGACGCGAGCGCCGCTTCGGCGCCGTGCAGATCGAGCGTCACGCTGACGCCCCGGCGCGCGAAAAGCGGATCGTCGGCGCGCTGGTAAGACAACGCGACCCCGGCAATGAGCAGCCGCGATTGCTGGGAAGGCGCGTCACCGAACGCAAAGTTCTCACCGTCGTACTTGAGGTAGAGCTGCCGCCGCAGGCCCCGCCAGCTCTCCTCCCGCTGCGCGCCGATGGAAAACTGGTCGGTGTCGGCGTCACCGACCTCCGCCTGTTCGACCCGGGCGAAAAAGCGATAGCGGTCTTCGACCACATTCTTGAACGGCACCCGGTACTCCGCGGCAAGCGTGTTCCGGATCGCGGATGCCTGCAGATCGGCGCTGAACTGATGCCCGCGACGGTTCAGCCGGCGAAACTCCGTGCCGAGACGACCGCGCGGGCCCGTATCGGTGCCATAGCCAAGACCGAGCCGGTAGCGCTGCGAGCGGTTCGGAGTTGTCTCGATCACCACCGGAACGCGCCGGGCCTGCGCGGCGCCGCGATCGGCATCAACTTCCACCCGATCGAAATAGTCCGTATCGCCCAACAGCAGTTGCAGGTCTACCAGCCGGGTCGCATCGAAGGGCTCACCGGGCTTGATCGGAATGAAGCGCTCCGCAAAGCGTGGCCGCAGAATGTCCTGGCGCAGATCGAACTCACCGAAGTAGTAGCGCTCACCGCTGTCGAGGTGCAGGACGACATCGGCGGCCAGCGCGGGCGCATCGACCCGCAGCTCGGAACGGGTCCAGGCGGCATCGAGGAAGCCGGCGCTGTAGGCGGCGTCGAGCAACGCAGCCTTGGCGCTCGCGTAGCGCTCATGGCGCAGGCGATCACCGGGCTCCAGGTCCACTGCAGCCTGCGCCCGCTGCACCGCGGGCAGCGCTGCGGCGGCGCCTACAATGGCGATGTCCACGTTGCGCAGTCGTGTCGCGGGCCCCGGATCGACCAGATAGCGCGCCCGGTAGCGATCATCCGTGATCTCGAGCTGTGATTCGATCACCGGTGCGTAATAGCCGAACGGTGCCAGCGCCTCGCGAATCTCTGCGGGTGCCAGCTGCTGTGCGCGGCGAACGCGTGCCGCGGTGACCGGCCGGGTGCTTGCGGACGCCTTCGAGCCGCCGCGAAGCTGCCTCGCCAGCTTGCGCATGGACAGGAACAGATCGATGTTATCGCGCAGCGTGTTGCTGAGCCTGGCGGTACTCGCTGGCGCTACCTCAACCGTGATGGCCAGCACGTTGCTGCGGGTACCGGTGGCGCGCTCGGCTTCCGCAGACGCGCTCGAATGGCTACCGGCCCGAGGCTGCGCGCCGGTATCGCCCGCCGAAGCGGCGGGTCCCGGGCTGCTGACGCAGCCGGCATTGAGGGTGAGCAGGCTGGCGAGGGCCGCCGCCCGAAGGGCGGTGAGGGCGAAGATGCTAGAGGTGTTCCACCTCGTCGATCTCGTACTCGAGCTCTCCGCCCGGCGTCTGAACCACAGCGACATCTCCAACCTGCTTGCCGATCAGCGCCCGAGCGATCGGAGACATGACGGACAGCTTGTTGGCTTTGATATCAGCTTCATCTTCTCCGACGATCTTGAACCGCTTGCTGTCGCCTGATTCTGCATCGACCACGGTCACCGTTGTGCCAAAGATCACCTTACCGGTGGCGGGCAGCTTCGCGACATCGATCACCTGCGCATCTGCGAGCTTGCCTTCGATCTCCTGTATGCGACCTTCATTGAAGCCCTGTTGTTCCCGGGCTGCATGGTACTCGGCGTTTTCTTTCAGATCGCCGTGTTCACGCGCCTCAGCAATGGCCTGGGTGATTTCGGCGCGCAGTGATCCCTTGCGCTCCTTCAGCTCCTGGCGCAACGCCGCTTCACCTTCGACGGTCATGGGTATGGGCATAGCTGCTACCCCACTTGATCGGCTGTTTTCAGTTCCTGCAGCGGGCGAACCCGTTCCCCGGCGCCGGTGCGAATCGCGATCGCAAAGGCATCGCCGCCCGCCAGCGTCGTGGTGTAGCACACTTTGTTCTGCAGCGCGAAGCGGCGAATCATGGCCGAATCGGCAATGGACTGGCGCCCTTCCGTCGTATTGACGATCAGATCGAGCTGCTCGTTCTTCAGCATGTCGACCACGTGCGGTCGGCCCTCGGCGACCTTGTTGACCACTTCCGTATCGACACCGGCAGCGTGCAGCGCCTTGGCGGTGCCGCGGGTCGCGACCAGCGTAAAGCCCAGATCAATCAGGGCCCTGCCCACCGCGCCGACGCCGCCCCGATCAGAGGCCTTGACCGACAGGAAGGCCCGGCCGCCCGTGGGCAGCATGACCCCCGAGGCAATCGCCGCTTTCGAGAACGCCTCGCCAAAGGTCTCACCAACGCCCATCACCTCGCCCGTGCTCTTCATCTCCGGGCCCAAAATGGGATCGACGCCGGGGAACTTGGCAAAGGGGAACACCGATTCCTTGACGTGAATCAGGGACGGCACGATTTCCTGGGTGAAGCCCTGAGCCTCGAGCGACGTCCCCGCCATGCAGCGGGCGGCGACTTTGGCAAGGGAAACGCCGATGCTCTTCGACACGAACGGCACCGTCCGCGACGCCCGGGGGTTCACCTCGAGCACGAAGACCGAATCGTCCTGGACCGCGAGCTGCACGTTCATGAGCCCAACGACACCGAGTTCGAGCGCCATCGCGCGAACCTGCCCGCGGATCTCATCCTGAATGGCCTCGCTCAGCCGGTAAGGGGGCAGCGAACAGGCCGAGTCCCCGGAGTGCACCCCGGCCTGCTCGATGTGCTGCATGATGGCGCCGATCACCACCCGCTCGCCGTCGCTGACGGCGTCGACGTCGACTTCCACCGCCTGGTCCAGGAAGCGGTCCAGCAGCACGGGCGCATCGTTCGAGACCGAGACCGCGTCCTTCAGGTAACGCTTGAGATCCTCCGTGCTGTAGACGATCTCCATGGCGCGGCCACCGAGCACATAAGAAGGTCGCACGACGATCGGGAAGCCGATCTCCGCGGCGCCGGCCAGACCGCTGTCCATGTCGATGGCCGTGCGGTTGTCGGGCTGCTTGAGCTGCAGCTTGCTGAGCAGTGCCTTGAATCGCTCCCGATCTTCGGCGCGATCGATCGCGTCGGCCGACGTGCCGATGATCGGCACCCCGAGCTGGGACAGCTTGTCGACCAGTTTCAGCGGCGTTTGCCCGCCGAACTGCACGATCACGCCCTGCGGGCGCTCGAGATCGACGATCGCCATGACGTCTTCGAGCGTGACGGGCTCAAAGTACAGCCGATCAGAGGTGTCGTAGTCCGTCGAGACGGTCTCGGGATTGCAGTTGACCATGATGGTCTCGTACCCATCCTCGCGCATGGCGAGCGCCGCGTGCACGCAGCAGTAGTCGAACTCGATGCCCTGTCCAATCCGGTTCGGGCCGCCCCCGAGCACCATGATCTTCTTCCGATCCGTCGGGTTCGCCTCGCACTCCTCCTCATAGGTTGAGTACATGTAGGCGGAGCTGGCCGGGAACTCGGCCGCACAGGTATCCACGCGGCGATAGACCGGCCGCACTCCCAGATCCTGTCGGGCCGTGCGAACCGCATCCTCTTCGGCGCGCAGCAGCGTCGCTAGACGCGCATCGGAGAAGCCCTGCTGCTTGAGGCCATACCACTCGTCGCGGCTCAGGTCGCGAACGGCCCGTCCCTCGAGTGCGGATTCGGCCTGCAGCAGATCCTCGATCTCCGCCAGAAACCAGGGATCGATCGCCGTCAGCTCAAACAGCTGCTCGAGTGTCAGCCCGTAGCGGAAGCCATCCGCCACGTACCACAGGCGCTCAGGGCCAGGGTTCTGAAGTTCCCGGTTCAGCTCGAGTTTTACATCCTCCGCGTCCAGGTTGAGGATCGGATCGAAGCCCGTGCGGTTCGTTTCCAGCCCGCGCAGGGCCTTCTGCAGCGACTCCTGGAAGGTGCGGCCAATGGCCATCACTTCGCCCACGGACTTCATCTGCGTCGTCAGGCGGCTGTCCGCCTGCTCGAACTTCTCGAAGGTGAAGAGCGGGATCTTGGTAACCACGTAGTCGATGGTTGGCTCGAAGGCTGCGCTCGTGCCCGTGATGTCGTTGCGCAGCTCGTCGAGCGTGTAGCCCAGGGCGAGCCGGGCGGCGATCTTCGCGATCGGGAAGCCGGTGGCCTTACTCGCCAGCGCGCTCGAGCGCGACACGCGGGGATTCATCTCCACCACGACGAACTCGAAGGGCTCGCTACCGTCTTCCGTCGGGGCGGGGTTCGGGTTCACGGCGAACTGGACATTGCTTCCGCCCGTCTCGACCCCCACCGCCCGCACGACCGCGAACGCCGCGTC
>JBCDIK010000055.1:0-17271 GCA_038749065.1 Pseudomonadota bacterium | reverse complement strand
GCGCGCCTTCAATGGCGAGCTGACAGCGCGCCTTTATCGTGCCGCTGCGCGCGCGGACGCGGCGCGGTTCATCTGGCTCAGCAGCGCCAAGGTGCTTGGCGAGGTTTCTCGAGCGCCCCTGCCGGTGACCGCACCACTGGCGCCGCAGGGGGCCTACGCCCATAGCAAGGCCGCCGGTGAGCGGGCACTGCAGCACGAGGCAGCTCGGGGCGGACCGGCGCTGTGCATTGTGCGGCCACCGTTGGTCTACGGGCCCGGTGTCGGGGCGAACTTTGCCGCACTGCTGCGCTGGGCCCTGCGCGGACGAGCGCTGCCGCTGGGCCGGGCGAGTGCGCCACGATCGCTTGTCGGTGTGCGAAATCTCTGCAGCGCGCTGTTGGCGGCGATCGAAGCGCCAGCGGGCATCTACCATGTGACCGACGGCCCGGCGCTCAGCGTGGCGGCACTGCTGCGGGCGGTTGGACACAGCGCTCGCCGCGACGTGCCGCTGTGGCGGATACCGCCGGCTCTCATGGCATTGGGCGCCACGCTGGTCGGCCGCCGAGGCACCTATGAGCGGCTGTTCACCTCTCTCGAACTGGCCACGGCTGACAGCGAGACGCGGCTGAGCTGGCAACCGCCCTTCAGCTTCGAGCAGCAGCTACAGGAGACCGTCGATTGGTTTCTGACTCAGCGCTAGCGGTCTTGTTTGTGGGGTTCGTCGGCAGCGGACTGGTCTGCTTCTTCGCGCTGCGCATCGCCGAGACCCTGCAGCTGGCGACCCCGCCCAACGAGCGGTCCTCGCACACCCGTGCCACGCCCAACATTGGTGGATTGGGCATTGTGGTTCCCGTGCTGGTGTATCTGGGCAGCGTTGCGCCGGTGTTTCCCTCCCTGTGGGCGCTCTTCGGAGCGCTTACGCTGCTGGCGCTGGTCGGACTGGTCGATGACCTGCGCGATGTGGGACGCCGTTGGCGCCTGCTCATGCAACTGCTCGCTGCCAGCCTGTGTCTGCTGGCGTTCGCGCCGGGGCTTGCCGGCTGGCTGTGGCCGCTGCTGCTGCTGGCGCTGCTCTGGCACGTCAACCTCTACAACTTCATGGATGGGATCGACGGTCTTGCCGGGGCGCAGGCCCTGGCCTACGTTCTGGCTGCGCTCTGGATCGCGCCGGATATGATGGCCTGGCTCGGGTACCTGCTCTGCGTACTCGCCGGGGCACTGATCGGTTTCCTGGTCTACAACTGGCCGCCGGCCCGTATGTTCATGGGCGATAGCGGCTCCACGGTGCTCGGGCTGCTGCTGGCGGCCGTCGCTTTGTTGCTGGCACAGACGGGGCACCTGGCACTGCCCGCAAGCCTCATCCTGCTGTCCGCGTTCTGGGTCGATGCCACCTACACGCTGCTGGTCCGCATCAGCACCGGGCAGCCCTTCGCCAGTCCCCATCGCAGCCATTTGTATCAGCGACTCACGGACCGCTTCGGACACCGGGCTGTCACCCTGATGTTCTGCGCTTACGCATTTTTCTGGCTGTTTCCACTGGCACTTTATGCGCAAACCCTTAAGCTTCCGTTCAGCCTGCTGCCGCTAGCGTTCGCGGCCGTGCCCCTAGTCTGGGGCGCTCGACGGCTGCGGGCGGGGCTGCCAGATCACAAGGATGGAGGGTTGCAGTCATAGGCTTCAATTGGGCGGACCGCTGGTCGCGGCGCCGCAAGCAGCTCGTTGCCGTGAGTGCAGATCTGGTGGTGATTCCACTGGCGCTGTGGAGCGCGCTCGCTCTGCGTCTGGGGCAGCTCAGCCCAGATGTCTCCCAGTTCTGGCCGGCCTTCGTGGTCGCCGCGCTGGTCTGTGTGCCGGTGTTCGGCGGTTTGGGACTGTACCGTCACGTCATCCGGCACATGGGCAACAATGCCCTCTGGGCGGTGTTCAAGGGCGCAACAATTACTGCGATCGCGGTGACCGCTGTCGCCTACATGGTGCCCCTAAAGGGCTTTCCGCGCTCCGTACCGATCATCTTCTGGCTGCTGGTCATGGCGTACGTCAGCGGGACCCGCTATGCCATGCGTGGGTATCTCCAGTACCACTTCCGCCGCAGTACCCCGCAGACCCCAGTGGTGATCTTCGGGGCCGGCAGCAAGGGCCTGGAGCTCGCGCGGCTTCTGAAGGAGCAGGGCAGCTATGCGCCGGTGGCCTTCGTGGACGACAACCTCAAGCTGCAACGACAGACCGTCGGTGGTCTCTACGTGTACCCGCCGGGGCACCTCAGCAAGGTCCTGCGCTCAGCGGACTGCCACGAGGTGTTCATCGCGATCAATTCGACGGCGGCCGATGATCGCCGCCGGATCATCGAGTATCTGGAGCCACACGGTGTGCGCGTTCGGCTGATCCCCGATCTCGTCGATATCGTTACCGGACGTCAGAATCTGCAGGATCTGCGCGATGTACAGCTCGATGATCTGCTCGGCCGCGACACTGTGGAACCGTTGCCGCACCTGCTGCGCCGCAGCGTCGAGGGGCGTCGGGTCATGGTCACCGGCGCCGGCGGGTCCATCGGCTCGGAGCTCAGTCGCCAGATCCTGCGACAGGGGCCCGCGTCCCTGGTGCTGCTCGATCAATCAGAGTACGGGCTGTACCGGGTGCAGCGGGAACTGAAAGACATCGCCCTGGCGGAGTCACTCGATGTTTCGATCACCGCACTGCTCGGGACGGTGGGCAACCAGGGCTATCTGTGCCGCATGCTGGAGCAGCATGGGATCGAGACCATCTACCACGCGGCGGCTTACAAACACGTTGGGCTCGTTGAGCGGAACGCCATCCAGGGTCTTAAGAACAACACCTTCGGTACCCTGCATGCGGCCCAGGCTGCCATGGACAGCGGCGTCAAGGACTTCATCCTGATTAGTACCGACAAGGCGGTGCGGACCACCAGTGTGATGGGCGCCAGTAAACGCCTGGCTGAGATGGTGCTGCAGGCGTTGCAGGAAGTCTCGGACGATACGCGTTTTTCCATGGTGCGCTTCGGTAACGTGCTCGGATCGTCGGGCAGCGTGGTGCCGTTGTTTCTGGATCAGATCGAACGCGGTGGCCCGGTCACGGTGACCCATCGCGACGTCACCCGGTACTTCATGACGATTCCGGAAGCGGCGCAACTGGTGCTGCAGGCGGCCAGCATGGCGCGCGGGGGGGACGTGTTCCTGCTCGATATGGGACAGCCGGTGCGCATCCTCGATCTCGCCAAGCGCATCATTCGGCTCAAGGGCTACAGCATTCGCGACGATGACAACCCGAACGGCGATATCGAGATCAAGATCACCGGGCTGCAGCCCGGTGAGAAGCTGTATGAGGAGTTGCTCGTCGGCGATGCCGTAAGCGGCACGGCGCATCGTAAGATCATGCGCGCGGAGGAGTCTTTTCTGCCCTGGACCGAACTACGCGGCGCGCTCAACACCCTGGAGCAGGCGTGCGATGCCTATGACTACGACGCGGTGCAGGCGTTCGTGGAAGGGCTGGTCGAAGGGTCAGACCTCGAATCGCAGCTCGGTGACCTGCCTGCTATGGCCAAGGTTGTCGACTTCAAACCGGTCATTCCCGCCTAGCGCGCGCTGGCGTTTCAGCGCCAGGCAGCCACATCCGCCTGCACTGCGCTGATCGCCCGGACTGCGTCCGCGCCCGCATCGGGGTCGCCCGCGTCGATCCCACAGCTCACGTTCTCACACAGCTGCGCCGGATTCGACAGCCGCGCCAGCCGCGGCGCTGAGAACAGGTCCGGTGACGCCATGACCGTGACAAACTCGCCATCGACGCCGTAGCCAGCGCCGTAGGGCAGGCTGCCGCCGGCGGGATCCTCGCGCCGTGAGTGAACCAGGCCCAGGTTGTGGCCGATCTCGTGAGCGAGGACGAAGTCGCTGCAGCTTGGCGCGACCACGGAGTAGCCGAAGCGGGCGGAGCCGCTGAGATCTCCGTTGGTGCTCGAGCCGCCCACCCAGGCTACGCCGCAGCGCCCGGTGTTGGGGTAGGGCACAAACAGGACCACCAGATCTGCCTCGGCGGCGTTGCGGCGAACCCAAACCTGATCCAGGCTCGGCGCTCGACCAAAGGTCACATCATCGAGGGCCTGGTCAAGATCCCCTGGCGCGGGGTACTCAACCGCCTCGACGGCGGCCAGCTCCAGCGCCAGGTCGGCGCCGCTGGTGGCCAGGATATCGTTGGCGACGTTCAGCAGGTGCTCGAAACGCAGCTCCGGTTCCGGATAACGGGCAGTGACGCCGATGCCATACACAGCCAGGACTTTGATCGTGGTTGTCGGGTCGCTTGCCGTTGCTGGCGGTGCGCTGGTCGGCGCTGCGCTGGCGGGTGCGGTCGGGCTCGCTGTGCCCGTGGGCGCGACGCCCGTGGGATTGCCACCGCCGCCACCGCCGCCACCACAGCCGGCGACCGCGGCCAAGATCAGGCCACCCAGCCACAGGGACCTGAGGTGCCTAGTCATCGATGGGCACCCGCATGTCGGACAGCCCCGGTACCCAGCGCTGGGCAAGCTGCTGCTCGTTGCCAATCAATGTTCCAGCTCCATGATTTTCAAAGAAAAAGCTCTCTTGCACGGTCCTCAAGGTTCCGAACCAGCGATCGCCCCTGACGGTCACGAGGCCGGGTTGGCCATCCGCGGTGAACAAGAGCAGTTCGCTGTCCCCGGCGGGCCGGGTCGCCGCATCCGGGAGCGTCCCCAACGTGGGAAACCGGCGGGCGGCGCGGGGTGTTCGCGGTGTCAGGGTCAGCACACCCCCGCTTGGGTGCGGAAGCGCCACGTCGAGGCCCTGCCGCAGACGCTTGATTTCCGCCGGCCCGAACGGCCAGGTCTGGAACATCACATCCGGATCCAGCTGTACCGCCGTGGGCTCGCGCTGATGACCGACGGCGGTCACCTCCGGCGTCACCGGCGCAGGCGTTTGCAGGGTTGGCTCAATCGCCGGCGGGCGTCGATGGATGGGCGTCCCCGTGGCGGCGGAATCGGTTGCCGGGGCGGCATAGGCCCCGAATGAGTGTTCATTGCCGCGCAGGGCCAGGACGAAGCTGATCGCGATGCCCAGCAGCAGAATGGTCGAGAGTATGAACAGGGGTTTCACCTGTGAAGTCTAGTAGCCTTCTCGGAGGCTGCTCGCTAAGCTGCGCGCTGCTTTGGCGATCATGGAGATCGACACGTGACCATCAGGGAAGAACGCCTGCTGCATCGCCTCTGGCGGCGCTATCGCAACGGCAAACCGGTCGCCAACCAAACGCTCCACGACTTTTTCTTCGACGTGGTGCGCTACGAACAATCGCTCTCGCGGTGCAATGCTTTTGAAGTCTTCGACAGCCTCACCAATCCGATCGTGCTGCCAAAGCCGAGCGCTTAGGCGACGGTCCGTGCGGCGTCCGGTGGGTCTCCCGATAATCCGAAGGATACTGTTGCCAGGGCTGTGCGCGTTGCTCGCAGCTTGCGGCGCAGCGCCCCTCGCGCCCAACCCGCCATCCGGGTTCAATCTCGCCGGCGACTGGGTGCTGCAGGCGGATCTGAGCGATGCACCGCCTGGCGAGCGGCAGCTGAACGTCCCATCGCCGCCGATTCCCGGAGCCAGCCGTTCGCGCCGTGGGTCTCGGCGTGGCGGTCTTGCTTTCGTCGCGCACGACTTTCCTGTAATTGCCGCCCGGCGCATGAGCATCGAGCAGAACGACGACTCCATGGGAATCGAATTCGACCGCGGCGCCTACCGTGATGTGTCCTGGGGCGTGCGTGAGCGTGGCCTGTGGACGGTCACGGCGGGCTGGGATGATGCCGGAGAACTCATCGTGCGCTCCCGAGCCAGCGACGCCCGCGCCATCGAGCGCTACCTCCTCAGCAATAGCGGCGAGACGTTGACGGTGCTGGTGCGCATCGACGCCGGCGAGCAGACCGTCGACGTGCAGCGGGTCTACACGCGACGGCCCTAGGGGCCTGCCATGGCAGCCTCGGACGTCGGCTTCACCCTCGGCACCTGCATCGCCTTTATGGCGCTCGTGGGCTGGATCGCCTACCTGAAAACCCGTGGTGAGGTAGATACCCAGGATGGCTACTTTCTGGCCGGCCGGGGGTTGACGGGCACCTTCATCGCCGGGTCCCTGCTACTGACCAATCTGTCCGCCGAGCAGCTCATTGGCTTAAACGGCAGCGCCTACGGCTTCAACATGAGCAGCATGGCCTGGGAGGTGACCGCCGGCATCGCGATCATCGTCATGGCGCTGTACTTCCTGCCGCGCTATCTGGGTGGCGCGTTTTCCACCCTGCCTCAGTTTCTGGAGGGCCGCTACGATGCGGGGGTGCGCCGGGCGACGGTCGTGCTGTTCCTGTTCGGCTATGGACTGATCACCATTCCCTCGGTGCTGTATTCCGGCTCCCTCGCCGTGCTGCGCCTGTTTGATGTCCCGGCGCTGCTCGGGGTGGGCTACGAGCTGGGCCTGGTGCTGACCATCCTCATGATCGGCGTCGTCGGCGGCATCTACGCGATTTTCGGTGGCCTGCGCGCCGTCGCGATCTCGGACACCCTCAACGGCGTCGGGCTGTTGATCGTTGGCGCGCTGGTGCCGGTGTTTGGACTCATGGCGCTCGGGGAGGGCGACATTGGTGCCGGGCTGCAGATCGTGCTGACCGAAGACACGGAGAAGCTCAACGCCATCGGCGCCGCCAGCGACCCGACGCCGTTCGCCACGCTGTTTACCGGCATGATCCTCGCGAACCTGTTCTACTGGGGCACAAACCAGTACGTGATCCAGCGGACACTCGGAGCGAAGAATCTGGCCGAAGGCCAGAAGGGCGTGCTGCTGTCCGGCTTCTTCAAGCTGCTGGTGCCTTTTTTCATGATGTTGCCCGGGCTCATCGCCTATCACCTCTACCAGGGCGAGCTGCGCAGCATTGACCTGGCATACCCCACGTTGGTGGCCGACGTGCTGCCGTTCTACCTGTCCGGGTTCTTTCTGGCGGTGCTGCTCGGCGCCGTTTTCAGTTCCTTCAACTCGCTGCTCAACAGCGCGGCAACGCTCTACTGCCTGGATGTGCACCAGCACCTGGTGCGCGAGCCGCTGGATGACTCAGCGCTGATTCGCACCGCCAAGATCGTCAGCCTCATCATCGCGCTGTTCAGCTTCGTGGTATCGCCGCTGCTGCAGTATGCCCCCGAGGGCCTGTGGCAGATCATTCGCGTCTTTACCGGCTTCTACAACATCCCGGTCATCACCATCGTGCTGGTGGGGCTATTCACTCGCCGCGTGCCGGCGCTGGCGGCCAAGGTCGCGATTGCTTTTCACGTGGTGGCTTACGGTCTGCTGCGCTTCGTATTCGAGATCGACCTGCACTTCATTCATCTCTACGCCGTGCTGTTCGCGATCGAGGTCGCCATCATGCTGGTGATCGGGCAGTACGCGCCGCGCTCGACGCCCTGGCGCTACGAGCCGCAGCAGCTCGTGGATATGACGCCCTGGCGCTACGCACTGCCAACGGCGATTGTTCTGGCCGCCGGCATCGTGTTCCTCTATCTGCTGTTCTCGCCGATCGGGCTGGTGGGTGGTCTTGCACCTGCGTTCTACCCCGCCTTGGGGCTGCTCATAGCGGTGACGGCGACCCTGTGCTGGGTCAGTTTGCGGTTCTGGCGCGGGCGCTACGACCGGGCGCAGCAGGCGCTGGGGGAATCGGGCGGGCGCTGAGTGGTTCGAGCGCGTATCGGGCAGAGGAAGAAGGCGGGGGCTTAGCGCCCCCGCCGTGGCGGGCTAGTTCAGATTTGCCCGCACGTTCAGGCCGAAGAAGCGATCGGCTTCTCTGGGAATCTGATAGCGGAAGCCATCGCCACTGAAGGTAGTCGCGAAGCTCTCGTCGGTCAGATTCTTACCGATGAGCGTAATTCGGAACTGATCATCGTTGAACGCCACGCCAACGCTGGCATTGAGAATGCCGTAGTCGGGGAGGGTGGTCGCCGGTGAGAAGGTGCCGCTGTTGCTCGGCAGAACCGTCTGTTGGTCATCCGTGTAGACGTAGGACGCATTCAGGATAATCTCGTTGCCTTCCCCCAGCGGCCAGCGGTAGTTGCCGTTTACCGAGTACTTCAGGTCCGGCGCAAAGGGCACGTCCAGGCCGCTGCGATCCGAGCAGCCCGCCGGCGGCAGGCCGGTGGTCGGGTCGTTTGGGCAGTTGAAGCTGTCGATTTCCGCATCGATCACAGAGACACCGCCGCTGATGGTCAGGTTGTCCATCGGCGTCCAGATCACATCCAGCTCGACGCCCTCGGTGGTCACGTCGCCCGCGTTGGTCAGGCGGGTGATGGTGACGCCGGTGGAGTTGTCGAAGTTGTTCGCCTGGAAGTCTTCGATATCGGTAGTGAAGTAGGTCAGGCCCAGATAGAGCTGGGGGCTCGTGTACTTGTAGCCGATCTCGAAGGACTCGCTGTCTTCGGAGCCGATCGGCAGCGTGTCGTTGGTGCCCATGTTGTAGAACACGTTGAAGGCCGGGCCCTTAAAGCCCTGCGAGTAGCTGCCGTAGACGCTGTGGGATTCGCCAAAGCGATAGTTCACCGCCAGCTTGCCGGATACGTCGGTGTCGTCCGTGTCGCCATCGAAGTTGGTGTTGAAGCCGCCGGAAGCCGCAGAGAACTGGCTGTTTGGCTCCGCTGGACGCACGCCCACACCCTGACGGCCGAATTCGTCGTTGTTGATCCGGTTGTGCTTGAAGCTGACTTCGTCGTCCGTGTAGCGCAGCCCGAAGGTCACGCTCAGGTTCTCATTGAAGCTGTACTCGCCTTGGCCAAAGACCGCGAAGTTGTCGAACTCGGTGCGCATGAAGCCCGTGGCAGAGACGATATCGTTGGCGTTACAGGTCAACCCGGGATTTGCATCAAGAATGGGCTGGTTCTGGCCGCCGTTGTTCTGGCAGCTCGCATCGCGGGTGAAGTCACGCTCGGAGTCGATGTCGAAGTAGAACAGGCCCGCCTGCCAGAAGAAGTCACGATCCCCGGGCGAGCTGATGCGGATCTCCTGCGAGAACTGTTCCCACTCCTGGTTGCCCACGTCGTGCAGCTGAAAGGGCACGCCGAAGACCGGCAGGTTGGAGGTGCCGCCGATGCTGGTGAAGTCGCCCTCGCGGATCTCCGTGTTGTCCCAGGACCGCTTGGCGGTGATCGAGGTCAGCGTGTACTCGCCGAAGTCCTTGGTGATCTGCACGGAGAAGGAGGTGGACTCATCGAAGGTGCGGGTGGTCAGGTCGTGGTCGACACGGCGCTGGTCCAGGTCGATATCGGCCCGGTTGCCGACGATGCCGTTGCTGTCCGGCGCCGCTTCGCTGGCAGGGTTGCGGCCACTGGGCAGCGCCTCCAGATCGGCGCAGCAATCATCGTCCGCATCGTACTGCTCGGCGATGAGCAGGACCGACAGGTCGTCGGCCAGGTCGTACTCGAGCATGCCGCGGAACCCATGGCGATCGTAGCCATTGATTTCCTGGTTGTTGAAGACGTTGGTGATGTAGCCGTCGAACTCGCTGCGGAAGGCGGTCAGGGAGCCGCGAGCGCGCTCGCCGAGCGCGCCGGAAACGCCCGCTTTCAGGCGGTATTCGTTGTCCTGGAAGAAGGAGCCGTCGACGTAGGCGTTGAACTCGTCCGTCGGGCGGCGGGTCGTGATGTTCACGACCCCCGCGGACGCGTTCTTGCCGAACAGTGTGCCCTGTGGTCCGCGCAGCACTTCGATGCGCTCGATGTCATACAGGTCGCCGAAGGCCTGGCCGGAGCGGCCCAGCACGACGCCGTCCACGACGGTGGAGACACTGGGCTCGGCGGCGATCGAGAATGAGATGGTGCCGATGCCGCGAACGGTTAGCGCCGAGTTGCGCGTCGTGTTGCCCTTGCGGAAGCTCAAGGAGGGCACCAGTGCCTGCAGCTCTTCGATGCCGTTCGCGTAGGCGGCGTCGATGGTGTCGCTCTGTAGCACCGAGATGGCCAGCGGCACTTCGTCCAGCCCCTGCTCGCGCTTCTGGGCGGTTACCACGATCTCCTCGATCGTGCCCTGCTGGGCGACCGCCGGTGCCGCCCAGGGCAGCAGGGCGGTCAGGCAGGCCGCGAGGATGAAGGCCGTTTGATGGAAAACTGGCACGCGGCCAGTCGTTGGGTTGCTCTCCATAGTCTCCCCCTTGGGATGGCACGTGTCGGTGGCCGGGGCCGCTGGCACTGGTGCAGATTGCTGATGGCGCGGCGTCTCTCTCGCCGGGACATCAGATGGTCAAAGGCGCGTGCTCCAGTTGCGGCAGCACGTACCGGGCGAACAGGTCGCATTCGCGGGCGTGAGGGTATCCCGAAAGAATCACCGCTTCGATACCCAATGCTTCATAGGCCTTCAATTTGGCCGCAATCTGATCCGGATCTCCGACCAGCGCAGCCCCGCAGCCGCTGCGCGCCCGGCCGATGCCCGTCCACAGGTTCTCTTCCACGAAGCCATCGCTGCCGGAGGACTCGCGCAGCTCACCCTGGCGGCTCACGCCGGCGGACTTCGAGTCCAGCGAGCGCTGCCGGATGGCTTCTCCTTCCTCAGCGTCCAGATACTTGAGTAACTCGTTGGCGGCGTCGACCGCTTCCCCCTCCGTTTCGCGGACGACCACATGAACGCGATAGCCGAATTTCAGGGTGCGGTTGTAGCGGGCGGCCCTGGCGCGCATGTCTTCGAGCAGCGACTCGACCGCAGGCAGGGTATCCGGCCACATGAGGAACACGTCTGCGCACTCCGCGGCGACATCGCGCGCCGGCTCGGACAGGCCGCCAAAGTAGAAGGGCGGACAGCGGCCGCTCACTGTCTGTGCGTTCGGCGGATCGAGCGTGAGCTTCAGGAACTCGCCCTGGTAGTCGATGGCTTCGCCGTTCAGCAGGCTGCGCAGTACCTGCATGTTCTCCCGGGTGCGCTGATAGCGCGGTTCCGACGGCATTTTCTCGCCGGGAATGTCGGAGGAGATGATGTTGATGGTGAGCCGGCCGCAGAGCATCTGATCCAGTGTCGCCAGCTGCCGGGCGAGCTGCGGTACCCAAAGCTCGCCGCAGCGCACGGCCACCAGCAGTCGGATCTGCTCGATCAGTGGCGCGATGCCGCCCGCAAACGCCACGGAATCGATGCCGAGGTTGTAGCCCGAAGGCAGGAGGATGTTGTCGTAGCCGTTGCGGTCGGCGGCCAGGGTAATGTCCCGGCAGTGTGGCCAGGACGACTTCAATGCGTCGTCGTGTACGCCCAGGTACTCGTAGTCGTCGTCACAGAGGGCGGAAAACCAGCTGACTTCCATACTCATGGCAGAGAGGCTCCCATTGAGGCTTCGATGATGCGGTAAACGTCCGCGGCGTCCAGGCTCACGGTCGTGGCTCGAGCGGTTTCGGCGATGCGTTCCAGGTTGATGGATCCACACAGGCTCACCGGCTGGGCCGGGTGCGCGAGGGTAAAGGCAGTGGCCAGTACGGCGCGGCTGACACCCTCCCGTTCCGCGAGCGCATCGAGCGCGCTGAGCAGCGCCGGCGCGATATCCTGACCGGTCGCCAGTCGGCCACCGGCGAGCGGGCTCCAGCACAGCACGGCCTGTTGCTCGGCCATGGCCTGATCAAAGACACCGTCGAACAGTGGATCAAGATGGACGGCGGAATATTCGGCCTGCTGCGACACGATCGGGAAATCGAGGTAGCGCTGCAGCGCGGCGGTCTGGGACGGGCGGTGGTTGGACACGCCCACCTCGCCGATCTTGCCCACCGCGCGCACCGTCGTGAGCTGCGCTGCGACCTGCTCCGGATGCGCGAGCAGGTCCGGCCGGTGGATCTGGTACAGATCGATCCGCTCGACGCCCAGCCGATCCAGGGAGGCATCGCAGGCGATCGCGAGGTTGCGCGAGTCGTAGGGCACACCGGGGATGATGCCGCCCTTGCTCGCCAGGACCATGCGCTCGCGGAGTGAAGGGCTATTCGCGAGCACTTTGCCGAGTAGGGCTTCTGCCTCGCCGAAGGCACTGCCACCCCAGTCCAGGCCATACACGTCCGCCGTGTCGATCAGGTTCATGCCGTGCTCGAGCGCGGACTCGATGCGCGCCTGCGCCGCGGCTGGGCTCATGGCCACCAGGCGCCAGCAGCCGTAACCCAGGGGCCCGATCTCAAAGCTGCTGCCCAGGCGGCGCGGGGTGGGACTGATTAGGTTCGTCATGAAGTGTGGGCTCCGTTGGCGGCGTTCGCTATCGCAGGGACAATGCGTGTCGGGTCAAAATCGTCGGGCAGCAGCTCTGCCACCTCCACCGGCCGGCGCTCCGCGATGGAACGCTGCGCCGCTGCGCCAACGACCACAGACCAGAAACCGTCGGCCAGCGTTGGTGCGCCGCCCGGCCCGGTCAGCGGCGTCGCACCCCCCAGCTCATCGACGAAGGCGACGTGCTCCATGAACGTTGAGCCGTGGTGACCGGCCTCTTCGATGTAACGCGGGTAGCGCGGCTCGCTGCGGCGGGAAGGGCCGTGTTCGCCGCCCCACAGCTCCAGGGTGTTGCGATTGCGTTCACCCAGCAGGGCGCTTTCTTCAGCGCGCAGGCGGCCCCGGTCACCGGTGACGATGAGTTGCTCATGCGCGCCCGGCGCGAACATACACAGCTCGAAAGTACCGACCACCTGGTTGTCGTAGTCGACGATCACGCTGGCCTGGTCGAGACCATCGGCCGGCGCGCCGTCGTAGGCGAATTCCCGGTAGTTCACGGCCTGGTGGCCGGTGGCAAACACCCGCTGGGGTCGGCCCTGGGCGAACAGATTCAGCAGGTCAAAGTAGTGGCAGCACTTCTCGACCAGCGTGCCGCCGGTCTTGGCATTGAACTTGTTCCACTGACCCACCTTGTCGAGGAACGGAAAGCGGTGTTCGAGCATGTTCACGCCCCGCACCTGGCCGATCGCCTGGGCACTGAAGACCGCCTGGATTGCCTCCGCGTAGATCGCTTTGTAGCGGTACTGCAGCCCGAAGCGCACCGGCGCGCTGTGGTTAGCAGCCAGCTGGCAGAGTGCCCAGGCATCCTCGACGGTGGTGGCGATGGGCTTTTCCAGAAACAGGGCCTTGCCACTGTCGAGCAGGGTCTCGAACACCGCCCGGTGCGTGTAGTTCGGCGTGCAGATCAGCAGCGCATCGACGCTGTCATCGCTCGCTGCGTCAGCCAGATCGCGGTAAATGCGCGGCGCGCTGCGGTCGAAGCGAGCCAGGGCGGCCTCCGCCGCCGCGAGACTGCTCGGTGCGGGATCGTACAAGCCACCGACGGTTGCGCGGCCCTCGAGCATGGTGTTCTGCAGGTGCTCGATACCCATCATGCCGCAGCCAATGATGGCGAAGCGGTAGCTGGGCGCGAGGGGGGCGGAAAGGTAGCGGTCCCGTGCCTCCAGATAGTTGAAGGCCGGGCTATGGGCATAGGCCCGCGGATAGCGGGGCGGGGGTGCATCCGCAGCCATAACGTCTCCCATCTCTCAATTAATGAGCATAACTCCACTAAAGAGCGATATAATTTCGATATTAGAAATAGTTGGCGCCCGTCGCGCATGGATCGACCGGACCCCCGCAGCCTGGAGCAGTTCCTGACGTTGCTCGAGACCCGCAGTTTCCGCCTGGCCGCCGAGCGCCTTGGCATCTCGCAGAGCGCCCTGACGAAAGGTCTGCAGAAGCTGGAGCGCCAGCTCGGCTATCCGCTGTTCCTGCGTACTACCCGTTCCGTCGAGCCAACGGAGGCGGCGCAGCGGCTGGCTCACCGGGCGACGGAAGCGCTGCGGGGCCTTGCGGCGTTCGGGGAAGCGGCCCGCACCCTGGGAGGCGGGCAGCCGGTGACGCTGCGGGTCGGGGCCATCGCCCTGGCCGCGGAGAGCGTGGTGGCGCCGGCGCTGGTCGATCTGGCCCGCACACATCCGCAGATCGCGGTCGACCTGGTCGTGGGCAGCGCAGACGTTTATGAAGACCTGGCACGCGGCCACTGCGATCTGGTGGTCGGTGACCGCACCAACTTCGAATCCTCGCCCTTCGCCCGCAGCATGCGCGCGACGCCGCTGCGCGAGGTCCCTCTGGTCGCGCTGTTCCGGAACGATCATCCGGTGCTACGTCCGGTCAGCCTTGAGCGGTTGCTCGATTATCCCTGGGCCATCCCCAGCCGTTACTTCGGACAGAACCCGTCGCTGACCGCGCTCGCCAGCCGCGTTGAGGATCGCCGCTTTCCGCAGTACCGAATGACCTCGCTGGCGTCGTGCCTTGCGCTTGCTCAGGACACCGACGTGGTGACCCTGGCACCGGCAGCTGTGGCCGCGAGCAAGCGCTGGCCGGGCCTGCAGGCGTTTGATCTGGGGCTGCCGCTGACCGTGTCGCTTGCGCTCATGACCCTGTCCCGGGTCAGCCCGAGTTCGGCTGTGCGCGCGTTCGAGCAGGCCTGCGCCCGGGCGCTACACCTGCCCGTCGTGGCGTAGCGTCGTGGTTTAGCTTGTTAAACAGGCAAAGTCAGCTGGCCTGCGAAGGCGACTGCGCTTTGAGCCTTTCCGGCTGCGTGGCCAGCACGGCGCGAATGTCTTCCAGCCGTATCGGCTTGGCGATGAAGTCGTTCATACCGGCTTCGAGACACTGCTGTCGATCTTCCTCCAGGGCGTTTGCAGTCATGGCCACGATGTGCGGTTGCGGCAGCTCGTCCATGAGCCGGATCAGCCGGGTCGCCTCAAGCCCATCGATCTCCGGCATCTGCATGTCCATGAAGATCAGGTCATAAGGTCGTGCTTTCAGCTGCTCGATGGCCTGGCGGCCGTTCTCCGCCAGGTCCGCATCGACGTTCAGCTTCTTGAGCATGCGCAGCGCCACAGCCTGGTTGATGCGATTGTCCTCGACGAGCAGCACGCTCAGCTGCGGGCTGGGCGCGGCGGCAGAGCGGGTGCTCGGATCGCCTGCCGGCGCCTGGGCCTGTGGCAGCGGCACGGTCAGGGTGAAGGTGGAACCTCGACCCGGTGTGCTGACCACGTTCAGGGTCCCCTGCATCAGCTCCGTGAGCTGCTTACAAATCGACAGGCCCAGACCGGTGCCGCCGTAGCGGCGGGTAATGGAGGCATCCGCCTGCGCGAAGGGCTCGAACAGGCTGCTGATGCGGTCCGCGGGAATGCCGATGCCGCTGTCACGGATGGCAACGCTCAGGTGATGGGCAGCGCCAGTGCTGGCCCCGCTCAAGCGCACCTGCATGGTGACCGATCCGGTCTCCGTGAACTTGATGGCATTAGAGAGCAGGTTGGTGATGATCTGGCGCAGGCGAACTTCATCGCCCAGCAGTGGCGGTGCGTCTTCTAGCCCCTGCGCTTCGAACTCAAAGACCAGGTCTTCGCGCTCGGCCAGAGGACGGAACAGCGCAGCGGTATCCTGCAGCAGCAGCCTCAGGTCAAAGGGGCTCGGATCCAACGTCATTTCGCCGGCGTCGATCTTCGAGAAGTCGAGGATCTCGTTGATGATCCTGAGCAGGGCTTCCCCGGAGCTGTTGATCGTGGCGACTAAACGCTTGTGTTCATCGGCCAGCGCCGACTCCATCAGCAGTGAGGCCATGCCGATAACACCGTTCATGGGCGTACGGATCTCGTGGCTCATGTTGGCGAGAAACTGGCTGCGCGCCTTGGCAGCTTCCTCGGCGGCATCCTTGGCGGCGCGCAGAGCGCGTTCCCGTTCCTGGCGTTCTGTGATGTCGCTGAATACGCCCACGATTTTCGTGACCTGGCCATGCTGCACGATCGCTTCGCCCTGCACGCGCAGGAGGAGCGGGCGCCCCTGCCAGGTCGCGACATCGAGCTCCAGATCGAAGGGCTCGCCGTTGACGCAGATGCTCCGAAAGGCCTGCAGCGCTGCGCCGCGCTGGGCCCGGTCGCCGGCCAGAAAGCGCCGATAGGGGTGAGCCAGCTCCTCGGGCATGCGCAGGATGTGGCGTGCCGAAGGGGTGAAGAACCAGCGTCTTTCCGCGAGTTCGTACTGCCAGCCCCCCACGCGCGCCATGGCCTGGGAGCGGGCGAGCAGGATCTGCATCTCCTTCAGGCGGATTGCGTCATCCATGCGTTCCGTGCCGTCCACGAACTGCACCATCATCAGCGGCTGGCCACCGAGCTCCACGGCGCTGAAATTGACGTCCGCCCAGAACCGGCGCCCCGTCGCGGTCCGCGACGGGTAGGTACCGCGCCAGCCATCCCCAGCGAAGGCGGCTCTGTTAATGGCATCGGCTTCCTCGCCGAAGTGCTCGCGGAAGCTCTGGTTGAGCAGATTGCCGGCGAGCTGCGGGTCGGTCGTTTCAAGGAGCTTGAGCGCGGCGGGATTGGCGGCATAGACCTCGCCGGTGGGGGCATGCCCATAGATGAGGCCGTCCAGGGAGTGGGAGAAGAGCGCCGAGTGGATCGCCTGTTGTCGCTGCTGCCGGTCCCAGGCGGCCAGCCGCATGCTCGACAGGGCGGCCGTGAATCCGCAGTAGGTCGTGATGAGCATGATGAACACCGCGGGGGGCATTTCCGGGGCGCTGGCGAGTAGGGCTGCGACGGAATGCATGCCCAGACTCAGCCCGGTGATGGTCATGATCTGCCAGACCCGGAACATCACAAGGGCGGCAATGGTATTCACCGTCAGTGCCGCGAAGCCGTGGATGAGGTCGATGTTCGAGACGTAGAGCGTCAGGCTCAGATGTCCCGTGAGCAGGAGCAGCGCCCCATAGATGCCCAGATCGCCGCGTCGCGCCACCGCTGCAGACAGCCAGGTGGCAGCGTAGAAGATAATCAGAAAGCCCAGGCACAGCATGCGCGAGCCAGAGATCCACAGCGGCTCGGGCACGCCCCGGGTCCACCAGGCTGCCTGGATGAGCGCCAGCGCCACGATTCCGGCCAGCGCCAGACGGCGGTAGAACACCGGGCGCGACTGGGCAAAGTGCTGCGTCGGGGTGGGCTGCATGATTGAAGTCTAGGCAAGGATCCGGCCCGTGCTCGGGAGGGGCCAGGGCGGGCGCGATGGGGTTGGCAGCGCGGAAGGCGACCTGCTTCCTGTTTGGGCCACGGCGGGGAGCCGTGGGGCTTGGCAGGGTTGCAATATAAGGGTGCGGCTATAGACTACGCGTCCCTCAGGCGGGTTCCCGGCTGAGACCCCGGTTCCGCCTTAGCTCAGTTGGTAGAGCAGCTGACTGTTAATCAGCGGGTCGCTGGTTCGAGCCCAGCAGGCGGAGCCAACTCTTTCATGCGCTTCTTCAGGCTTGTTTAGTCAACCCCGCCTGCGCCAGGCGCCACCTGAGTG
>JBCDIK010000054.1:0-17276 GCA_038749065.1 Pseudomonadota bacterium | reverse complement strand
TCGCCATCGCCGTCGCCGCCGGGATCATTTACCTGTTGCTCACGCTTGCGCCGGAGCCGGTCTATGACGATTACTTCTAGTTATCTGTCCCGAGCGCGGCGCGCTCGCGTGCGCTGGGCCCTTGGCGGCCTGCTGTGCCTGTTGCTCGCCGCCTGTGCGGCCCGCGGCCCGATTGATCAGCCGGACCCTTCGGAGGCGCCGGTTGCGTCCGTGGCTGATGCGAACTGGGATCGCTGGTCAGCCGACTTCCTCGAGGGGTACTTCGAGCTCTATCCGGCTACGGCGGTCAGGGCAGGGCGCCACGAGTTCGACGGGCAGGTGCCCGACCTGAGCGCGCGCGGGCTGAAGGCGCGCGTCGACCGGCTGCGACGCTACCGGGAGGAAGCCCGGGCCTTTGCAGCAGCAGCTCTGAGCGTCGATCGGCGCTTCGAGCGGGAGCTTGCGATCTGGTACATCGGTCGGAGCCTGTTCTGGCTGACCGAGTCGCGCTGGCGCACGCAAAATCCCATGCTGAACCGCGCGGCGGTCAATCCCAGTGTGTACCTGACCCGCAGCTATGCTCCGCTGCCGGTTCGCATGGCGGGCCTGACCCGACTGCTTGAGGCCATGCCACTGGCGCTTGAGCAGATCGAGCAACAACTCGATGCGGCGCTGCCGCGGAGCTACCTGCGCCGCTCCATCGGCTACTACGGCGGTCTGGCGCGGCACCTTAAGCGCACGGTCCCCGCCGTGTTCGACGGCATCGGTACCGGGGCCTCCCAGGCGGCGCTGCAGCGGGTCAATGCGGACGCGATCGCAGCGCTCACAGCTTTCAGAGAGGCCCTCGAGGCGCGCCGCGGTGCAGCCACTGCGGACTTTGCGCTGGGTCGTGACCGCTTCGTGCGAATGCTTGAGCAGCGGGAGATGATTACGGAACCGCTCCTGGAGCTGAAGGCGCTCGGGCAACGGGATCTTGAGCGCAACCTGCAGGCGCTGCTCACCCTGTGCCGGGAAGCGCTCGATACGCCGGACCCGCAGGCGTGCATGACGATTGCTGAGGTCGGGAAGTCACTCGACCCGGTGGCCCGTGGGCGCGCGCAGTTGCCGGCGCTGAAGGCGTTTGTTCAGGAGCGCGATCTGGTCACGATTCCCAGCGAAGAAGAAGCGCTGGTGGAGCAATCGCCTCCTTACAACCGCGCCAACCTGGCCTACATCAGTATTCCCGGTGCCTTCGAGCCGGACCCGTTGCCCAGCGTCTACTACATCTCACCACCGGACCCGCAGTGGGGTGAGGCCGAGCAGCGCGCCTTCGTTCCGAATGAAGGGCGTCTGCTCTACGTCTCCGTGCATGAGGTCTGGCCCGGGCACTTTCTCTGGGGACTGCATCGCAACCGCGCCGAGCGACCGCTCGTGCGACTGTTTACCAGCACGACCTTTTCCGAGGGCTGGGCGCACTACGTGGAAGAGATGATGCACGATGAGGGCCTGAGCGCCGGTGACCCGCGCCTGCACCTTGGACAGCTGGCGAATGCGCTTAAACGCAACGTTCGCTATCTCTCTGCGATCGGTATGCATACGGAGGGCATGACCCAGGAGGAATCAGAGCAGCGCTTCCTCACCCAGGCACTGCTCGACCCCGGCAATGCCCGGCAGCAGGCGGCGCGGGGTACCTACGACCCAGGTTATCTCTCTTACACCCTCGGCAAGCTGCAGATCCTGAAGCTGCGCGAGGACTGGTTCGCAGCGCACCCCGATGGCACGCTCAAGGCCTTTCATGATGAGCTGCTGAGCTACGGCGGCGCGCCACTGAACCTCATACGGCGATACATGTTGCCGGCTGGCTGAAACGCCGCATGTGAGGGCGCGCCGTTCTGGGCGGCGCCGCTAACCCATGCTGTAGTAGAACGCCTCTTCGACGATCTTGCCGTCGGCCACGCGGTACACGGCGACCTCATCCATCTGCAGGCGTTCGCCCCCGTTCGGAGTCAGGTCCATCTCGAACCGCACCAGAAACTGATCGGGCGCGGCGCCCAGATAAGGGCCGCTGGCTCGGGTGCTGTGGACGGTGTTGTTCGCGTACCACCACTGCGCTTTCTGGCGGACCCCATCGATCCCCTCGATGCGGGCCGGCATCTCTTCGGATCCCTGGCCCTCGATGCTGACGATGGCCGGGCTGTAGTAGCGATCGACCACGGCATCCTCATCGCCTGCGTTACACAGGCGGACCAGTTCCGTGCCGATTTCTTGAGTATTCATAGAATGTTCCTTCGGTTGCGTGGGGGGAGCGCGGCGCCCGCCAACAGCAGGTGTCCGCGAATGCGCCGGTTCAGGTAGCGGCGCAGGGGGCCATTCAGGCGGCGACCGGAAAAACACGATGGCATGTCACCGCCCGGCTGGTGCGGCGCGCCCTGCAGAGCGGTTCTGCGATCACCTGGGTCGTTGCAAATCCCGGTCGGTGTCATGTGCGCGTTCCTCGCCGGCTTCCTGCCGTCCTGTCGACAGTGCGCTCAGTCTAGGGAAGACCTGCTGACAACGTGATGTCAGCAGGCTCCGCAAAGCCGGGAAAACAGGCGTCTCTGCTGACAGGGTGGTGTCAGGAGTCGTGTCTGAGCCGGCAGCGTGCTGGCAGCAGAATGCTAGGATGGCCTCATGAGACCTTCTGATCGACTCTTTCAGATCGTGCTGCAGCTGGGCCGTGGCCGCGTCGTTACGGCGCGCAGCCTGGCGGAACGCTTCGAGGTGTCGGAACGCACGATCTATCGCGATATCGCCGATCTCATGTCCTCTGGGGTGCCCATCGACGGCGAGGCTGGGGTGGGGTACCGCCTGCATCGCGGCTACCAGGTACCCCCGCTTATGTTCGACCAGGAGGAACTGCAGGCGCTGCTGTTCGGCGCTGAGGTGGCCAAAGCCTGGGGGGACCCACATCTGGCTGCCGCTGCGGATCGGATTCTGGACAAGGTCGATGCCGTGCTGCCGGACAAGCTGCGCCCGGAACTGCTCTCCAAGCAGATGCTGGTGCCGGGCTTCAAGATGGATGAGCAGACCTCGCAAATGCTGGGCCAGGTGCGCACCGCCATCAATCAGCGGGTGCGGGTGTTTCTGGAGTACACGGATGCCGTCGGTGATCCCAGCGAGCGCATCATCTGGCCGCTGACGCTCATGTACTGGGGCACGACCTGGACCGTTGGCGCCTGGTGCGAGTTGAGGCAGGCCTTTAGAAGTTTTCGGATCGACCGCATCCTGGCCGCGCGCTGCCTGCAGACCCGCTTTCCCGATGAGCCGGGACGTCGGCTGGCGGACTATCTGGCGCAGGTCAACGCTGATCAGGACGATGCGTGTTGCGGCACAGCGGAAACCGCGAGCCGGTCACAGAACGCCAACCCCCGCTAGCGCGAACGCCGCCAGAATTGGCGCAATCGCCGGGCCGTTCTTAGGCTGAAGGTATCTACTCAGCTGCGGCTCGCTGTGATTCGTTGCCCGACAATGGTCGTTCTGGTTCTTTGCGTCCTGCTCGTTCCGGCGCCTGCAGTCGGTGCGGGTGAGCATCGCTGGCAGGTGCTCGATCAACAGGGCCAACCCCTGCCGAACGCGGTGGTCACGCTGCGTGACGGCGTCACCGCGCCGCCATTGCCGGACTCCGAGCCGGCGATCATGCGCCAGCGCGGGCAGCAGTTCGAACCACGGTTGCTGCTGGTGCCCGTGGGCACCCTGGTGAGCTTCCCGAACGAAGACGCAACGGCGCACCACGTCTACTCTTTCTCCCCCACCAAGCCCTTCGAGTTGGATCTTTACAAAGGGGATCTCCATCCGCCGCTGCGCTTCGACAAGGCGGGTGTTGTGGTGCTGGGGTGCAACATCCATGACGCCATGCGCGGTGTGATTTATGTCACCGATGCACCGAGCTATGCGCGCTCGGACGCTCAGGGGATGGTCACGCTGCCGGCTTTGCCCGGCGAACAGCAAGAGCTGACCCTCTGGCACCCTCGGCAGATCAGTGCGGTGCCGCCCGTCGCCTGGGCCACCGGTACGCCGCCGCCGGCCCTGATTGTTGCCGTTAACGCACCGGCGGCACCGGTGGTGCGCGGCCTCGCCAATTGGCGCAAGGCACGCGCCCAGGCACGCTGATGTCCTTCGAGCGGCGACTCCTGATCAGCTTTGCGGCGCTTTTGGTGGCGGCCATGGTCGTCGCTGGCTCCGCGGTGTCGGTGACCAGCAGTGCGCGGATCGAGCGCGCGACGCTGACCCGCCTCGATGTCGGGGCTGCCGTGCTCGAAGGCTACCTCGAAGGGCGGCTGACACAGCTCGCGAGTTCCGTTCGCGTCCTTACGCACGACTTCGGATTCCGGGCGGCCGTCGCTGGTGGTGATCAGGCGACCCTGGCCAGTGTTCTGGCGAATCATGGGCAACGGATCGAAGCTGATCTGCTGGCCCTGACCGCTCTGGACGGCAGCCTTCTGGCCAGTAGCGATGCAGCGCTAGAGCCGGGTAGCGCCTTGCCGTTCAGCGGCCTGATGAGTGCCGCCCGGGTCAGCGAGGAAGTGACCACGACGCTGGTGTGGCAGAACGTTGCCTATCAGGTGGTCGCGCGATCGGTGCGTGCTCCGGACCCGATCGCCTATGTGATCATGGGGTTCGCGCTCGATGCGCCGGTGGCCAGGGAGCTGAGCGAGCTGTCGCAGCTCGAGATCAGCTTTCTGACCGTGCGCGATCAGCAGCCGCAGATCACCGCTACCACCCATAGCCCGACGCAGCTTCCACAGGCCCTGCGGAACCTGGTCCTGGATGCGCGTGGTGAGGCTGCGGCCGTCGGCCATAATGAACACTACCTCGGGGCGTTGCGTCCACTCGGCTCGGCGTTGCTGTCGGATCGGCCCGCTGCGGACAGTGCCGGGCCGTTGGCATTGCTGCAGGCGCCGACGGTCGAGATCCGGGAAACCCAACAGCTAGTCGTGACCCAGCTGGTAGTGATACTGCTGGTGACGCTGTTGCTGTCGCTGTGCTTCAGCTACTGGCTGGCCCGGCGCATGGGAGACCCGATCGCCCAGCTCATTGCCGGTGCCCGGCGTATCCGCGGGGGCAACTACGGGGAGCCGGTGGCCATCGACGGCGCGGGGGAGCTCATGCTGCTGGGCGCTGCCATGAACGAAATGGCCAGTGGGATCGAAGAGCGGGAAGCGGATATCCGCCGCCAGGCCTACCGGGAAGGGACCACTGGGCTGCCGAACAAGCTGGCGCTCACGGACCAGCTCGAAGCGCTGACCGACAGTGGACGTTCTTTTGTGCTGTGCCTCTTTGCGCTGGTCAACAGTCGGGAAATCAACCTGAACCTAGGGTTCGAAGCCAGCGAGCGGGTCATGCAGGCTGCGGCTGCGCGCCTGCTGGAGGCTGTGCGCGATGAAGACCGCGTCTATGCTCTCCGGGCCGATGAGTACGCGCTGATCCTGCTCGACGTCGAGCTCGATGACGCTCGCGATCGCGTCCGGCAGCTGGCGGACTCGCTGGCGGCCAACTACCAGGTCGAGCGCTGGTCCGTCGGCGGGCGCAGCGCGTCCGGCATGATCGCCAGTCCTCTGCACGGCCGTGATCCCGCGCTGCTCCTGCGCGGCGTCGAGACCACCCTGGACGAGGCCATCGCCAGTGACGATCCGTGCCGGGTCTATGTCCCTGGCCAGGAGGACAGTCACGCCCGCCAGCTCCAGATCATCTCAGAGCTCGATGGCGGTTTCGCCAGGGACGAGTTCCAGCTGTGGTTTCAGCCGAAGGTGGATGTGCGGACCGGGCGTGTCTTCGAGTGCGAGGCGCTGATTCGCTGGATCCATCCGGAGCTGGGCTTCATCTCTCCTGGAGAGTTCGTCGAGCTGGCGGAGCGCGCCGGTAAGATCAGCCAGCTCACGGACTTCGTGCTGGATCGGGGGATTGCCTGTGCGGCGGCCTGGCAGAACCAGTTTCCCATGCGCGTCGCCATGAATCTGTCGGCGCTGGATTTGGCACAACAGGATCTCGCACAGCGTGTGGCAGCGACCATGGGGCGCTACGGGGCCGACGGTGAGTGGCTGGCGTTGGAGGTCACCGAAAGTGCTGTCCTGCGGGATGCGGAACAGGCACGGTGCGTGCTCGAGTCCCTGCGCGAGCTCGGTATCCGTTTGTCCGTGGACGACTACGGTACCGGTTACTCATCGTTGTCGCAGCTCAAGGCGTTGCCGGTGGACGAGCTCAAAATCGATATGTCATTCGTGCGTGAGCTCGACAGCTCGCCGCACGACGCCGTGATCGTACAGTCGACCATCGAGCTGGGCCACAACCTGGGTATGACCGTCGTCGCCGAGGGCGTCGAGAACGACGGCAGCCTGGCGCTGCTGGCGAACTGGGGCTGCGACAAGGCGCAGGGCTATCACTTTTCCAAACCCCTCGCCGAGGCCGCTTTCCTGGAGTGGGTCACGGCGTTCAATACAACGACACGAGAGCCGCAGTATGCGGAGCGATAGAGTCTGGTGGCTGTTCTGCCTGGTCACCCTGGCCTTGCCGGGTACCGCACTGGCCGGCAGCAAGATCACAGCGACGGGCGGTGCCCGCAACGTTGAGGGCAGCGCCGGCGGGGGACTCGTGCCCTGGTCGCTGATGGCCGGTTATGGCAGCTCCGGGGAGTGGAGCGCCAGTGCCTTCGTGACCCGGGTGACCGTCGACGACTACCAGCTCGATGTCTTTGGTGTCAGCACGGGCTGGGGAGATCGGGTCGAGCTCAGCATTGCTCGCCAGACCCTCGACGTCGAGCCGTTGAACACCGAGGTGAGACAGGACGTGTTCGGCGCCAAAGTGCGTCTCTTCGGTGAACTGCTCTATACCGCGGCACCGCAGGTAAGCCTGGGTTTTGCCCACAAGCGGCAGCGGGATTTTGCCCTGCCGGCGGCACTGGGTGCCCGCCGCGATTCCGGGACCGACCTTTACCTGTCGGCCAGCAAGCTGTGGTTCGCTGCCCTGGCTGACCGCAATCTGTACCTGAACGGCACGCTTCGCTACACCGAAGCGAACGAGACCGGCCTGCTTGGATTCGGTGGCCCGGATGGGAATGGCTCGCTGGTACTGGAGGCGGCGGTCGGGCTTTTTCTGACAGACCGGTTGATGCTCGGCTATGAGTACCGGCAAAAGCCTGATCATCTGAGCACCATCCGCGAGCGCGACTGGCAGAACCTGTTTCTGGCCTGGTTTCCGAGTCATCACCTGTCGCTGGTCGCCGCCTACGCGGATCTGGACGAAGTGGCGAACCGGCCCGACCAGACGGGCGCTTACCTATCCTTGCAGCTGGACCTCTAGCGACAGCGTCGCCTGATTCAAGGAGAACACGAATGCTTCGCAAGACGACAACATTTCTGCTCGCCACAGCACTGACGCTGCTCCTGACCGGCTGTGCCGGACGCTCGGCGGTGCCGACGCTTTATGATGATCTGGGGGGAAGCGATGGTGTGACCGCGCTGGTTGACGCGTTCATCGACCGGTTGGCGGTGGACCCGGTGGTCATCGACACCTTTGCCAATACCGACATGCTCGAGTTCCGTCGGCTTGCGATTCAGCACATGTGCGAAATCAGCGACGGCGGTTGCCACTACGAAGGCCGGAACATGAGGGACGCCCACGCGGGGCTTGGTATTGATCCACGCCAGTTCAACGCCATGGTCAACAATCTGATGCGGGCGATGGACGATGTTGCGGTACCACAGGGCGCGCAGAACCGACTGCTGGGGCGGCTGGCTCCGCTGTACCACGACGTGCTGGATGTCAAAGAGGCCGGCGACGACGCCTAGGTTCTTCACGGTGGACTTGCCTGCGGCGAGCGGGCGCGTAGCCTAGGGCTGGTCGCAGCTTAGATGGCGGGTCCTTGGGAACAGAATCGACCGCACCGGAACTCACCGACGGTGCCCGAATGGTCGCGAACCGGCTACGGAAAAACCTGGCGCGGCTCAAGGGCTGGCGCCGACAACAGGACATCCGCTGTTTTCGACTTTACGACGCCGATCTGCCGGAGTACGCAGCGGCCATCGATGCCTACCCGGCAGAGCCTGAGGGGCCCTGTTACTGGCACGTGCAGGAGTACGCACCGCCCGCCAGCGTGCCCACAGACAAGGCGCAGCGGCGTTTCGCGGAGCTCTGTGCGGCGCTGCGCAGCGTAACCGGAGCGCAGCCGGAGCACCTCGCTCTCAAAGCGCGTCGGGTCGGCAAAGGCGGCAGCAAATATGGTCGACTCGCGCAGCGCTGCGAGTCCTTTTTGGTCGCCGAGGGGCCCGCGCTCTTTGAGGTGAATCTGCACGACTACCTGGATACCGGTCTGTTCCTGGATCATCGGCCGCTGCGCCTGGCCATGGGTGCTCGATCGGCAGCCGCGCCCGGTCTGCGATGCGCGAACCTGTTCTGCTACACCGGTACGGCGTCTGTGCATCTGGCCCTGGGCGGGGCGCACACCGTCAATGTGGATTTGTCGGCGACCTATCTGGACTGGGCGCAACGTAACTTTGGACACAATTCAGTGGATCCTGCGCAGCACCGCTTCGTTCGCGCAGATGTGGTCCAGTGGCTGCGTGACAGCACCGACGCCTTCGACCTGATCTTCTGCGATCCGCCCACTTTCTCAAATTCGAAGAGTGCCGCGGACTTCGATGTGCAGCGCGATCATGAGGCTTTGCTGACCCTGGCGCTCGAGCGATTGGCACCGGGTGGCGTGCTGTTCTTCTCCAACAACCGGCGCCGATTCACGCTCAGTCCGACGCTATCCTCGCGGGCGGTCATCGAAGACATCAGCGCGCAGACGATCGATCGTGATTTCGCCCGCAACGACCGCATTCATCGCTGCTACGAGCTGCGGCATCGGCCTTAGGCCATCATCCCGTGCGAGATCGGTCTGCCGGGTTCTGACACAGGCTTTTGGGCTCATCCACGTCGCCGTAGACCGTCAGCACCCGGTCGGACGCCAGCTCTGAGGCGGATGCCTGGTTGCGCAACGCGATCTTGACGAAAGGCTCCGCCTTGTCGTTCAGAATGAATGGTGCGCCCTTTGCCTTCGCCCACTTGGCGGCGAAGTCCAGGTCCTTCGGGCGGTTGGTGTTGCGCACGAGCACGACACAGCGCTGATCCAGGTGCCTCTCGAGCCGCCGGACCACACCGCGCATGCCGTTGGGGAGCACGTTGGAGCCGTCGCACACCACGAGACCAATGCCCCGGGGCAGGTGCTTTACGTCCAGCACGTACCAGATGTGGTCTCCGAAGGCTTCTGCCGGGGCGCATACCACCTGTCCCGCGCGGATGTCGTAGCGCGCCAGCTGGCTGCGAACCGTGGCGGCGGTGCTGCTGCTGTGCTCGAGACACCACAGGTACTGGCTGCGACGTTGCATGGTCATGGCGAGCAGCACGGTCATGGGGCCGGCGCCGCACTGGAGTACGGGGCCAGTGGCGTTGGCCGCAGCCTCGAGCGTCGTGGTGACGAAGGGGTCATCGGCTTTCAGGCTGTTGTCACCGAGCCCCGTCAGGATGTCCTGTACGAGTTCGCCGTCGAGGGCGCCAGCGCCGCGGTGTGCCAGGGCTCGGCGCATGGCGCGATCGTAACGCCAGGCCTGGCCGAGGGTCGTCCAGATGGATGGGAGTCGCGGCTTCGGGTGCTTGATGGGCCGGGAGCTGGCCCCAGCGGCCTGTCTTGCGGCCTTGGCACGTTCAGCGCGGCTTCCCTTGAGCTGTTTGCCTTTGACCAGCTTCGGCTTACCCATTCGCGACTCCAACCTGCGATGGCCCAGTATAGGAAGAGGGTGACCGGCGCGGACGGGACAGGCCCCTCAAATGCGGGGTCGATCCCCTGTGCTTTGTGATGTGTGCCGCGCTGGAGGCGAGCGCTCGCTGTGACGCAGGTCAGCTTTTCAGTGCAGTTGCGAACGCGTCCAGCAATGCGCGGGTATCCGGCAGGCCGATGCAGGCGTCCGTGATGCTCTGCCCGTAGCGCAGCGGCTGCGCGTCAATGTCCTGACGCCCGGCGTGCAGGTGGCTTTCCAGCATCAGGCCCGCGATTCTTGGGGGCCCGGCAGCAGGGGGGCCATCTTCCAGCCGCTGCGCCAGCAGATCGTGCGCTGCCTCGAGCTGGCGCTGTGGGTCCTTGCGGCTGTTGCCGTGACTGCAGTCGACGATCAGGCCCAGGGCACCGCCGCCTTGGCCCTGCAGCGCGAGCGCTGCGTCGATCGCTTCCCGACCGTAGTTGGGCTCTGAGCCGCCGCGGAGGACCAGATGACAGTCCGGATTGCCCGCGGTGTTCAGTAGCGCGGGTGCCCCTTCTTTCGTCAACGACGGAAACCAGTGGCTGAACCCGGCAGCACGAATGGCGTCCACCGCAACCTGGACATTGCCATCGGTGCGATTCTTGAAGCCCACAGGCATGGACAAACCCGAGGCGAGCTGTCGATGGATCTGGCTCTCAGTAGTGCGCGCACCGATCGCGCCCCAGCTGATCAGGTCGGTGTAGTACTGACCGAGCGTCGTATCCAGAAACTCTGTCGCGGCGGGCAGCCCCAGCGCGTTGATATCCAGCAGCAACTTGCGCGCGACCCGCAGGCCGTCATTCACGCGAAAGGTCTGATCGAGGCCCGGATCATTGATCAGACCCTTCCAGCCGATCTGCGTGCGTGGCTTTTCAAAGTACACGCGCATCACGATGAACAGGGTCCGGGCATAGCGCTCGCGCAGCGCCGCAAGCGCTTCTGCGTACTCCATGGCCGCCACAGGATCGTGAATGGAGCAGGGGCCGACGATCAGGAGCAGCCGCTGGTCCTGTCCCCGCAGGATCGCAGCGATCGTCTCACGGGCGGCACCGATGTCCGCGGCGAGCGTTGCGGGCAGCGGATGTTCTTCGCTCAGAATCGCCGGCGACAGCAAGGGGCGGCTGGTACGAATACGCAGGTTATCGGTCTGCATGGCGCGGCGCTGCGGCTCGAGAGGACGCGCAGGGTACCCAATCGCGGCGGCTGCTGACCAGCGTACCTGTGCTGTATAGTGCCGCTCAACGAAGGCGCAGGAGCAGATGATGGGTAAACCGCACAACCGGCGAGTGCCGAAACTTGTGCCCTGGTGCGCGCTGGCCGGCGCGCTGCTGTGTTCATGGGCCGCCTGGGCGGATCATCATGAGGGCGGGCTCGGTGTCCCGGCCGGGGCGTACGAAGTTGAGCCGACACATGCCTACATCACCTTCAGCTACAGCCACCTCGGGTTTTCCACGCCTCATCTGGGTTTTGACCGCTTTGCGGTCGATCTCGACCTGGACCCGGCTGACCTCGCGCGGAGCTCCTTGAGCGTTATCGTCGATGCGGCGAGCGTCGATAGCCGGGTAGCGGAGTTCGATGACCATCTCAAAGGCCCCGACTTCTTTGCGGTGGCTGAGCATCCGGAGATTCGCTTCACGAGCACCGCGATCGAGATGACCGGCGCCACCAAGGCGAACATCACCGGCGATCTCACCATCAAGGGCGTGACCAAGCCGGTGGTGCTGGAGGCGCGCATCGATAAGGCGGCCATGCATCCCATGCTGAAGAAGCCAGTGGTCGGGGTCAGCGCCTTTGGGACGCTCTCGCGCAGTGCCTTCGGGCTTGGCAAGTATGTCCCCGCGGTCGGCGATGAAGTCGAGCTCTACATCACCGCCGAGCTGGTGAAGGTGGACGCGCCGCAGGAATAGCGCTCGCTACTGGGTGCCGCCACGGGCCCCTGGCGCCGGCGGATCAGCGGGAGGGCCGGCGAAGCACTGCGCGATCGCCATCCAGGCGCTTGCGTTGTCGCCGGTCACGATCAGGTCCGTGTCCTGAACGTTGCGAACCTGGGTGACGACCTGGCAAAAGCCCACAGCGCTGCCGCGAATACACTCGTCCTCGCGTTCAGGGTTGATCATCCACAGAGCGCCCGATGGCGCTGTGAGCGACAGATGGGGCACGGTCTCAGGCACGGTCATCTTGCGGTTGCTGAAACTCCAGCCGTAGGTTCGCGCCCCGATGGTGACGATGTTCTCGATGCGGTCGTGGTAGCTGCGCGGCGCGTTGAACAGATCAAACACCTCGGTGCCGTGCGCCCAGGTTTCCATCTGTCGGGCTGTGGCGAACATGCGTGGCTTCATACCAGGGCCCGGCCAGGTGAGTCGCACCTCTGGATCGGCTGCGCGCAGGCCCGCAAGCAGCTCCGCGATCCCTGCTTGCCAGCGCTGTGAGAGTTCGGCACCGCTGATGTCGCCAAGCTTGTCGCGCACGTAGGTGGCCATCGATTGGCCGCTGCTGCCCATGTCCTTCAGCAAGGCCTTAAATGGCTCCGGCCCGGCGAGGGTCGTGAGTCCCATGTGATCGGTAAAGTGCAGATGTGCGATGACATCCCAGACGCGCCAGTCCTTGAACAGGGTGACTCGCTGCCAGTCGGCTTCCTCCAGGGAGTTGACCAGCTCGGCGAGTTGGGCCGCGTCGGCTTCAAAGGCATCGATCTGCGCCTGGGCGGCGGCCCCTGGAGGAGTGCTCATGCTGCGGCCTGTGTCGGTGCTTGGGCTAAACTGCGAGCTTAGCAATGTTCGAGGCACCGGTGAGCGATTCCAGTCAGAACCCACCCCCTACCGACCCCACCGGCAGGCGGCAATCACATTCGCAGCGGCAGGGTGAGGCGCTGCGCGACGCCGGGATCGCAACCCGCGCGATCCATGCGGGCGAAGCGCCGGACCCCGCGACAGGAGCGAGCGCGCCGCCGATCGTGACCTCTACCACCTTCGTCACCGAGCGTCCTGAGGGCTTCTCGATTCACGCCTTCGCGGAGGAAAAGCCCTACATCTACGGCCGTTGGGGCAACCCGACGGTGGATGCGCTCGAGGCGAAGGTTGCGGCACTGGAAGAAGCACCCGCAGCGGTGGCGTTTGCCTCGGGCATGGCCGCCAGCGCCGCGGTTCTGCTGTCGCTCTTGTCAGCGGGCGATGAACTGATCATCAGCGAGATCAACTATCCGGGCACAGCAGAGCTGGCGCGGCAGACGCTGCCGCGTTTTGGTATCCACGTGCAAACGGTAGATAGCAGCGATCTGGAGGCCCTGGAAGCAGCGTTGCAACGCAGGACGGCGGGTGCCGACACGCGGGTGCTGTGGCTGGAAACGCCGGCGAATCCGATCCTCCGGCTCACCGATATCGAAGCTGCCAGTCAGCTCGCCCACGCGCACGACGCTCTCGTCGTTGTTGACAGTACCTTCGCGTCCCCGATTCTGACCCGCCCGCTCACCCTGGGGGCAGACTTCGTGGTGCACTCTCTGACCAAGTACATCGGAGGGCACGGCGATGCGCTGGGGGGCGTCGTCTGTGGCGCCTCGGACGCCATGGCGGCGTTGCGGCAGGATGCGCTGATTCATCAGGGCGGTGTACTCAGTCCCTTCAATGCGTGGCTGATCGCGCGCGGAATGGCCACCCTGCCCATGCGCATGCAGGCGCACAGCGCCGCGGCGGCTGCGGTGGCCGCCTTTCTGGAAGCGCACCCGGCCGTTGCGCGCGTCCTCTACCCCGGGCTGCCCAGTCACCCGCAGCACGAGCTTGCGCAGCGGCAGATGAGCGCGGGCGGCGGCATGTTGGCGTTCGTGCCGGCGGCGACGGCGCAGCGCGACCCTCTCGCTCAGGGCCGCTACCTCGCGCAGGCGTTCGCGGATCGGCTGGCGATCGTGCACTACGCGGTCAGCCTGGGACACCAGCGGTCCCTCATCTACTGGATCGAAACGGAAGCCATGCTGCGGGACAGCTACCAGCTTGACGCAGCCGGTGCTCAGCGGTTTCGCGATGCCGCGGGGGCGGGCCTGTTTCGCGTCTCGATCGGTCTGGAAGATGCGCAGGACATCTGCGCCGACCTCGATCGGGTGCTGCGCGCCGCAGGCGAGGGCAGGGCGGGTGGCTGAGCCGGCGCCTCGCGCATTCGCCGCGGCGACGGTGCTGGCCACATCACTCGCGTTCGCGCTGGTGGTCGGCCCAGCCTGGGAGACGATGAACCATGCCGGCGCGCAGGGTGGGGTGCTGTACCTGTTGTGCTACGGGGCCGGATTGGCCTGCGTCGCGGTGCCGTTGTTGCTGCTTGAGCTCCAGCTGGGCCGGCGAGGCGATATGACCTTGCCAGCTGGTCTCGACCGGTTGGTGCAGCGCCTTGAGGCCCCGGGCGCCTGGCGCTGGCTGGGTGGTGCGCAGCGGCTGGTCCTGTTGCTGTTGAGTGCGCCCGTGCTGATGTTACTCGGTGCAGCGTTGCGCGCGGTCGTCACGCTTGCTCAAGGGCAGCCCGCCGCACTCGTGCTCGATGTCCCGGTGGCCGCCCCGTCTCTTGAGAGCGAGTTGAGCGGTGTGCTCGCCGCGCTGGCCGTGCTCGCCGGGTTGCTCTGGTGCGCCGCCCGCTCGCCGACGGGGGCCGTGCAGCGAGGGTTGGCGCTGATGTTTCTCGGCGTGCTTGGCACGCTGGCTGTACTTGCGGCTGCGGACCTCCTGGCCGACCCGGTGCGGCTCGCTGGCGCGCGCGCGGGCTTTGCCTGGCCGGACGCATCATCGCGGTCCCTCGCCATGTTGGCCGGTGCGGTGGCCGCTGGCGCACTATCACTGCTCGCGGGCAGTGGGGTTTACGTGGCAGCGGGTGGCCGGTTGCCCGTCGCAGGGACGCTGGGCCGACTGCTCGGCATGGTACTGGTCGCCCAGCTGTTCCTCTTGCTGGTGACCATGAGTCTCCAGGGTGCACCAGGCGCTGGGCTGTTGCCGGCGCGTTACCTGGCCGCGGCCGTTTGCGTCCTGGTGTTGCTCGCGGCATCACTCGCACTTCTGCAGCTCATGGCCCCCCTCATGCACTGGATGAGCCAACGGTTCGAGGTCTCCGCAGGCAGTGCCGGGGTTCTGATACTCACCCTGTGCTGGATGTTATCCATGGTGGGTGTGCTCGGGCATGGCGACTGGCAGAGCGTCCGTGTGCTCGATCGCTCGCTCCTGGAAACGGCGATCTGGGTCGGGCGCGAAGTGCTGCTGCCCGGCGCCGCGCTGGGATGGATATTGTTCGTGGGCTGGGGCGCGCAGCGCGAGGTGATGACGATTCGAGATTTGCGCCCGGTACTCACTGCGCCCTGGCGCCTGATGATCCGCTACCTCACGCCGGTGCTGCTGGTGATCTGCGTACTGCGCATGGCAGCGCCACCGAGTTAGCCAACGACCCGCCCGAACTTGCTCTTAGCACGCTGGCAGCAAGCTCGCGTTTAGCCTGCGGGTGGGGTGGGTCCGTCCTGCGTTTTGGCCAGCGTGGGCGCACGCACCGGATCGTCAGCGCGCCACTCTCCGCTTGCCATGGCAACAACCAGCAGCGGCAGCATCCAGCGCCGGAAGAAGCGTGCGCGGTATGCCGGGCCGCAGGCGCGCACGCGGTACAGCGGCTGTTCCGCAGATCGGCTTTCGGGGTTCGCGCTGAAAGGCACTCGCTGCATCCGCGCAGTATAGGAGGGCGCGCAGGATCTGATGGGCCGGGTTTGTCACAACATCGTCACGGTTGCGCTGCGAGCCCTCCGGTTCATTCGACAGTCAGTCTCACGGCGTCTTCGTGAGCGCCCATCTGGCTGCTGTCGAAGGGCGCCATCCGTCGCTGGAGGGTGCCATCGGCGAGGATCAGGTACGCGCTGGGCACGCTTTGTACCCAGAAATCGCGGGCCAGGATCCGCTCCGGATCCGAGCGATGCTCGATGTTCCGATGATGCGCTGCTGTAGTTGCGTCCGCAGGGCCGGGCGACGCCGCGACGTTGACAGCGATGGTCGCAAGGCCCTGCTGCCCATAGCGGGACTGCATCCGTGACAGCCACTCGAATGCGGGCCCCGCTGCCTCGCTGGCACCGGGCTCCCAGAACAGCACGAGCAGGACTTTTCCGGGGTGGGCGCGCAGGAGTGTGGCCACAGCGTCCGGCACCGTTGCCAGGTCGGCCGGCACCGTTTTCTGCGACTCGGTCGCAATGGGTTCGGACGAAGCGACGGGCGCCGGACTGGCTTCGGCGCTGCTGGCGTCCGCTTCCGGGGCGATGCGCTTGGCGACGGGCACGGGTGTGCTCACCGGTCGTTCTTCAACCGCGTCCGTGGTCAGTAACCCCTCTGGCGTCGTAGTTTCGTCGGCGGGGCCTGGTTCCGGTTCTGTTGGCGCTGTCGCTGTCGCTGAGGCTGCTTCTGCTTCTGCTTCTGCTTCTGCTTCTGCTGCGAGCTCAGCTTGCGGCTCTTCCCTGTTCTTGCCGGTGAGCACCTGGGATACGGATGCGATGGTTTCCGCGACCGTGTCGATCGCTTCGCTGGCAACGTCCTGCGCTCCGCTTGCGAGCCGCTGCAGGGTGCCGACCGCTTCTCCTTCCTCGTCACCCATGTCAGCCGTCGCTGCGTCAGCGCTGGACACGGGCGCTCGCTCGGGCGTCTCGGTCACGGTTTCCGGCTCGTCGTTCGCGTTGTCCTCGCTCGCTGCAGGCGCCGCGTCCGTGGCCTGGGCCATCGCTGCTTCGACCACGGGAGCAGGTTGCGACGTGGAAACAGCTTCCTGAGCGGGTGCTGTGTCTGCAACGGTCGCAGTTTTTGCAGCAGGTGTTGCTGGGGGCGCTGGCTCGGCACCGGGTGCGGACGCCACAACGGGTGCTGCTGGCGTTGCGGGTGCTGGCTCGGGAGCGGGTTGCGCTGCGGCCTGCGCGACGGGCGCCGGTGTCACTACAGGGGTGGCTTCTACAACGGGCGCCGGCGTGGCTGCAGGGACGGCTTCCGCACTGGGCGCCGGTGGGGTGGTCGGCGCCTTCTCGGGTCGGGTCGCCACTGTTGGCTTGATGGCGGGTACCGCCACGTCTTCATTGGTCGCCGGCGCATGGCTCGCCGCATCGATCGCCGCTACGGCTGCCGCGACTTCCCGCTCAGCGGCTCCAACCGCTGCTTCTGCCTGAGCCAGCTCGGTCGCTGCAGACGGTTTCATGGCCCCAGGCTCCGATGCGCTGAAGGTTTTGGCCTGTTTCGGGTCGACCATCTTCTTCGTGACGTCGGCGGTTTGCAGCTCAGCCGCGTCCTTCGCTGCACTTGCGGCGGCGCCTGCCTCAGCGCCTGTCTCGACAACTGTCTCTGTGACTGCCTTTACGACTGCCTCTGCGGGTGCTTCGGCCTTTTCGTCCGCTGCGGGTTGCGCGGCTACCATGGTGGCATTGGCCGCTGGTGTGCCTTCGGGCGCCGGTGTGTCGGCTTCGTTGTCCATGGCAACCGGCGCGGCTGAGCCGTCGGTCTTTGTCGCTGGTGCGCTCGCGCCTTC
>JBCDIK010000053.1:0-17687 GCA_038749065.1 Pseudomonadota bacterium | reverse complement strand
TCTTTGATCAGGTGGGCTGGCCCTAGGGCGTCAGCTCGCCGCGGGCTGTCCTTCGCCATCAAACAGGAAGCCCGCCCGGCTCGCCAGCGACAACGCCGCCGGTCCCTCGAGCCTCACGTCATCAACCGCTTCGACGGTGATCGACAGCAGCGCGCGCTCGTCCTGCACGCTGCGCAACAGCACCTGGGTGCCGCGGCTGGCAAAGCGCTGATCAGCGAGGGTCGCCGAGGCCTGCGTCTGCGCAGGCTGAACCAGCCGCGCCCGGCCCGGGACCAGGACCGCCAATCCGGCCCCGGTAGCGCCACCGTCCTGCCGCTGATCGACAAACGCCGCTGCGGGCAGCGTTCCCCAGGCACTGTGCACCTGGGCGCCATCGAGCTGCACGGGAAAGGGATCCACGTCGAGCAGCGCGGTCGCAACAGACAGCGCTGCGGGGCGTTCCCAGAGAACTTCCGGCGTGCCCTGCTGAACGACCGCGCCGTCTTCCAGATAGGCAATTCGATCCGCCAGCGCGAGGGCTTCCTGCGCGTCATGGGTGACGACGATGCCGGTCGTGCCCGCCGCTTTCAGCTCCTGCCGCGCCTGCTGCTGCAGCGCTCGCCGCAGGCTGCCATCGATGCTGGCAAAGGGCTCATCAAGCAGCATGACGCTGGGTTGCGGTGCCAGCGCCCGTGCCAGAGCCACCCGCTGCTGCTGGCCGCCGGAGAGCATATGCGGGTAACGATCGCCGAGCCCCGCAAGGCCCACGCGCTTGAGCATGGCCGCGCTCCGCTCCCGTTGTTCCTTCGCGGGCAACGACGCCAGACCAAAGGCGACGTTCTCGGCCGCCGTGAGGTGCGGGTACAGCACGTGATCCTGAAACACCAGCCCGACCCCCCGCGCCTGCGGCTCAAGCTGCTCTCCAGGCTGTGCCACGCAATGGCCGTTGATCTCGATGGTGCCGCGCTGCAGCGTCTCGAGGCCGGCAGCCAGGCGCAGCAGCGTGGTCTTGCCGCTGCCGGAGGGCCCGAGCAGACACAGGATCTCGCCGCGGGCCACGACCAGGTCGATGCCCCGCAGCACGGACGTCACGCCGAAGCTGTGGTCGATATCGCGAAAAGCTACACTCACCGGCCGATCCTGAACGAAGGGCTGCGATTGTGCGGCCAGCCGAGTCGATGATAAAGCGCCCCCGCGGCCCGACCCTGGCTACCTTCGCGCTCGCACTGCTCGTTGCGGCACCGCTGCTGGTGGTCGCCAGCGCCTTGCTCGCGCCGGCGAGCGAGAGCTGGCCGCACATCCGTGAGCACCTGCTGGCCGGCTATCTGCAAAACACGGCGCTGTTGCTGCTGGGCGTGGCGCTGCTCAGTGCGTTCATCGGTATCCCGACCGCGTGGCTGTGCGCCGCGCGCACCTTCCCCGGAGTCGGTGCCTTTCGCTGGCTGCTCGCTCTGCCGCTGGCAGCGCCCGCCTACGTCATCGCCTACGTGTATACGGACCTGCTGGAGTACGCCGGGCCGGTGCAGAGCGCGCTGCGGTCGCTGACCGGCTGGGGACCCGGTGACTACTGGTTTCCAAGTATCCGCTCGCTCGGCGGGGCGGTGCTCGTGCTCGCGCTGACGCTGTACCCCTACGTGTACCTGCTGTGCCGTTCGCTCTTCGAACAGCAGGCGGGGGCACAGCTGGAGTCGGCGCGGGTGCTCGGCGCCAGCGGCGCGCGCGCCTTCTGGCGCGTGGTCCTGCCAGCAGCGCGCCCGGCGATCGCCGGGGGCCTGGCGCTGGTCATGATGGAAACCGCGGCGGACTTTGGCGTGGTCGAGTTCTTCGGCGTGCCGACCTTCGCAACCGGCATCTTCCGCGCCTGGTTCGGCATGGGCGATCAGGCTGCTGCGCTGCAGCTCGCCGCGGGACTGCTCGCGGTGGCGCTGCTGCTCGTCCTGCTGGAACGCATGGCCCGTCGCGGCAAGGTCGGTAACCCCTTGTCGCGCAGCCGGCCGTTACCGCGAACGCCACTGACCGGCGGTTCCGCGGTGGCAGCGACTGCCCTGTGCGCGCTGCCGGTACTGTTCGGCTTCGCCCTGCCCGCAGGCATCCTGCTCTACTACGCGTTGACAGTGGGCGATCCGCTCTTCGGCGCGCGCTTTGCGCGACTGCTCGGCAACAGCGCGTTCGTGGCCGGCACCACCGCGGCCCTGGCGGTGATTGCTGCGCTGCTGCTGTGCTACGCCGAGCGGCAGCGACCGCTGGGTCGCCCGCTGCAGGGCGCGGTACGCCTGGCAACGCTCGGCTACGCGCTGCCTGGTGCGATGTTGGCGCTGGGCGTGCTCAGCGCCTTCAGCAGCGCCGATCAGGCACTCGCGCAGTGGCGACGCGATCTGTTTGGAGGGCAACCCACCCTGTGGCTGACGGGCAGCGTTGCCGCGCTGGTGTTCGCCTATCTGGTGCGCTTTCTGACGGTGGCCTACAACGCCTGCCACGGCGGCTTCGAGAAAATCAGCCCGCGGCTCGACGAGGTCAGCCGCACCCTGGGCGCTGGTCCGCGCCGGGTGCTGACGCGCGTGCACTGGCCGTTGCTACGACCGGCGGCGCTGACCGGCGCACTGCTCGTATTCATCGACGTGCTCAAAGAGCTGCCGGCTACGCTCATCCTGCGGCCCTTCAACTTCGATACGCTCGCCACGCGCGTGTACCAGCTCGCGGCAGACGAGCGGTTGCCTCAAGCCGCCACCGCGGCGCTGGTCCTCATCGTGCTCGGCACCCTGCAAGTGCTGCTGGTCAACCGCCGGACTCAGGCTGCGACCGGAACCGAGGCCCCGCAGTCAAGCCCGTCCAGGGTCCAGCTCCCGACCCGATAGCGGATCAGGCGCAGCACCGGGTGCCCGACGGCGGCGCACATGCGCCGCACCTGACGGTTGCGTCCTTCCTTCAGCGTCAGGCACAGCCAGCTGTCCGGGATCGAGGCGCGCACCCGGATCGGTGGCCGCCGCGGCCATAGCCAGGGCGGCGCACTGACCGACTCGCAGCGAGCCGGCAGGGTGGGCCCGTCGTTCAAGTCAACGCCCTGGGTGAGCGCGGTGATCGCGGCCGCATCGGGCACCCCTTCGACCTGCGCGTAATAGCATTTGCTGACCTTGTGCTCCGGATGGCTGAGTCGATGCTGCAGCGCGCCGTCATCGGTGAGCACGAGCAGCCCTTCGCTGTCGCGATCAAGCCGCCCACAGGCATACACACCGGGCGTGTCGATGTAGTCCGCGAGCGTCTCCCGGCCGTCGCCGCCGCGGAACTGGCACAGGACGCCGTAGGGCTTGTTGAAGAGCAGGATGCGGCGCTGCGCCACGGAACGGCCTAGAGCACCGGTTTCAGCAGCCCGGCGATACCGGCCAGCGCGGTCCCGGCGTAGATCACGAGCACGCTGCGGTAAACGGGCTGCAGGTGCGCGTGCAGATCCGCTTCAAGCGGCGGCGAGGAGCCCTGCTCTGCCAGCGCCTGATAGTCCGCAACCGCGGGCGCGAAAGTTTTCTCGAGGATGAGTGCAGCGATGCCGATGAGCGCATAAGCATAGCCCTTAAGCGCGACCCACAGCGGCAGCGTGGCGTTGACCAGGCCCAGGGTCGCCCACAGCAGCGCCCCGCCGATCACGAACAGGTAGATGAGCGTCTGGATCTGCATGGCGCGGGCCTGCAGCGGCGTCCCCGGCGGCTGGAAAATGCCGAGCCAGACGATCACGATCCAACCGAGCATCAGCGCGATGGCCGCCGCCGGTGGCAGCGGCGCCAGGCCATAGCCGTTCAGGAGCAGCAGCCCGGTGCCGAGCACGATGGGCACCGCGAAGCGCGGGGCACGGTCGAGCACCATGCCCAGCTCCAGCACCGCCAGCCGCGCCTCAACGCCCAGGTCCCTGCGTTCACTGCGCTTGGCGGCGAGATAGACGCCGATATCGGTGCCGAGCCAGAACACCCAGCCGAGCACGTGAATGACCAGCAGCGCACTCGTCACCGGTCAGCCCCGCTGGAACTCATCGATTTCCTGCTCGCGGTCGGACAGCCCCTGAAAGCCGCCGCCGATGGCGCGGAAGGCATCGGCTAAAAACGCCTGCTGGTCGGCCGCGAGCTTCGCGGTGTCCGCATCATCGAACACGAACGCCTCCAGCTCGCCGGGCTCGATGACCCCCCGACGCTCAAGGAGCTTCTGCAGCGCCAGCACCCGCTCCCGGGTCGCCCACTGTTGCGACATGCTCTCGAGCAGCGCTGTCAGCAGCGCATCGATCTGGCCGTCGCCAAAAAAGGCCGGGCGCCGGCCGCGGGTGTTGAGATCGACGGAATCGCTCACGACGCTATTTCCAGGCGCCGAAGCCGTACCACTGGATCCCGTCGGCCAGGCGCCCGGTCTTGTCGTCGAAGGCGGCGTCCTGGGTCAGGGCTTCAGCAAAAGCATCCGGTGACATATAGGTGTACTGGGGCACGATGGCGTGGAACAGCTTCTCGCGACTGAAGCCCGCCTCTTCCCGCAGAGCGGCAAAGTCCTGGTCGCGGAAGGTTTTGTAGTAGGGCTCGTTGTTGTAATACGCGTCCCAGTCCAGATAGAACGCATCGTACGGGGTCAGCTCATCGTTCGGCGGCAGCTCCATGTGCAGCATGAGCCCGCCGGGGCGCAGCACGCGGTAGGCCTCGCGCATCACCGCGCGAATGTCCTTGACGGACAGCTCGTGCAGAAACATGGACGAAAACACCACGTCCACGGACGCATCGGGAAAGCGCAGGTCCGTGGCATTCATCTGCTCGAAGTCGACCGCGACGCCCTGGCTCAACGCCCGCGCATGACCGTAGCGCAGGCAGGGGGCGGCCACATCGATGGCGGTGACCTGGGCCTGCGGGTACGCCTGCTTCCAGGCGCAGCTGTTGTGGCCGATGGTGCAACCAAGGTCGACGATGTGCTGCGGCGTAAAGTCCGGATAGCGGTGCTTCACGTAGTGCGCGAAGGACTGCCCGATATCGTCCAGGTTGGCGCCCATGGCGCCGAAGGAAAAAACGTTCAGCCCATGATCGTAGAGCGCGCCGGCAAGCCAGGGCATCTGCGCCGTGTCGTTGCCGTAGGATCCGGGGGCCAGATGCACATCGAGCGCGGCAACGTTCTTCGGCAGCTCGACCGCATCGTTCAGCGTTAGCGAGCCCCCGACCTGCTCCGTGCGCTGGGAAAGCTCATCGACCTGCGCATTCAGCGCCTGAGCCGCGTCCGCGAGCGGTCGCAGCGTGGAGCGCCATACCATCTCCTGAGCGTTGTAACGCACGCTCGAGTAGAACCGGAACAGATCATCGGTCTTCATGGCCCGATGGACTTCCGGCCCGCTGGCCGGCGCAGCGCCCTGCTCGCGAACGATCCGCGGCTCGACCTGCTGGGTGTAGCGCTGCTGCATGGCGCCGGCCATGTCATTCAGCACAAAGGCCCGCAGGCCGGTGACGAAGCTCTGCTTGGCGGCCTGCTCGCGGTCGCCGCGGACGTACAGATCATGCTGCAGCGGTGCGGTCATGGATCCTCCCTGACGGTATCGGCGCGCCCCTTCCGGGGCGCGAAACTGTCCGCGGACCGTTGCTCGGGGAAGCGGACCTAGAAGTCGTACTTCACCCGGACGTTCACGCGTCGCGGCTCGTTGTAGTAGAAGGTACCAGCCAGCACCGCGTTTTGCGTCAACTCGTTGTTGCAGTTGGTGCACTCGGCGATGATCCGCAGCCGCGGGCCGACTCCGAGGGTCACGCCCATGCTCAGCTCACCGGTGTCGTCCACCGCGCCATTGGGCAGGCCGCTGGTACCGACATTGAGCTCGTCGGTGTAGCGGTAGTTCACGTTGCCCTGCACGTAGCCGCTGATGGCGGGAATCTCGAAGCGGTAGCTGCCGCCCAAGGTGTAGGTCAGATCCGGCGCCCGGGTGGTCTCGGCGATGTTGCAGTTCAGATCGACGATGCCCACGCCGGCGGAGCCGGCATCACCGCCACGGCAGGCCGCCTGCTGCGCGAGAATCTCGGCGCCCGGCTTCTGCTCAGCATCCTGGATGCCGACCGCCGCGTACAGCGACAGGCCTTCGATCGGCGCCCAGGTGGCATCGATCTCAAGGCCCTGGTTCTCGAGGTCTGCAAAGTTACGGGTAATGAACGCGACGGTGCCGTTGTCGCGCACGAACGCGGACGGCACCTGGAAGTCCTGTACGTCCGTGTAGAACGCGGTGACGTTCAGGCGCACGGTGCGATTGGCGAACTCGCTGCGGAAGCCCGCCTCATAGGACCAGACCTTCTCCGGATCGAAGGGCAGCAGCTCTTCCGCCGCGGTGCCGCGGGCGTTCCAGCCGCCGGACTTGAAGCCGCGGGTGGCAGAGGCGAAGGCCATGAAGTTGTCGGAGGCGAAGTACTGGATCGCAAAGCGCGGCGTCAGCAGCTGCTCGCTCAGCTCGCGGTCGATGCCGGCGGCGTCCAGGTTGGCGTTGGTCAGCTCCGTGCCCGGTGCTGCGGGAAACGCCAGGAAGTTCATGAAGGGATTGTTGGCGACGATGCCGGGCTTGAAGTCCTGCACATCGAGGGTCTTCTCTTCGTCCGTCCAGCGCAGGCCGAGGGTGGCTGACCACTTCTCAGAGAACGCGTAGTCCGCCTGGGCGTAGAGCGCAATCGAGGTCAGCTCGTTTTCGAGCAGGCGGTCTGCCAGGAGCAGGTTGCCGAAGGGCAGCGCAAAGACGTCGGAGAAATCGGTCTGGTTGTCCTCCGTGAAATAGAAGAAGCCGGCGACCAGATCGAGCTTGTCATCGAGGTAGCTGTTGGTGAACTTGATCTCCTGCGAGACCTGCTCGTGCTCGCCCTGGTTGGCGATGGTGAAACCGCCCTGAGCCCCGGGGCCATCGAAGAAGTCGATGATGAAGTCCTGCTCCAGGTTGCGGTAGGCGGTGATGAACTCGACGGTACCGAAGTCGAGATCCAGGGTCAGGTGCGAGCTGACCGCGTAGCTGTTGACGTTGTTGCCGAGCCCGCTGCCGGTATCGAGCTGTTCCAGGCTGCCCCGGGAATTCGACGACGCGCGGATGCCGGTGTTCGACTCCCGACGATCGGTGTTGTCATTGCGGCCGTTGTCCTGCGGGCGCTGAAACGCGCTGAGGCCCGGGAAGCTGGTGGTGATGTTGAGGTTTTCATCCTCGATGATCTCCGCGGAGATATCCCAGGTGATCTGGTCATCGAACAGCATGCGGATGTCGCCGCGAATCCCGCGGGCTTCCTGCCCGTTCAGGCGATCGCCGGTGTTCACGTTCTTCACGTAGCCCGCGTCATCAAGCCAGAACGCCGAAATCTTGGTCAGCACGTTGTCGGCGATGGGCAGGTCGATGGAGCCGCGCAGCATCTGCCGGTCGTAGTCGCCGAGGCCCCCTTCGATGAAGCCACCGATCTCTTCCGCCGGCTTGGCCATGCGGATCGAGACCGCGCCACCGGTCGTGTTGCGACCGAACAACGTGCCCTGAGGCCCGCGCAGCACTTCGATGGCTTCGACGTCGAAGAACGCCACGTTGTTGCCGTTCTGCCGGGAGATATAGACCTCATCGACATAGGTGCCCACCGGCGGGTCGAAGGTGGCGATGGACTCGGTGTTGCCAAGCCCCCGCAGGTAGTAGGAGTTGGCCGTGCCGAGACCGGTGTTGTTGCCGCCGAAGAGGTTCGGCACGAAGTTGACGATGTCGAGCGGCTCATCGAACTGCCGCGCTTCCATCTCCTCCGAGTCGAACGCTCTGATGGCGATCGGCACGTCCTGCTGCGACTGCGCCCGACGCTGGGCGGAGACGACGATTTCCTCGAGCTCAGCCACCGCGACCGGTGCCTGAAGCGCCAGCGCCAACGCGAGTGTCGCGCCAGCTACGGGAACGCCAAAGCGTCCTGTTCGTTGTGCGTTCATTGATCCCCCTTGATCCAACGCGGCGAGGCCTGTGCCTCGGGGTTAACGGTTGTGACTCACGATCACGCCATCGGCCACCAGGGCTTCGATGACATCCTCTCCATAGCCTGCCTGCCGGGCAGCGGCGATCGAGTGCTCGCCGATGGCCGGCAGGTCCTGCTCCAGATTCATGCGGCGGCCGCCCAGCTCCAGCGGTAGCTTCGGAATGCGGGCGCGACCGCCGGAATTCGGGCCATCGGTCAGCTCGACCTGCATCAGCCCGCCGGCGCACAGCTGCGGATCCTCAAAGAGATCGCTCGGCTTGTTGACCGCCGCAAAGGGCAGCCCAGCCCGTGCCAGCTTCTCCTGCGCCTGCGCGGGAGACAACTGGGCAAAGAGCGCCTCGAGCGCCGGGATGACCTTGTCCCGGCCGGCGACGCGGCCGGCGTTGGTGGCCAGGGCCTCATCGGCAGCCAGATCGTCCAGCGCAAATTCCTCGAGCAGCAGTCGCCACTGGGTATCGCTGACCACGGCCACGAACAGGCGCTCACCGTTGCTCAGGCTAAAGAGGTCGTAGACCCCCCAGGCGCTGCGCCGCACGGACATGGGCGGCGGTTCTTCGCCGAGGGACTCCTGCTGTGCCATGTGCTGGCCGACCATGAACGCCGTGGTCTCAAACAGGGAGCTGGTCAGCTCCTGGCCGACGCCGGTGCGATGCCGCTCGTTGATCGCGGCTAAGATCCCGATCACGCCGAACATGCCGCCCGTGATATCGATGACCGAGGAGCCGGCCCGCATGGGCCGATCGGGCAGGCCGGTCATGTAGGCGAGCCCGCCCATCATCTGCGTCACTTCGTCCAGCGCCGTGCGCTGCTCGTAGGGCCCGCTTAGGAACCCCTTCAGGGAGCAGTAGATGAGGCGTGGGTTACGCTGGCTCAGCGCCTCGTAGCCGAAGCCGAGCTTGTCCATCGCACCCGGGCGGAAGTTCTCGATCAGGATGTCGGCCTGATCGATCAGCTTGAGCACCAGCGCCTTGCCGGCATCGGACTTCAGGTCCACCGCCAGGGAGCGCTTGTTGCGGTTGTACATGGGAAAGTAGCCCCCGCCGGAGCCCTTGAGGCGACGCGTGTTGTCGCCCTTGGCCGGCTCGACCTTGAGCACGTCGGCACCCAGGTCCGCGAGCACGGCACCGGCCGTCGGGCCCATGACCATGTGCGTGAACTCGATGACTTTCAGGTCGCTCAGGGGCAGAGCAGCGATCAAGGCGCCTCCTCAAGCCGCGGTGCGGCGGCGGGCAAGTGCGAGATTAGACCTGATGATATATCATTAAGTCTAATACGATGGAACGCTTTCCTTAGGCACCGGATAAGTACCAAAGCGGTCAAACCGGCGCCCGAAAGAACCCGCGGAGACCCCATGGCAGCAGCGAGCAGCACGAAAATCGATATAGAAATCAGTGAGGTAGGCACGCGCGACGGGCTGCAGAGCATCGATACGATCATGCCCACGGAGGCCAAGAAAGCCTGGATCGCCGCCGAAGCTGCCGCCGGCGTGCCGGAGATCGAGGTGGGCTCCTTCGTGCCAGCCAAGGTGCTGCCGCAGCTCGCCGACACCGCCGAGCTGGTCGCCTTCGCCCGCACGATCGAGGGCCTCAACGTCGCGGTGCTGGTCCCGAACCTCAAGGGTGCTCAGGCTGCGCTCAAGGCTGGCGCCCACAAGATGGCGATCCCCTTTTCCGTCAGCGAGACCCACAGCCTGCGCAACGTGAAACGCACCCACGAGCAGATGTTCGAGGCAGTGGCGCAGATCGCCGCAGAGATCCGCGCACTGCCGGCGGCCGAGCGGCCGGTCTTCGAGGTGGGCCTGTCCACGGCCTTCGGCTGCACCCTGGAGGGTGCCATCCCGGAAGATCAGGTGATCCGCATCGCCGAGCGGGTCATTGAGCTCGGCGCCGACGAGGTGGGCCTGTCCGATACCACCGGCTACGGCAACCCGGCCCAGCTCAAGCGCCTCGCCCAGGGCATCTGGCGCGCCGTGGGCCGGGAGCGACTGGACGGCGTGCATCTGCACAACACGCGCGGCCAGGGCCTCGCCAACGTCATGGCCGCGCTGGAGCTCGGCATGAAGACGATCGATGCATCCCTGGGCGGCATCGGCGGGTGTCCTTTCGCGCCCGGCGCCAGCGGTAACATCGTCACCGAAGATCTGGTCTTTCTGCTGGAAGCCATGGGCCTCAACACCGGGATCGACATCGACGCGCTGCTCGCCTGCCGGGCCCAGGTGCAGGCCGCACTGCCCGGCGAGGCCATGTACGGCTTCACGCCCGATGCGGGCCTGCCGAAGGACTTCCGCTACGCGCGCGAGCAGCGCGCCGGCAAGCCCCTGCCCGCCGGCCGCGGCGCGGAGCCAACGGACTCACAGCGCGCCGCCTCGTGAGCGAGACCTCGATCGCGCCCTATGCGGCGCTGGCGCTGCAGAGCACCTGTCATAGCGTCAACGCCTGTCCCGACGCCGCCTCAGCGCGCACGCAGATGCAGGCCACTATCGAGCGCACGGCGCGTCAGGTCCGGGCCAGCAAGCAGTTCATCGGTCCGCATCTGAAGCTCGTGGTCCTGCCCGAGTACTTTCTGACCAGCTATCCCCTGGGCGAGAGCATCGCCGCCTGGCGCGAGAAGGGCTGCGTCGACCCGGACGGCGCCGAATACGCGGCCATTGCGCAGATCGCCGCAGACAACGGCGTGTTCCTGTCCGGTAACCTCTACGAAACCGACCCGCATTTCCCGGAGCTGTACTTCCAGGCGAGTTTCATCGTCGACGATGGCGGGACGCTGGTGCACCGCTACCGGCGCCTGCTGAGCATGTTCGCGCCGACGCCCCATGACGTGCTCGATCGCTACCTCGATCACTACGGCGCCGACAGCCTGTTCCCGGTGACCGACACCCCGCTCGGGCGTCTGGCCACCGTTGCGAGCGAAGAAATTCTCTACCCGGAGATCAGCCGCGCCCTCGCCCTGCGCGGCGCCGAGGTGATCTGTCACTCCTCATCGGAAATTTCCACCGCTGGCCTCTCGCCCAAGAATGCCGCCAAGATCGCGCGCGCCTACGAGAACCACTGCTACATCGTCTCCGCCAACAGCGCCGGTATCACCGGCATCGATCTGCCGAACCAGTCTGTCGAACAGGGCTCGAAGGTGGTGAACTACCTCGGCCAGATCCTCGCCGAGGCCGCCGGCGGTGAATCGATGGCGGGCTATGCCGAGCTGCACCTGGACGCGCTGCGCCACTACCGGCGCAAGCCGGGCATGTTCAATACCCTCACGCGCCAGCGCCTCGGCCTGTTCCACGACAGCTACACCGACGATGCGGTCTACCCCGGTAACACCCTGCTCGACGACGATGGGCACACCCTCCGCCCGGAGCGCAGCCACTTCATCGACACCCAGGCGGAGGTGATCCGCAAGCTGATCGAGCGCGGCGTGATCTAGGGCCGACCGGGGCGATTCCCGGCTTCGCATATACTGGCCCTTTGCAGTATCCGGGAACCGCCTATGGACGCCGTCAGCGACAATGACGCCTGTGCCGGCACAGCCGCACCGAGCAGCCTGCGCACTTCCGCCAGCGCCACGCTGCACTGCCTGACCGGCTGCGTGATCGGGGAGGTCGCCGGGCTCATGATCGGCGTGTCCCTTGGCCTGCCGCCGCTGCAGATCGCGCTCCTCGCCACCGCCCTTGCCTATCTGTCTGGGTTTACCCTCGGGCTGCGCCCGGTCATGCGTGATCGCGGCAAGAGCTTCGGCGAAGCCCTGAGGCTCATCTGGGTGGGCGAGGTCATCTCCATCGGCGTCATGGAGCTGGCCATGAACAGCGCCGACTATGCCGTTGGCGGGATGCAGGCCGGCTCGATCTTCAGTCCCCTGTTCTGGCTCGGCATTGCCGTCGCCATTCCCGCCGGCTTCCTTGCCGCCTGGCCGGTCAATGCCTGGCTGCTGAAGCGCGATCTGAAGGGCTGCTGCCACTGATGAAGCTGTACACGGCGCCGCTGGCACCGAACCCCACGCGCGTCATGCTCTACCTCGCCGAGCGCGAGGTGCTCGGCGCTTCCTTCGACATCGAGCCGGTCATTGTCAGCCCTTTGGAAGGGGAGCAGCGCGCGCCGGAGCACCTCGCCCGCAACCCCTTCGGCACGCTGCCGGTGCTGGAGATGGCAGACGGCCAGTACCTGATTGAATCGCGGGTCATCATCGATTACTTGGAAGAGTTGGAGCCGACGGCCCCGCTGCTACCGGCGGACCTCGCGGCGCGAGCGCTGGTGCGCGATCTGGAACGTAGCCTGGAGCTGCGCATCGCGCTGCCGATCATGCGCCTGGTGCACGCCGAGCAATCACCGCTGGGCTTTCCGCCAAATCCCGAGCTGGCGGCGCAGCTGCGCGAAGGGCTCAACAAGCCGCTCGACGTGTTGGAAAACACCCTCGATGACGGGCGCGCCCTGCTCGCCGGCGCAGCGGTCTCTATCGCCGACTGCCTGCTGGCCGCCGTGCTGCAGTTCGCGCGCTTTGCCAAGATGGACGTGCTGGGGGAAAGGCCGCGGCTCAACGCCTGGGATGAGCGCTACCGGGCACGCCCCGCCGCGCAACAGGTTCTTCAGTGGTGATGCCCGCGCATGCCACGGTGCTGCAACACCTCGCCTTTGAACATCTGGACGGCTTTGCACCGCCCCTGGCGCAGGCAGGCATCGACGTCACCACCTACCTGGTACCGGAAGACCTGCCGCAGACGATCGATCCGAAGGATCTGCTGATCATCCTCGGCGGCCCCATCGGCGTGTACGAGCAGGACGCCTACCCGTTTCTTACGGCCGAGCTGGCGCTGATCAAAGCGCACCTGGATGCCGGCGGCGCAACCCTGGGGATCTGTCTCGGCGCGCAGCTCATTGCTTGCGCCCTGGGGGCGCACGTTTACCCGAGCGGCGGCCAGGAGATCGGACTCGCGCCCATCACCCTGACCGCTGCGGGCGCAGGGTCGTGCCTGGCGCCCTTCGCAGACGCGCCGCGGACCCTGCACTGGCACGGCGACACCTTTGATCTGCCGGCGGGCGCAACGCGGCTGGCGTCGACAGCGCTGTGCGAGAACCAGGCCTTTGCATTCGGACCGCGGGTGATCGGCTTCCAGTTTCATCCGGAGGCGACTGGCGCGGGCATCGAGCACTGGCTGGTCGGGCACTGCGCCGAGCTGGCCCAGGCGCAGATCGACCGGGCGGCGCTGCGAGCTGAGGTGCGTGCCTCGGCGGACGAGCTGTCGGGCAAAGCAGAGGCGGTCATGAGTGCCTGGCTCGGTTCGCTGGCGGCCGCATGACCGGCGCGATGCAGGACACCGACGCACTGCGCGCGCACCTGGCGGCGAACAACGGGATCGCCGGTCTGAAGCGTTTTCAACCCGGGGACGTGGACGCGATCGTCGCGCAGTTTCGCGCCGATGGCTTCGTGCTGGTCGAGAACGTGCTCGATGCCGGCCAGGTCGCGCGGCTGGCTGACGACTGCGCGGCTGTAATCGAAGAGATCCTGGCGCTCGATTCGGACCGGGCTGGCAATCGCGGGGCACACCGCTACTCCTTTGGCGGCTCGAGCATGACCCGCAGCCAGCTGCACCGCAGCGCCTGGCAGATGTTGCTGGAGCTGTCGAGCGTGGATCAGCTTGTCAGCGCGATCTTCGAGTCCACCGAGTACGTGCTGCGCGCGGCCAGCGGCGACTTCTGTTTGGCCGGTGCGCATGAGTACCAGCGCCTGCATGCCGATGTGCGCGACTGGGTGAGCGCCGAGAAAACGCCGTTCAGCGCATTCCACGACCCCCGCGGCACCCTCAGCATTCGCGATCTGCCGTGCCCCTATCTGGCCGTCAACTTCCTGCCCCAGGACGTCACCGCTCTGAACGGGCCAACGCGCCAGATACCGGGCACGCAACACTCGCGCGCACGCATCCCGGGACTCGAAGAAGAGCCGGAGTGGATGCGCCTGTCGACGGTCTGCCCGGCGCCCGCCGGCAGTATGATGATCCGCGACACGCGCGCCTGGCATGGCGGCACGCCGAATCTGTCCGATGCGACCCGAGCCATTCCCAACCTCGAGTTCTACGCGCCCTGGTTCCGCGAGCCCATGCCGCCGCAGATCAGCTACCGCGACTATCAGGCGCTGTCACCGCGCGCGCGGCAACGCATCGCCCACTGCGTGCTCGATTCAAGCGAAACCCTGGATACGCGCACGACGTTGCGCGCGCCCTAAGCCGTCAGAGGAGGGCCAATGAACTATCGCGCACTGGGGCGCAGCGGGGTCCAGGTCAGCACCCTGTGCCTCGGCACCATGAACTTCGGGCCGCGCACGAGCGCCGCCGATGCCCACCGCATGCTCGATGAAGCCGTGGCCGCCGGCATCAACTTCATCGACACGGCGAACCAGTACGGTGGCGCGTCGGGCGTAGGAACCACGGAGTCCATTCTCGGACAGTGGCTGAAGGCCAATCCGGCAAAGCGGGACAAGCTGGTGCTCGCCACCAAAGTGCACGAGCCCATGTCAGAGGACATCAATGATCGGGGGCTGTCGGCCCGCCACATCCGGCAAGCCTGCGAGGCAAGCCTTGCGCGACTGCACATCGAGCAGATCGATCTGTACCAGATGCACCACATCGATCGGCGCACTCCGGTCGAAGAACTGTGGGAAGCGCTCGACCGGCTGCACGCCCAGGGCAAGATCACCTACACGGGCTCCAGCAACTTTCCGGGTTGGATGATCGCGCGCATGAGCGAGCGCGCCCGGCGGGCAGGGCGACTCGGCCTGATCAGCGAGCAGGGACTCTACAACCTGCTCGAGCGACGCGCCGAGCTGGAAGTGCTGCCGGCCTGTCGCGCCTACGGCCTGGGCCTGATTCCCTGGAGCCCGCTGGCGGGGGGCCTGCTGGCCGGAGGCGGTGGCGCTGCGGACGGGCGGCGTCAGAGTGCCGGGCAGATCGCGGCGGCGGCGACGCAGGCGGAGGCTCTCGCCGCCTTCGCCGCGCTCGCCGCGGATCTCAACCTGTCGCCGGCCAACCTGGCACTGGCCTGGCTGCTGCACCAGGAGGGGATCAGCGCCACGATCATCGGGCCCGGGAACAGTGAACAGCTCGCGCAGATGCTCTCGGTGCCGGACATCCAGCTCGAGGATGCGGCCCTTGCGCGCCTGGATGAGATCTTTCCGCCCTGCGGCGCCGCGCCGGAAGCCTATGCCTGGTGAAGCGCCGGTGCCGGGTGAAGCCCCGGCAACGTTACCTTGGCACAGCAAGATCCTGTTCGGGATCGGTGCCATCGGTGAGCACGTCTACACGGGCATGTTCAATGCCTTCATTGTCATCTTCTACAACCAGGCGCTGGGGCTGCCGAACACGCTGATTGGAACCGCCGTGCTGGTGGCGCTCGTGGGCGATGCAATCTCGGATCCCGCCGTCGGCATTCTGTCCGACCGGCTGCGTTCGCCCTGGGGCCGACGTCACCCCTTTCTGCTGGCCGCGCCCATTCCCTTAGCGCTATCGCTCTGGTGCATCTTCAATCCACCCGCGATGCTGCTGGCGGAAGGCGTCGACGGCGGCTTAGCCCAGGTCTGGCCGCTGTTCGCCTGGCTGCTGCTGTGGACCACGTTGAGCCGCCTGTTCGTGACGCTGTACGTGATCCCGCACCTGGCGCTCGGCGGCGAACTTGTGCGCTCGCAGCACGAGCGGTCGCAGCTCTTCAGCATGAACACGATCTTCGGCTACGCCACCGGCACACTGTTCAGCTTCATCGCCTGGTCGTACTTCTTAAACGGCGAGACACCGGGTCCCGATGGCGTACCGGTCGCGAACCATCTGCAGGCCGCGTCTTACGCGCCGCTGTCACTGTTCGCCGCGGTGCTCATTCTGGTGGCGATCTCGACCTGCGCACTGGGTACGCTCGCGCGCGGGCGGGCCTTGAGCCAGCCCCCCCAGGCGCAGGTCACGATGTCCCTGCCCCTGTTCTTCCGCAAGATCCTTGGCACCCTGGCCAATCGGAACTACCTGTTCCTGTTGATCGGCTTTTTCTTCTTCATGATTTCCGTCGGGGTGAGCGAAACGCTGAATGTGTTCGTCTACACCTACTTCTGGGAGCTGGGCGCGAGCGAGATCCGCTGGCTGGGTTTGGCGGGCTTCCCCGGCATCCTGCTCGGCGCAGCGCTGGCACCGCCGCTGATGCGCCGCTTCGATCGACGGCCGGTGTTACTGGTGGCCATCGCCGGCATGGTGCTGTTCGCGCAGCTGGTGGTGAATGCGCGGCTGCTCGGCCTGCTGCCGGCCAACGGCGCCGACATCCTGCTGCCGCTGTTGATGGCCAACGCGTTTGGCCTGGCTCTGACCGTTGGGGTCGCGGGCGTCACCATTCTGTCCATGATCGGCGACGTGATCGATGAGAACGAGCTGGCCACAGGCCTGCGCGAGGAAGGTCTGTTCTACTCCGCCAGGGCGTTCTTCGCGAAGCTCTCGAGCTCCGCTGGGCACTTTCTGGCCGGGGTCATGCTGGACTGGTACGTGCGCTTGCCTCAGGAAGCGGTGCCCGGGCAGCTGGCCGAAGACGTGGTCTTTCGCCTGGGCCTGGCCGCGGGCCCGATCATGGCGCTGTCCGCCACCATCGCCCTGTTCTTCTACGCGCGCTATCGACTCAGTCACGCGCGTCATGCGGAGATCATGACCGAGCTGCGCGCGCGTGCCGCGCGCTCGCGCCCGGAAGCACCCAGCGACGCCCTCAGCGCGGGTTGAGAGTGCGGTCCGCGCTGAGGTGCTGCGCCGCGTAGTCGATGAAGGTGCGCACGGCCGCGGTCGCCCGCCGCCCTTCCAGGTACACCAGGTTTACCGGTGCCGGCGGCGGCGCCTGCGCCTCGAGCACCAGCTCGAGGCTGCCATCCGCGAGGGCATCGGCCACCTGGTAAGACATGAGCCGCGTGATCCCGGCACCGGCCTGGGCGGCGCGCACCGCAGCGGCGTTCTGGTTGCAGGTGAGGCGCGGCGCAACGGTCACCCGCTGCTCACCAAAGGTCCAGGTCAGGGTCGACTCGACGGCGGTGGCCTGCACGATCGCATGGTCACGCAATGCCTCCGGCGTTGCCGGGCGCCCGTGTTCGTCCAGATAGGCGGGCGCCGCGCAGGTGACCTTGCGGATGGCGCCGACGGTCTTTGAGAACTGGCGAGAATCTGCGAGCGGCCCCAGGCGCACCGCCACATCGAGATGCTCTTCGAGCAGGTTGGTCACTCGATCGAGCAGCAGCGCCTGAACCTGGACCGCCGGGTGCGCCGCCAGGAAACCGGCGACCACGGGCATCACGTAGCGCTCGCCAAAGTACACGGGCGCCGTCAGCCGCAGGATGCCCTGGGGCGCGGCGAAGCTGCCGCCGACCGCGGCATCGGCTGCCTCGAGCTGCTCCAGGATGGAGGCCGCATCGGCACGGTAACGGGCGCCAGCGTCCGTGAGACGCACCGCGCGGGTCGTGCGATGCAGCAGCCGCTGTCCCAGATGGGTCTCGAGCCGTGCGACCGCTCGCGTCACCGCGGGCGCCGACAGGCCCAGAGACCGGCTCGCGCCGACAAAGCTGCCCGCATCGGCCACTGCCAGGAACACGCGCAGGGATTCAAATCGGTCCACAGTCGCCCCAACTATTTCACTCTACGCAATTGTATCTTTAGAAAGAGACTAATTATTCCTTTCAAGAGAATCTGCAGACTGTCTCCGTCCTCAAGGAGAACGACATGACCCAGCCCCAAGCCCAGACCACCGGAGCTCG
>JBCDIK010000052.1:0-18029 GCA_038749065.1 Pseudomonadota bacterium | reverse complement strand
TCATGATCATCCGGGCGACCCAGAAGAAAATGATGTCGTGCCCGGTGACGAGCGCATCGGTCGGGTGAAAGCGCGCCAGGTCCTCGGTCTGCTCCGGCCAGCCCAGAGTCCCGAAGGTCCACAGCGCCGAAGAGAACCAGGTTTCCAGCACGTCATCGTCGCGGCGCAGCGCGACGTCCTCGGACAGGCCGTTGGCGCTGCGCACCTCCGCCTCGCTGCGACCTACATAAACGGCCCCGGCGTCGTCGTACCAGGCGGGAATGCGATGCCCCCACCACTGCTGGCGCGAGATGCACCAGTCCTGGATGTTGCGCATCCAGGCGAAGTAGGTGTTTTCATACTGCTTCGGCACGAAGGTGATGTCGCCGTTCTCGACGGCGGCGATCGCGGGCTCTGCGAGCGGTGCGATCTTCACGAACCACTGATCCGTCAGCCAGGGCTCGATGACCGCATCGGAGCGGTCACCGCGCGGCACCATTAACTTGTGATCATCGATGCGTTCGAGCAGTCCCAGCGCGTCCAGGTCAGCGACGATCGCCTTGCGGGCATCAAAGCGATCGAGGCCCCGGTAGGGCTCGGGCACCGGGTCGTCGCGCAGCAGGCTGGCGTCGGCGGCGAAGACGTTGATCAGGGGCAGGTCGTGCCGGGCGCCGACCTCGTTGTCGTTGAAGTCGTGGGCGGGCGTGATCTTCACGCAGCCACTGCCGAACGCGGGATCGACATAGTCATCGGCGATCACCGGAATCTCACGATCGACCAGCGGCAGACGAATCTTCGCGCCGACCAGGTCCGCGTAGCGGGGATCGTCCGGGTGCACCGCCACCGCGGTGTCGCCGAGCATGGTCTCCGGACGCGTGGTGGCGACCACCAGATAGTCTTTGCCGTCCGCAGTGTGGGCATCGATGAGCGGGTAGCGGAAGTGCCACAGGTGGCCCTGTTCCTCGCGGTTCTCGACTTCGAGGTCGGAGATCGCGGTGCCCAGCACCGGGTCCCAGTTGACCAGCCGCTGTCCGCGGTAGATCAGGCCTTCTTCGTGCAGCCGGACGAACACTTCCTGCACGGCGCGGCTGAATCCTTCGTCCATGGTGAAGCGCTCGCGGGACCAGTCCAGGGAGGACCCCATGCGCCGCAGCTGCCGGGTAATGTTGCCGCCGGACTCGCGCTTCCAGTCCCAGACCTGGTCGATGAAGGCATCGCGTCCCAGCTCGTGGCGGTCGATGCCCTCGGCCTGCAGCTTGCGCTCCACCAGCATCTGCGTGGCGATGCCCGCGTGATCTGTGCCCATCTGCCACAGCGTCGCCCGACCCTGCATCCGGTGAATTCGGATCAGCGTGTCCATGAGCGTGTGCTGGAAGGCATGGCCCATGTGCAGGCTGCCGGTCACGTTCGGCGGCGGGATCGCAATCGAGTAGGGCGCTCCGTTGCCCTTGGGGGCGAAGTAGCCGGCGCGCTCCCACTGTTGATACAGATCCGCCTCGATCTGATGCGGATCGAAATTGGTGTCCATATCAGTCCTTCGGCGCAGGGTCGTCTTTCAGCGCGCCGTCGACGCGCAGCCGCAGCTCATCGGAGATCGCATCGAGAACGTCAGCTCGGAGCTCGTCGATGTGCTCACGCAACATGCGCTGCAGCGACTCGTAGATCGCCTCGTCGATGCGCACGCGCAGAGCATCGTTGAGCTCATCGGTGTCTTCCGGCGACCAGGCTTCCGCCTGCTCATCGATTGAGCTGCGCGCGGCGTCGAGCAGGGTGTCGGTCTGCGCTTTCCAGCCGTCGCTCATGAGCGAGGCGAACACATCGTCGGTCAGATTGCTGCCCGGGCCCTCGGTCGGTGTGACGTCCGGGGTATCGACCACATCGTCGAGCACCGGGACATCCTTGGGTTCTGTTTCCGCGTCCGAAGTCGGCTGATCGGACTCCTCGTCAAGCAAGGTGCGAATCGACTCGAGGTCGCCCAGCAGCTCCCGGGAATCGTCATCTTTCGGGGTTCCGGCCATCTCAGGCCTCCCACTCATCGAGTTCGTGATGGTGCAGAGGGTAACCCCGATCCCGATAGTGCTTGTAGCGACCGCGTCCGCTTTCCCGGGTCGCGCCGACCACGATCTCGGCGACCCGGTCGAAGCTAGCGAAAAACGGGGGCACGGCATCGACGGTGTTGATCAATAGCCCGTGGCGGTCGGCCGGCGCCGTGTGGCCGATGGTGACCGGTGCCTGGGCTCGATCATTGCTGGTGAGCAGCTGGTGCGGCAGGAAGCGCTGCTCCGGGTAGTCCCAGAGCAGCTCGTCCAGGCGCTCTGCAGCGTCGGCGTCTTCGGTGTGGATGTGCACCGCCTGGCCCTGATGCATCGCTTTGAGCGCAATGCGGCAGGCGAACCGCGCGAGCGCCGCGCGGTCCTCGTCGCTGAGCAGGTAAAAGTCGACCCGTGTCATGGCAGCCCTTTCGCTAGCCCTGCGCGCGGGCCCGAACAAACTCGAAGAGCAGGCCCACTGGCCGGCCCGTTGCGCCTTTCGCGGCGCCGCCCTGGAAGGCGCTGCCGGCCACGTCGAGATGGGCCCAGGGCACCTCTTTCGCGAACCGGGCCAGGAAACAGGCAGCTGTCACCGACCCGGCTTCGCGGCCGCCGATGTTGGCCATGTCGGCGAAGTTGCTTTTCAGCTGCTTCTGATAGTCGTCCCACAGCGGCATGTGCCAGGCCCGGTCACCGGTGCGCTGACCGGCCCCGAGCAGTTCTTCGGCCAGGTCGTCGTCATTGGCATAGAGCCCGCTCGCATGGCTGCCCAGGGCAATGATGATCGCGCCGGTCAGCGTGGCGACGTCGACGATCGCACTCGGCTTGTACTTTTGCACGTACGTAATGGCATCGCACAGGACCAGCCGACCTTCGGCGTCCGTGTTCAGAATCTCAACGGTTTGCCCGGACATGGTGCTGACGATGTCCCCGGGCCGGGACGCCCGACCGCTCGGCATGTTCTCGGCTGCGGCGACCACAGTGACCAGATTGATCGGCAGCTTCGCCTCAATGATCGCGCGCGTTGCGCCGAGCACCGAGGCGGCGCCGCACATATCGAACTTCATCTCATCCATGCCGGGCCCCGGCTTGAGGCTGATGCCGCCGGTGTCGAAGGTGATGCCCTTGCCGACCAGGGCCACTGGCGCTTCGCCGCGCTTACCGCCCTTGTACTCGATGATGATCATCCGGCCGGGCTGCTCACTGCCGCGGGAAACGGACATGAACGCGCCCATGCCGAGCTCGGTCATCTTTTTCTCGTCGAGCGCGCTGACCTTGACCTTGTCGGCCCTGCCCATTTTGCCCGCTTGCTTTAGCATGCGCGCCTGCTGTAGCAGGTAGGTGGGGTGGCACACATTCGGTGGCTCGTTGCCGAGGTCGCGTGCGAAGTCGAACCCCTGCTTCAGGGCGCTGGCCTCCCGCACCGCCGCTCGCGTGGTTTTTTCGCCGCGCTTGTCTGTAAGGACAGCGACGCTGCGCAGCGCCGCAGCCGGCTCTTTGGTGCTCTTGTAGCTGTCGTAGCGATAGACCGCCAGGGAGACCGCAGACAACAGCGTCCGGATGCGCGCGGCAAGATCAGCACCCTCGACCCGCGTGCCCGCCAGCGCACACAGCGCCGTGCGCGCGCCGGTCCCTTTCAGGGCCGAGGCGGCCGCCGTCGCGATCTTGCGAAAATCTGCAACGCTCACGGTCGCATCACAGCCACCGGTTACGAGCAGTCGATCGAGCGCGCTGCCGGCCGGCAGCTGCACGGTGAGGGTCTGGCCCCGCTGGTCCTAGAAGTCCCCGACGGCGGCGTCGAACAGGGGTTGTTGCTTCAGTCGGGCGGCCACCTTGCGGGCGTCCGCCAGGGACAGCAGGGCGATCCCGCTCTTGCTGTCCGCTACATCGCTGAGGGTGCCGGTCTTTGCTGAGTACTTCATAATTGCACGCAGGCCTTGTCGTCGGATGAACGACATTTTAGTTGAATTCTCTTCCCATGTGTTCGCGCGAGCCGCCGTCCCGGGCGGCTTTTTCCATGGGCGCGCCCTGGCGCGGCGCGCGCGCTCGAGCTGCCGCCGTTGAGCCTGCTGGGCCGCTATCTGAACCGCGAGCTGCTCGGCGTGTTCGTCATGGTGTTGCTGGTGCTGTTCCTCGTCGCCGTGGGCGGTCGCTTCATCGGCTTTCTGCAGGACGCGGCGATCGGCAAGTACAGCGCCGGCAGCCTGTTCACGCTGCTGGGGCTGCGTCTGCCGGAGATCGGTCAGCTGTTGCTGCCCTTTGCGCTGTTTCTGGCACTGCTGCTGACCCTTGGGCGGCTCTACGCTGAGCAGGAAATGGCGGTGCTGTTCGGCGGCGGGGCAGGCGCACCGGCGCTGCTGCGCTGGCTGGCCCCGGTGATCGTTGCGATCACTGCCGCAGTCGCGATGTTGTCGTTGCTGGTGACACCGTCGAGCAATGCGTCCCTCGCCGCGGCGCTGACGGAGGAGCGGTTGGACCGCGATTTCGCCAACCTGACCCCGGGCGTCTTTCACGTGTATGCCCGCGGTGATCGGGTGTCCTACGCTGATGCGCTAGCGCCGGACGGCGAGCGCCTGTTCGAAGTGTTTCTCGCTGAGCGCCGGGCGGGTTTTGAAGACGTGACAGTACGAGCGGAAGAGGGCCTGCAGTACATCGATCCGGAAACCGGCAGCCGGTTCCTGCGACTGCTCCGCGGCAGTCGCTACGAGGGTCAACTCGGCACCGGCGGCTATCGCGTGATCGAGTTCGACAGCATGAGCCAGCGGATCGAGATCGACAGCAGCCATCGCTCCGTGGAAGACGTGGGCGCGCGACCCACCGCACTGCTGATCGGTGATGACGATGCGGTCGCACGAGCGGAGCTGGGCTGGCGCTGGTCCATGCCGTTGCTGACCGCCCTGTCGGCCCTGCTGGCGATCGCCCTGGCACGGGTCAAGCCACGCCAGGGGCGCTTCGCGCGGCTGTTGCCGGCGCTCGGCGTCTTCCTGCTGTACTACCTGAGCCTGTCGCTCATCCAGAACCGGCTGATCGAAGGTGACTGGCCGGCATGGCTCAGCTACTGGCCTGCCCACGGCCTCTTCGCCCTGCTGGCGATCTATGGCCTGAGCCGCATCGGCTCGCCGCAGCGGACTTGAGCGCTGTGATCGGCCTGGCGGATCGTTACGTCGCTCGGGCGGTGCTGCTGGCGACGCTGGTGGTGCTGATCGCCATGGGGCTGCTCATGACCCTCTTCGCCCTGATCGAGGAGCTGCAGGAGAGCATCGACGGCTACGGCTTCCTGCAGGCTCTGAGGTACTGCCTGCTCACGCTGCCCCGGCGCCTGTACGAGGTGTTGCCCTACGCCACGTTTCTCGGTGCGCTGCTCGGTCTCGGCACCCTTGCCGGCCATGCAGAGACCGTGGCGCTGCGCGCTGCCGGGCGCTCGCCGGCGCAGCTGTTCAAGGGCGTGGCGCTGGCGGTTGCCGGGTTTGCGGCCGCCGGCTTTGCCCTGGGCGAACTGGCTGCCCCCCAGGGCGAGACGCGCGCCGAGGTCTATAAGCGACAGGTGGAGCAGGCCTCGACGGAGCTGGCGCTGGCTGGCGGCTACTGGTATCGCGAAGGGAACCTGTACATGAACGTCGAAGGGCTGGCGGCGGACGGCACGTTGCTCGGCGTGCGGCAGTTTGTCTTCGACGAGAACAACTTTCTGCGCCAGGCGCGCTATGCCAGGCGTGCGAGCTTTGACGCAGAGCGGGGCGGCTGGATGCTGACACAGGTGCGTCTCACGGACTTTCGCGATGAGCAGCTGCTGACGGTGCGGCACGACTCACTGTTCTGGCCAGGCCGTGCTACGCCGCAACTGCTCAGCGCCGGCGTGTTGCTGGAGCCGCGGAAGCTGTCTCTGATGGACCTTTCGTTCCAGATCAGCTACATGGATCGGGAAGGGCTGGGCGCCGGTCGCTACCGCTTGTCCTTCTGGACCAAGGTGCTGCAGCCGCTGGCGATGCTGGGCCTTGCGCTGCTGGCGCTCGCGTTCGTGCTTGGCCCCTTGCGCCTGGTCAGCATCGGGACCCGGCTGGCGGTCGGCGTGCTGGCGGGCCTCAGCTTTAAGTACCTGCAGGATCTGTTTGCGCCCATGTCCCTGGTCTACAGCCTCCCGGCCTGGCTCGCGGTCCTGCTGCCGATCCTGCTCTGCTGGGGGGTGGCGGCCTGGGCGGTGCGCCTCAATCGGTAGACTGCGGACGGTGGACGATCAGCGTGCCTGAGAACAGGTCCGGCCAGGTCCGGCGATCCGCGTTCACATAGCGCCACAGATAGCCGAGGCCAAGGGTGAGCCAGCTTAAGGTCGCCCCGGCGAAGCGAAAGGTCGCCTGGTCGAAGCTCAGACGCTCGCGGTCCGAGGTGATCCATAGCTTCCAGGCGCGCATGCCCAGCGTCTGCCGGTTACGGACCCAGGAGAGGGCGAAGTATCCATAAAGCTCCAGGAAGAGCACGGTCTGCACCCGGTATCCGTATACCGCGCCCCCTTCGTTAAAGATGATGAGCACCAGCAGCGTGATCATCCACAGCCCGAGCACCGGCAGGCTGTCGTAGACCATCGCCGCCAGCAGGCGTAGCAGCGGCGCTGGCCGGTCGGCGGCTTGGGCGGTCACAGGGTCGGTCACAGAGTCAGTCACGGCGGCGCTCGCTGGGTCTGGCTAGAAGGTTGCCACCTGCGCCTGCAATTGTGCGTCACGGCCGCAGAACTCTGATTCCGTCATGGCCTTGAGCACGTCCGGCTCCCGGGTTTTGCCCCAGCAGCGGGCGTCCTGCGGCGTTCGTAGCGCGAGCAGTCCTTCTGAAGGGCCCTGGGCGTCGTACATGACCGTGTAGCTTTCCACGGTCACGGGCCCCTCGTAGTCCGCGTCCAGCGTGCGTGCCGGTCGGGCATCCACCTCGGCCTGCAGATCTTCGTGTTGGAAGGGCTGCGCCGGTGGCTGTGTGCTGTAGATGCCGAAGGCGTGCTTGGTCAGGAACCCGCCGTTGGCGGTGATGAGTCCGGTGCTGCCCGGATCTTTGCGCAGCAACTGGCCCATGCGGGCGATGCTGTGCATGACGTAGCTGTTGAGGGGGCCGCCGCCGAAAGTCAGCCCGCCGGTGACGGTCAGGGCGCGGGACTGATCCAGCCCCAAAGCCCGGGCAGCGACCTGCACTGCAACCGGGAAGCAGCTGTAGAGATCCACGTGGTCGAGCGCGGTTGCCTCGAGCCCGGCGAGCTCCAGGGCCCGGTTGCCGGCGATCTCGATCGCCGGTGAGCTGTACAGATCGTTCCGATGCGAGACGAACAGCGTGTCGTGAGCATCGGTCCCCACGTGTGGATACACCCAAAGATCGCGCGCGATGCCCAGAGCGCGTGCCTTGCGCTCCGTGGTCAGAATCAGCGCAGCCCCCATGTCCACATTGCTGTTGGAGTTCATGAGCTTGGGATAGGGGAAGGACACCGGGCGATTCGAGGCGCTTAAGGTGCGAATCGACTCGGCGCTCACCGGCTCTTGGATCCAGGCATCCGGATTGCCGGCGGCCACCTCGCTGAAGCGTGCCCAGAGCTGCGAGATGCGGACCCGGTGCGTCTTGAGATCCTCGCCCAGGTGATGACGCAGCGCGTTTTCAAAGAGCGGATACACCTGGATTGGCGCGCGGATCCCCAGAGCCTTCTCGGCCTCGTGACTCATGGGCTTGTGCGCATCGATGTGCAGGTCTGGCTCGCCCGGGAAGGTCCCCCACTGGAGATCCATCCCGGCGCGGCGCGCCTTGGCCTGACTGTTACCGCACTCGGCGGCGGCGATCACGATCACCTCGTGTGTGCCCGCCTGCAGGTCCAGGCAGGAACGGTTGACCGTGGTCTGCACGTAGTTGCCGCCGTAGGGGGCCAGACCCGTTTCTGCACTCGGCGCTCCGATGGCCTCGGCGATCGCTTTCGCAGGATTCTGATAGGGCCAGATGCCCCGGATCACCCGCACGGAGCCCGCCTGCTCGAGCAGGGCCGGCGCGCCGGCGTCCTGCGCTGCGCGGCGCACGGCCTCGAGCATGAGCGCAAAGGGCTCATCGCCCGCGCCGGCAGCGTCAATCCGCTGCTCGACCTGGGCGATGCCGACCAGTACGGGGGTTTCCGGGGCGGTGGCCATTACTGACCGCCGGCGGCAAGGCTGGCGAAGCCCTTGCCCTCGGCGACCAGCCGCTCGAGCAGTGGGGCGGGCTCCCAGGCCTGACCGCCGTACAGCTCGCCGTAGCGCTTGATGTCCGCCAGGACATTGTCGAGCCCCTGCTTCTCGGCCCAGAACATCGGCCCGCCGGTAACCTCCGGGAAGCCGTAGCCGTTGAGGTAGACGATGTCGATATCGACCGCACGCAGGGCGATGCCTTCCTCAAGGATCCGGCAGCCTTCATTGATCAGCGGATACAGGCAGCGCTTGAGGACTTCCTCGTCGCTGATCTCGCTGCGCTCGATGCCGAGCTCCGCGGAGGTCTCTTCCACCAGCGCGACCACTTCGGGGTCGGGCTGGCCGACCCGGGAGCCTTCCGGGTAGATGTAGAAACCGCGGGAGGTCTTCTGGCCGAAGCGCTCCATCTCGCACAGCTTGTCCGCAACGCGTGCCGTAATGGGCACGTCTTCCGGCGCCACGCCTGCGAGCTTGCGCGCGCGCCAGCCGAGGTCGAGACCGACCAGATCATTCATCTGGAACGGGCCCATGGGCATGCCGAACTTGTTCATGACCGAGTCCACCTGGTACGGGGTGGCGCCCTGCAGGATGATCTGGCCGGCCTGCGTCGTGTACTGACCGAGCATGCGGTTGCCGATGAATCCCGGCGCGTTGCCGGACAGCACGGCCACCTTGCGCAGGCGCTTGCCGAGCTGCATGGCGGTGGCGATCACGTCCTTGCCGGTGTCCTCGCCGCGCACGACCTCCAGCAGGCGCATGATGTTGGCGGGGCTGAAGAAGTGCATCCCGATGACGTCGGCCGGGCGCTTGGTCGCGCCGGCGATCGCATCGATGTCGAGGCCGGAGGTGTTGCTGGCCAGGATTGCGCCCGGCTTGGCTACAGCGTCGATCTTCTCGAAGGTTTCCTTCTTGACGTCCAGGTTCTCGTAGATGGCCTCGACGATCACATCGGCTTCGCTCAGATCATCGAAGCTGGTCGTGCCATGCAGCAGCGACATGCACTGGTCGACCTGTTCCGTGGTCATGCGACCGCGCTGCGCCTGAATGTCGTAGTTCTTCTTGATGACCCCGAGGCCACGTTCGAGCGCCTCATCGTTCATCTCGACGATGGTGACCGGAATGCCGGCGTTGGCGAAGCACATGGAGATGCCGCCGCCCATAGTGCCGCAGCCGATCACGCCGGCTTTCGCGATCTGCCGGGTCGCTGTGTCCTTCGGGACGTCGGGTACTTTCGCCACTTCGCGCTCGCCGAAGAAGACGTGGATCAGGGCTTCCCGCTGCGGGTGCTTGAGGCACTGGGCGAAACGGTCCTGCTCGATCGCCATGCCGGCATCGAAGTCGCCTTCGTTCACGGCGGCCTCGACGCACTGGATGATCATCTCCGGGGCGAAGCGACCGCGCATCTTGCGTGCGGCCATTTTGCGGGCTTCCGCGAAGATCTCTTCGTTGCCACGATCCGCCTCGACGTGCGCGGTCTCATCGCGAATCTTGCGCAGGGGGCTGCCCTTGGCGATCAGGTCTTCGGCGAACTTGATCGCCGCGGCCACCGTGTCCCCCTCGACGACCTCATCGACAATCCCCAGTTCCTTGGCCTGTGGGGCCATGGCCGGGTTGCCGGAGAGGATGAAATCGAGCGCTTTCTTGGCACCCACCAGCCGCGGCAGGCGTTGGGTCCCGCCAGCGCCGGGAAGCAGACCGAGCTTGACCTCAGGCAGGCCCACCGGCGCGGTGGGCGCGGCAACGCGGTAGTCACAGCACAGGGCGACTTCGAGCCCGCCGCCGAAGGCGGTGCCGTTCAGCGCGGCCACGATCGGCTTCTTGCTGCCCTCCATCAGGCTCAGGCACTCGTGCAGGCTGGGTCCCTCGGCAGCACCGCCGAATTCCGAGATGTCCGCGCCGGCGATGAACGCGCGGCCCGCGCCGGTCAGCACGACGGCTTGAATCGCATCGTCTGCCAGAGCCTTGCGAACGCCTTCATCCAGGCCCTTCCGGACACCGCTGGAGAGCGGATTGACCGGAGGGTTATCCACGGTCATGAGCGCGATGGTGCCGCGGGTTTCGTAGTGAACGGTGCCTTTCATAGTCGGTCCCCAAAATGTTGAGGCGGGAGTATGGCGAATCGGCCTGAAAGGCGGCAAATCTTTCGCAAGATCCGTTCAGGATCCGGACAGTTTGGGTTCAGGGCTGATTCAAGGGTGCGGACCTACAGTGGGCGCACGGTCGAACTGAAGGAGAAAGACCATGACCCATCACAATCACAGCAAGACGCCCCGTACGAAACGGCTGCCTGCGCTCGCGCTTTGCGCCGCGCTCATCGCGCCTGCCCTCGTGCCCGTGGCGGCGCTTGCGCACAGCGACGCGCGCGCTGGCCTCACCGTGGACGTCCGCGGCCTGAAGGTGGGTCATGTCCACGATCATCGCTACGATCGATATCGGGACCGCGTTGCCGATCGGCGTTTTCTGCGCCGCGGCGGCGATCGCTATGACCGGATCGGCAGTCGCTACAACACGCGCTACTTCGTGCGGCCCTGGGAGCCTCTGAACTTCAAGCACTGGTGGCGCGTGGAGCGGGTGAAATGCCGCTACACGCCGAACCTCTCGCGGCTGAACCGCTTCGAGCGTCGGGAAGCGCTGGCCCATGGCTACGATCGCTATCTGCGCGATCACCGTCGCTGGAGCAAGCGGATGGAACGCCGCCATCGCAACGCGAACCGTGATCGGTTCCTGGCCTACGAGGACCGCCGTCGCGACCGCAATCGTCGCTGGTAAACACAGCGTGACCTGAACCAGCCCCGGGGTTTGCCCCCGGGGTTTTTTTTGCCGGCAGCCGCCGCTCAGAGCATCCGCTGCAGCACCAGCCGAAAGCCAACGCCCGGTTCGCAGTGGCTCCCGGGCTGGCCCGGCAACAGCGCCAGGCTGCCCTGCATCTGTTCCATGAGCTTGCGCGCGATCGTCAGGCCGAGACCGGTACCGCCGCTTTCCCGCCGGGTGGTAAAGAACGGCTCAAAGATCCGCTCCCGGTTGCCGGCGGAGATCGGCTCGCCATCGTTGCTCACGTCGACGTAGATCTGTTCGCGCGCTTCGCGGACGGTGACCGTCAGCGTGCGGGCACCGTGGCGCCGCGCGTTGTCCGCCAGGGTCTCGAGGACGCCGCTCCAGGCCGCGGCGCTGCCGCGCACCCGTAGCGGCGCAAGGTCCCCCTGCAGCCGCAGCTGTAGACCCTCGCCGAGTTCCTCGCCGAGCGCTGCGAGCGTTGGCTGCAGTTCGAAGCTCTGTCCTGGCTGCTCGTCGGCGACCTCCGCCCGGGTGAGGTCCAGCAGTCGCTGCGTCAGCCGGTGCAGCCGCTCGTTGTCCGCCTCGATGTTCCGGAGAAACTTGAGGCGCTGCGCCTCGGTCATGTCGTCACCGTGATCGCGCAGCACTTCCACAGCGCCGCGCACACTGGTGATCGGCGTCTTGAACTCATGGGAGACATGCCGGGCAAACTCCTCCAGCGCTGCCGCGCGCTGGCCGAGCCGCTCGGTCATCGCCACGATGCTCTGCTGCAACTTGGCGACCTCATGGGTCCGGGCGGTCAGCAATGGCTTGATGGAGCCCGTTTCCCCGGCGGCGACCCGCTCGGCGCGATTGGCCAGCTGCGCGATCGGGCGCGTCACCAGGCGGCTCGCGAACAGCGACAGCAGGACCGCCATGAGAAGCGCACCGACCGCGGCCTGCGCCAGCAGCCAGCGCTTGGCGTAGAGGGCCTGCACGATGTTCGGCGGGGTGCGGGACAGAAGCACGGTGCCGACACTGCGCTGGTGGAGCACGATGGGCGTCGCGACGAATACGCGAATGCCTGTGGTCCGGCTCAAGGAATCCAGCCCCTGACTGAGGTTGCGGTCGGCCCGCCGCCGCAGGCTGCTCGCCGCCTGGCCCTTGAGCGCGCGCTGAACCTCGACGCCGCCGTCGATGGCCAGACCCAGGTCCTCCCCGGTGCTGGCGATCACCACGCCCCAGGGGTCGGTGACGCGAATGCCGGCCAGGGTGACCGCCTGCGCGTCCTTCAGAATCGGGGTCAGCCGCTCACCTACCGCAGCGGCGAGGGGCTCGGCGGCGCGGCCATGCTGGCCATCGGGGAAAGAGGGTGCGACCGGGCTGTCCGCCAGGTCCAGCTCCGCCGGTCGTGGCCGCCAGACGCTGGCGGCGTCGGCCCGGATGGCGTCCGGCAGCTCGCGGCTGGCCAGCGGCCAGGTCTGCGGCGCGGACTCTTCCAGCAGCGAGCGGTAGGCGGCGCTGATGAATGCCCCCTGAGCGATCAGCGCTGATTCGGTCTGCCGGACGAGCGCGCTCTCATAGAGCCGCAGCAGCTGGATGCCCGCCAGGGGCAACACCAGCAGCAGCACGTTGGAGAGAATCAACAGCGTGCGCAGGCGCGGCTTGGGAAACAGGGTCATGCGGCTGCGCAGCCGGGCACGTCAGTCGGTCTGCAGGCGATAGCCAACGCCGTGCACGGTCTTGATTCCTGGCGCGCCGGCCTGGCTCAGCTTGTCTCGCAGGCGTCGGATGTGACTGTCGATGGTGCGATCGCTGACGATGCGTCGCGTATCGTAGGCACCCTGCATCAGCCGGTCACGCGTCAGCACCTTGTCGGCATGGCGGGCGAGGGTGGCCAGCATGCAGAACTCCGTGTGCGTCAGGCCCAAAGGCTGCCCACCAAAGTCGGCTTCAAACGTGTCGGTGTTGATCGTGAGATCGCCGACGATGAGCAGCGCGGGGGCCTGGGCCTTGTCCTGCTCCACGCGCCGCAGATTGGCCTTGACGCGGGCGACCAGCTCGCGCGGAGAGAACGGCTTGACCAGGTAATCGTCGCCTCCCATCTCCAGCCCGAGGATCCGGTCAACCTCTTCGTCCTTGGACGAGAGAAAGACGATGGGCACTGCGGAGTGGGTTCGAAGCTGGTTGCATACGGCCAGCCCATCGGCTTCGGGCATGAGCACATCGAGCACCACCAGATCGGGCCGGTGCCGATCATGCTGGCTGATCGCCGCGCGCCCGTCTGCCGCCTCCAGGGTCTTGAACCCGGCGCGCTCCAGCGCAAAGCACACGACTTCGCGGATGTGTGGATCGTCGTCTGCTACGAGGATGGTCTGCATGGCGCCAGTATACCCAAGGGTTGCCTGCTGCCAGCAGCATCGCCAGTGGCTGCACGGCCCTTGCACAATTTGCCTGTGCTTCTGCGCGGAACACCGCGGCCATCGTCACGGTCACCCGTCACAGTGGTGGCATGAACCCGCTGTTGCTGCGCCTTGCCCCTGTCGCCTGCCTGTTGCTGCTCAGCGCGGAGCCAGCCTGGTGGCTGGTGGGGACCTGGCATCTGCCCGGCTACGAAGGCAGCGGTGCGTGGGCTGCCTTGTTTGCGCTGGTGTTGCTGTGCTGGTCGGTCGCCTCACCGGTAGATCAGCACGCGGGGGCAGCGCAGCCGGGGGATCAGGTGACGCTGTGGCTGTGGCTGTGCGTGAGCCTGTTGCTGCGCACCGGTGGCGCCATTGCCGGCATCAACCTGCTTGGCGCGCTCGTGCTCCCCCTCGATCTGTATCTGCTCGCCCGCGCGTTGAGAGTGGGGGTGCGGGAGCGGCCGCTGGCGCCGCTGTGGCTGGCCGCTGTCGGGTTCTTTGCACTGCCCCTGGAGCCGCTCGTGCAGCGCATCTTCGGCTTTCCGCTGCAGCAGCTCAGCGCCGCGGCCAGCTGTGAGTTGCTCGGCCTGGGCCTGCCGGAGCTGCTCTGCGATGGCGTGCGTCTGCAGCTCGGCGCTCGCGAACTGCTGGTGGATCTGCCGTGCTCCGGGGCGCGAATCGCGTCGCAGCTGGGTCTGCTGGGCGCAGCCCTGTGTGCCCTGAAGCGCCCGCGCTGGCCGGGCGCGCTGGCGTTCTGTCTTGGGGCGTTGGGCGTCGCCGTTGCAGCGAATGTCCTGCGGATCACAGTCATCGCCCTGGGCCTGGTTTACCAGGCGCACCTGCCCATCGATGTGCTGGACCCGGTGGCGCACGAGGCCATCGGTCTGGTCGCCTTGGCGCTCGCGGCGGTGGCGCTACTGGCGCTGGCCGGGTGGTTGCGGCCGGCACTGATCGCCCAGACGACGGCGAGCAGGGCGGAGATCTGGATGAGCCGCCTGGGGTTGCGCCGCGGCCCGGGCGTGGCGCTCTGGTACTGGGTGCCACTCCTGGCCGGTGCCCTGGTTCTGCCCTGGCTGGGAGAGGACGCCGGTCGTGGGGTGTTACCGACCGCGCAGCGCCTCCCGGCACCCAGCTATCTGGCTGGCTACCTGCGCCAGCCCCAGCCCTTGAGCACGCTCGAAGCCGCGTATTTCGATCGCTACGGCGCGCAGGGGTCGCGTGCTGGCTACGGGCCCTTCGGGCTGTATCTCATGCAGACCGCAGCGCCACTGCGCCATCTGCACGCGCCGGAGATCTGCCTGCGCGGTCTCGGCCACCAGGTGCGATTTCTGGGAACGCGCTATACGCCGGTGCCCGCGTCTGTGTACGACGTGCGCGCCTCGGACGAGCGTCGCTACCAGGTCATGGTCAGCTATCTCAGCAGCGACGGCCGGGTGGTGCCCAGCATCGCCGAGGCCGTCTGGCGATGGTTCACCAATCCAGCGCAGCGCTGGACGATGATCCAGCGCGTGCTGCCGCTCAGTCCTGCCGGTACGCCGATCTCCCATGCCGACCGGTTCGAGGTGGCGGTGTCCCGCGCTTTCAATCTGGCGCCAGCGGTGCCAGCTCCCCTAGCTCTGCCACTGGAGTCTCTATGAGTTCCTTCGACCCCTTAGCGCGCAGGCGCGTTCATTACTTTCTGTTGCTGGTGTTGCTGGCCACCGCTGCCAGCGTCTGGTCGGTGAAGGTTCACAGCGCCGCCGACCGCCCGAGTTCGCTGTTGCCCGCACTGCCGACACCGGGTGCCGATGCGGCGGAGCCCGGTAGCTATCTCGAAGCCAGGGTTGGTGCCGACCAGATCCGCCTGCCGGCGCTGGCGGTCGACTATCGGGTGCAGGTACACGGCGATCTCGCGGAGGTCACCGTCGTCCAGACCTTCCGGAACCCGCTGGCGATTGCCCTGGCACCGCGCTACCTGTTTCCCTTGCCCGAGCGGGCGGCGGTGAGCGCGCTGGTCATGACCGTCGGTGAGGAGCGTGTGGTCGGCCGCTTCGCGCGCCGCGCGGCCGCGGAGCGCACCTTTGCGGCGGCTGAGCAGGCGGGGAAGGTCGCATCGCTGCTGCGTCAGGAGCGACCGAACCAGTTCACGCAGCGGATCGCGAATCTGATGCCCGGCGCGGAGGTTCGCGTCGAGCTGACTTTCCAGGAAGCCTTGCGGACCGATCGCGGCATGTACGAACTGGTTCTGCCGCTGGTGGTGGGGCCCCGGTTCGAAACCGCAGGCCCACGCGCCGTGCTCGATGGGATTGTGCCGGCGGCACCGGTCAACGGCCTCACCACCACGGCGCCTGCGGATCGCGCCCGGGTGCAGGTGGCGGTAGATCTGCAGGCGCCGGTCCCCGTGCTTGGCGTAGACAGCCCCTCGCACGCGCTGGCGGTGACGCGACGTTCGGCCGAACACCTTTCGATCGCGCTCGCTGCCGGCCGCGTGCCGGATAACCGGGATTTCGTGTTGCGCTACCAGCTCGGTGGCGCTGACGTCAGCACCGGGGTCCAGACCCACTTTGAGGTCGAGGAGGGCGGCTATTTCAGCCTGCTGATCGAGCCGCCTGCAAGCATCGAGCAGGACTCGCTGCTGCCCCGGGAGATGGTGTTTCTGCTCGACTGCAGCGGGTCCATGAGCGGCCTGCCGATGCAGGCCAGCAAACGCTTCATGCGCGCGGCGCTTGAGACTCTGCGCCCGCAGGACAGCTTCCGGATCATCCGTTTCAGTGATCGGGCGACGACCTTTGCGGCAACGCCGCAGGCAGCGACCGCGGCCAACATCGCCGCCGGCATCGCCTACACGGAATCGCTTCGGGGCAGTGGTGGCACCGTCATGACCGCCGGCATCTACCAGGCCCTGGCGCCGCCGGTCGCCGATGGCGTGGTACGCACGGTCGTCTTTCTGACCGACGGCTATATCGGTAACGAGGCGGAGATCCTGCAGCTCGTAGCGACAGAGCGGCAGACTGCGCGGCTGTACGCGTTCGGCGTTGGCGCCGGGGTCAATCGTTATCTGCTCGAAACGCTGGCGCGCACCGGGGCCGGCTTTGCTCGCTATCTGGACCCTACGGATGATGCTGACGAGGTGGCCGAGGCCCTGGCGGCGCGGCTCGCGGAGCCGCTGCTGACGGAGCTTGCGATCGACTGGGGCGCCTTGCCGGTCACCGACGTGGTGCCCGCGCAGTTGCCCGATCTGTACGCCGGCCAGAGCGTGCGCATTCAGGGTCGCTATCGGCACCCGGCGGTGGGCCGCGTTGAACTCAAGGCCCGGTCGGCGGCGGGCCCGGTGCGCAAGGGGCTCGACGTCGTGCTGGATGATCAGCCGGAGCGTCCGGCGCTGCGCCAGCTGTGGGCACGGGCGCGGGTCGGCGAGGAGATGCATCTGCTGACCACGCCACCCGCAGCGCGCCCCAGGGGACGCTCGGACGCGCAGCTGCGCGAGGCGATCACCGTGCTCGGAGAGCGCTACGGGCTGGTCACGCGCTGGACGGCGCTGGTCGCGGTCGCCGAGCCGATCGTGCAGTCGCGTCCGCACGCTACGGTGCCGGCCGCGGTGGCGGTCCCGGCGGTTGCGGGCGTGTCTCCGGCCGCCTACGGCACCGGGCCGCTCGCCTTCAGCGGGGCCGGTACGCCGGAGCCCGGCATTGGCCTCGCCATGGCCCTGCTGGGGTTCCTCGGGCTGTTGGCGCACTGGCGGCTGCGGCGCTGGCACCGACCCGAGGCGGGGCGGATCCAGGCGCAGGCGTCATGACTGGCGCGGCTCCGCCGGCGCTAAAACCGTCAGCGCTGACGGTTATTGGCAAGGCTGACGGTGCTTGAGTAGACTGAGCCCATCTCAAGGGTCGAGGTCTGCAGATGGCGGCGCTGAAACACCCCCTGTCCGGAGCGATCTACCGGGTCCGGGACGATGGTCTGGTCGATGTCAGCAACAACGGGGTCAGCGGCGTTTTCCACTACGACGGCCGCTACCATTCCGGCGAGATCACCTATGCAGACCCGCACATGCTGCTGTGGCTCGCAGGGCCGCAGCTCCCGGAAGACGCCATGTTCAACAGCCGGCTGCAAAAGGCCGCCGGGGCGGACGGTTCCTAGGGACCGCCCGCCGCCGCACGCCAGGGAGACAGTCAGATGAGTGCCAAACCCGAACCCGCCCGCTCCGCGGGCATCAGCTACCAGGATCTGATCGCCGCGGACGCCGTACCGCCGCCGACCACGCTGACCCTCAGCAGTCGCTTCGAATCGCCCCTGGTCTCAGTCCCGGTCACGCGCTACACCACGCAAGCCTTTCATGACCTCGAGATGGAAAGGCTGTGGCCGAAAGTGTGGCAGATGGCCTGTCGGGAAGAAGAGATCCCCAACATCGGCGACTTCAGCGTCTACGAGATCGGGTCCTACTCGATCATCGTGGTTCGCACCAAAGACGGTATTCGCGCCCACCATAATGTGTGCCGACACCGGGGCCGCAAGCTGTGCGAGGGCAACGGTCACGCCGCGAGCTTCATCTGCCCGTTCCACGGCTTCAGCTGGCACACGGACGGTAGCCTGCGGGGCGTCACATCTGACTGGGACTTCCCGCATATCGACAAGGACGACTTCGATCTGACGCCAGTCCAGTGCGACAGCTGGGGCGGCTGGGTGTTCATTAACATGGATATGGACGC
>JBCDIK010000051.1:0-18031 GCA_038749065.1 Pseudomonadota bacterium | reverse complement strand
GGCGGCATGCAGCAGCGCCAGCGTCGGCTCGTGGATCAGCGCGAAGGCAATGCTTGCCAGAAGCAGCGCCAGGGCGAACGGCAGCACGCGCTCCAGAGCCGACTGGAGCCACAGCCGGAAGCCGAACTCTTCGACCAGTGGCGCGACCAGCACTGCGGCCACGGCGGTCCAGGCGGTCACCTTCGCCTGGAGCGCCGCGGGCGCAAGGACGCCAACACGGCTGAGCTCGGCGGCGGCCAGCACGCGCCAGGCGGTGAGCGCCAGAACCATGCCAAGCGCCCAGGGCAGCCAGTGTGCGGCGGGTCGCACGAGGCGCCCGTAGTGCCAGCCGCGAGGGCGCTCCTGATAAATGTGACAGGCCCAGAAGGTCGCGGCGACCAGCGCCAGCACCGCGAAGGCGAGGCCGGTGGGCAAGTGTGCGCCGGCGCCCAGCGCCACGATCCACAGCAGTGCAAGGACCAATGCTGCGGGCGGCTGTAGCCACTGCCGCCATGGGCGGCCCGAGCCGTGCTCAGCCGGAACGGGCGCTGTCATCCGCGTGCTGGGTCACCAGGTCCGCAAGCCAGCCGGGGAACTCGCCGCTGGTCGGATCAGCCATTCCCAGCAAGGTCCCCAGTCGGTCGCCGCCGATTCCCAGGCCGATCGCCGTCGTCGCGACCAGCAGCACGATGTTGCGGGCCCGCAGCAGATCTTCGGGACGCGGGGGCGACGGATTTTCAGCAGCACCGGTCTGGCAATGCAGAACCTGGGCAACCTGCTCGATGACGCCCTCAAACAGGGGGGCCAAGGCAGCCGGGCGCGGTGCAAGGTCCTGCGTGCCGTCCACCGCCAACCAGGCCATCAGCCGAGCATGGCCGTTGTCGACGATCGTGCGGAACAGGTTCTGACACAGGGCCTCGGGCGCTACGTCCCGCTGCAGGGCTTCCATCACGTCCTGCAGCAGCGTCGCGGTCATATGTTCCGCCAGCGCCTGCCGCATGCCGTCGCTGCTGCCGAAGTGATGGATGATCGTGGCGTGGCTGATCCCCGCATCCTCCGCGACACCGGTCAGGTTCAGCCCCTCGAGCCCCTGCTGCTTGAGGCGTTCCGCGGCGTTCTCGAGGATCAGCTGCTTGGCCTGCTCCGGTGTCCGGCGGACGCGCTTTGGGCGGTCGCCGCTGTCCTGGCGATGTTGTGCGGTATTCGACACGTTCGCGCTGCCTCAGACAAAAAAACAGGGTATCAGCCTATTGACATTGATGTTGGCAGGATTACTATCTACATCGTTGTAGATAAACCTTAGAGGCGTTCTGGCCGTGACTGAAGTGATGAATCTCAGCAACGACGCAACCGCTAACCGGACCCTTGACGTTGCGCGTGAAGCGCAAGCTGCTCCTGCGACTGCGCTGCAGGATAGCATCCAGACCTCCAACGGCTCGAAGTTTGCTCCGTTGGTCGCTCTGCGCGCTCTGCGCGAACTGGTGGCGGACCCTGAGGATACAAGCAAAGTGTTTGTCATCTTGCGGGCGCTGAGCGGCAAGTCCATTCACCGGGCTTACCGCCGCTTCCTCAAGACCCCGATCGCGCCCGAGGTTCTGAGTGACCCGGGCTCGCTCATTGACCACCTGCGTGATCGCGAGGCGCTCCGAGCGCTACCGGCCGACAGCCTGGGACGTGCTTACCTGGCCTTTGTCGAGCGCGAAAACATCAGCGCCGACGGTCTGGTAGATGCCAGCACCCAGGATCAGCGATTTGCCGATCCGGGTCTTCAGAAGTTCGCTGAGCGGCAGCGCGACATGCACGATCTTTGGCACGTATTAACTCAGTATGGCCGCGACAGCTTTGGCGAGGTCTGTCTGCTGGCCTTCACGTTCGCACAGACCTATAACCCCGGCATCGCCGCCATCGCGCTGGTGGGTGGGGTCAAGACCAGTCAGGAACTGGGTCAGGGTGTGTGGCGTGCGGTGCTGCGCGGTTTCACCGATGGCCAGCGCAGCGCCTGGTTGCCCGGAATACACTGGGAAACGATGTTGGCACAGCCACTGGACGAGGTTCGTACGGAGCTGCGCATTCAAAGCCCAATCCCTTATCAGACGGTCTGGGCCAGCGCTCGCGCCGCCTAAGGCCTACGGGGTCGATCCGGGAAACGCACCGCGGTGGTAGCTGCGGTCAAGCCCGCTCGGGCGCGCTAGCCGCCCTGGTTGCCGCCGCCGGTGCCTTTCGGCAGCGGCATGGGGAAGGGCGTGATGTTGGTGCCGGAGCTCTCCGTAATCTTCGGCACCCCTTCCTTTTCGACCTCGTCGATCCGGATCACTGAGTGCATGGGAATGAACGTGCGCTGCACGCCCTCGAACTCGCTGCGCAGCTTGTCTTCCGCCGGGTCGATCACGACCTGCGTCCGCTCCCCGAACACGTAGTCCTCGATCTCGATAAACCCGTAGAGCTCGCTCTGGTACAGGCCCTTCGCGTAGACCTCGAAGATTTGCCCGTTGTTGTGGAACAGAACCTTGTAGATGTGGGTGGGTTGCTCGCTCATGGGAATTCCCGCTGATTGGGCCTGCCTGGACTGTAGCAGGGGCCGGTGGACTATGGGGCCATCTGGCCACAATGCAAGGCCTTTCAGGGGGTATACTGCGCCGCCGCGGTCACCGGGCCGTGAAAGCACTGTCGCAAGCGATTGCAGGGCATGACGCAGAAGCTGTACATCAAGACACACGGTTGCCAGATGAACGAGTACGACTCCGCGCGAATGGCGGATCTGCTCGGGGACAGCCATGGTTACGAGCTGGTCAACGCGCCGGAAGAGGCCGACCTGCTGCTGCTGAATACCTGCTCGATCCGCGAGAAAGCGCAGGAGAAGGTCTTCCATCAGCTGGGCCGCTGGCGCGCGCTGAAAGAACGGAACCCCAACCTGAAGATCGGCGTTGGCGGTTGTGTCGCAAGCCAGGAGGGCGAGCGGATCTTCCAGCGCGCGCCGCAGGTCGACCTCGTGTTCGGGCCCCAGACGCTGCACCGGTTGCCGCAGATGATCGATGCCGCGAAGGGTGCTGCGGTCGTCGACGAAGCCGCGCAGCGGCTCCCGCTGGTCGACGTGACCTTTCCGGAGATCGAGAAGTTTGACCGACTGCCGGACCCCCGTGCCGAAGGGCCGGCGGCCTTCGTCTCGGTGATGGAAGGCTGCAGTCGCTACTGCAGTTTCTGCGTGGTGCCCTACACGCGCGGCGAGGAAGTCAGCCGTCCCGTCGCCGATGTGATGCGCGAGGTCATCGCGCTTGCGGCGCAAGGGGTACGCGAGGTGAATCTGCTTGGGCAGAACGTCAATGCCTACCGGGGCGCGATCGACGGCGACCACGCGGACCTGGCAGAGCTCATTCACTACGTGGCCGACGTGCGCGGGATCGAGCGTATCCGCTTCACGACCTCGCACCCGCTGGAGTTCACCGACACACTCGTCGAGGCGTTTGCCGGGATCCCACAGCTTGTCGACCATCTGCATCTACCGGTGCAGAGCGGCAGCGACCGGATTCTGGCGCGCATGAAGCGTGGCCACAGCGCCGACGACTACCGGGCCCGCATCGCAGCGTTGCGACAGGTGCGTCCGAACATCAGTCTCTCATCGGACTTCATCGTCGGCTTTCCCGGCGAAACTGATGAGGATTTCGAGCAGACCATGCAGCTCATCGCCGACATCGGTTTTGACACCTCCTTCAGCTTTATCTACAGCGCCCGTCCCGGCACCCCGGCGGCAGCGCTGGAGGATGCGGTCAGCGAAGTCGAGAAGAAGGCGCGGCTCGCGCGCCTGCAGGCGCTGCTGCGCACCCAGGCGGATGCGATCGCGAGCGCGATGGTCGGCACCCGGCAACGGCTGCTCGTGACCGGGCCCTCGCGCAAGGACCCGGCCATGCTGTCCGGCCGCACGGAGAACAATCGCGTCTGCAACTTTTCCACGGACGCGCTCGCGGGGGACCTCCCCGACTTCGTCGACGTAGAGATCACGGAGGCGCTGCCCAACTCCCTGCGCGGACGGCTCCTTTAGACGTCTGACAAGACGCCCTGAGCGGGCCGTTTGACAGGAAAGGGCGGGGGGATATCCTTAACTACCCACCACAGCTTTGGCCCCGCATTGAGCGAATCGCCGACCGGCCCGGACGAGGCCGCTGACGCCGCTGGCCGCGTCGTCCCGTTCACCACCGAACTCACCCTGAATCCCGATGATCCCGTGCGCCTAGCAGCGCTGTGCGGGCCCGTGGAGGACAACGTTCGGCATCTGGAAAAGCGCCTGGGCGTGCACATACGCAGCCGTGGCAACCGGTTCCAGCTCAGCGGCCCGGAAAAGCGGGTCAAGGTCGCGGCTGCGCTGATCAATCAGCTCTACCGCGAGACGGCGCAGCGCGCCACCATCGAGCCGGACCTGGTGCACCTGTATCTGCAGGAGTCCGGTGCGGAAGACCTGGTCGCGCGCCAGGATGCGGACGAGTCTGCGAGTGGTGAGCTGTTGATCCGCACCGGCCGTAAATCAATTGCGCCCCGCGGCGGCAATCAGACCCGCTACGTCGAGATGATACGCAAACACGACGTCAACTTCGGCATCGGCCCGGCGGGGACCGGCAAGACCTATCTGGCCGTCGCCTGCGCCGTGGAAGCGCTCGAGGCACAACGTGTCAGCCGCATCCTGCTGGTACGGCCCGCGGTAGAAGCCGGCGAGAAGCTCGGTTTCCTGCCCGGTGATCTGGCGCAGAAGATCGATCCCTACCTGCGACCCCTCTACGACGCGCTCTACGAGATGATGGGCGTTGAGCGGGTCAATAAGGCGATCGAGCGCAACGTGATCGAGGTCGCCCCGCTCGCTTACATGCGCGGGCGGACGCTCAACAACGCATTCATCATTCTCGACGAGAGCCAGAACACCACCATTGCGCAGATGAAGATGTTCCTGACGCGCATCGGGTTTGGCTCGACGGCTGTGATTACCGGCGATATTACCCAGATCGATCTGCCGCGCGGCCAGGGCTCCGGTCTGGTCCACGTCGTGCGCGTGCTGAAGAACGTCGAAGGCATCAGCATGACCCGCTTTGCGTCCAAGGATGTTGTGCGGCACCCGCTGGTGCAGAAGATCGTCGAGGCCTATGCCGCCGATCAGGAGCGCTACCCCGGCGATGATGGCAGTGCGGATCGCAATGCCGGTTGACCTGCAGATCGCGGAAGCGGCACGGGCGGTGGCGTTGCCCGCTGATGAGCGCCTGCCAACGCCGGCGAACTTTGCGCACTGGGCGGAGACGGCGCTGTTGCAGGTGAATCGGGCGGATGCGATTGCCGAGCAGTCGATCTGCATCCGCGTGACGGACGAGGCCGAAAGCCGCACTTTGAATCGTGACTACCGCAATCAGGACAAGCCAACCAACGTGCTGAGCTTTCCCGCCCAGTTGCCCGAGGCGCTCAGCCAGGTCAGTGCGGACGAGCCGTTGCCCCTGGGGGATCTGGTGCTGAGTCTGCCGGTGGTGCTAGAGGAAGCGCGGCTGCAGGGAAAGACGCTGCAGAATCACCTGGCGCATCTGGTCATGCATGGCACTCTGCACCTGCTCGGCTACGACCACGAAGCCGAGGACGATGCGCAGCTCATGGAATCGATCGAGATCGCGGCGCTGGCGCAGTGCGGCATCGACAACCCCTACGCCGGTGCGGCCGGGGAAGCGTCGTGAGCGAGTCGTCAGCCGCTGAGCCGCGACGCGGACTCCTCGCCCGCCTGGGCAACCTGTTGCGGGACGAGCCAACGGATACCGCAGAACTGCAGGACATGCTGGAAGGCGCGGCGGAGCGCGAGCTGATCGATCAGGAAGCGCTGAACATCATCTTCGGAGCGTTGCACGTCGCCGAGATGCATGTCCGCGACATCATGATTCCGCGCAAGCAGATGATCTCGATCTGCGCCACGGACAAGCCCGAGGCCATGCTCGGGACGATCATCGAGTCCCAGCACTCGCGCTTCCCGGTCTACGGCGACGATCTCGACGAGATCAAGGGGATCCTGCACGCGAAAGACCTGTTGCCCCTGGCACTGCAGCCGGACCTGTCCGACTTCGACATCAAGGACTGTATTCGCCCCGCGACCATCGTGCCGGAATCGAAGCGGCTGAACGTGCTGCTGCAGGAGTTTCGCGCCAACCGTAACCACATGGCGGTGGTCGTGGACGAGTATGGCCAGGTGTCCGGCGCCGTGACCATCGAGGACGTTCTCGAGCAGATTGTCGGCGAGATCGAAGACGAGCACGACGTCGATGACGATGGCTTCGTCAAACAACTCGATGAGCACACCTATACCGTGAAGGCCACTACCACCATCGAAGACTTCAATGAGCACTTCGACGTCAGTTTCGCTGACGGCGAGTTCGACACCATTGGCGGTGTGGTGCTGAAGGCGTTCGGCCACGTACCGGAGCGCGGCGAGCGGGTAGCGATCGACGGGCTCGAGTTCAGCGTGCTCAATGCGGATTCCCGGCGCCTGCGCCTGCTGCAGGTCACCCGCGGCGCGCCCGCGTCGAGCGCGAGCGGCGCGTAGGCGACCCGGCCTTGAGACCGGGGCGGCCGAGCGAGGATGCGCTCCTTGCGCTGATCGCGGGCGCGCTGTTGCCACTGTCCCTGGCGCCAGTGCACGCCTGGCCGCTGGCGCCTATCAGCGTTGCCCTGTTCTACGTCTCTTGTGAGCGCACCTCTGCGCGTGGGGCGAGCGGCGTTTGGCCCATGGCGGCGCTGGGGTTCCTCTTTGGCCTCGGCAAGTACGGGGTCGGGGCGAGCTGGGTCTATGTCAGCATCCATGAGCACGGCGGTGCGCCGGTGCCGCTCGCTGTGCTGCTGGTGGGCCTGTTCGTCGCCTTTATGGCGCTCTTCCCGGCGACTCAGCTGGCCGCCTTCGGCAAGCTTCGGGACCGCCTGGCACCGCCTATGCTGCAGGGGGTGACGTTCATTGCGCTGTGGGTGCTGTGGGAATGGCTGCTGACCTGGGTGCTGTCCGGGTTTCCCTGGCTGTTCGTCGGGTCCGGACAGATCGATGGTCCGCTGGCCGCCTTTGCACCGGTGGGCGGCGTGCTGCTGTTGTCGACGGTGACGCTGATCATGGGCGTGGCGCTCGCCCGCGGCGTGCTGGTCCGTGGCCGCGCGGCGCGACTGAGAGCGTTGCTGCCCGGGCTTGCGGTGCTGCTGCTGGGGCTGGCGCTGGCTCCGGTGGAGTGGACGCAGCCGACGGGCACCGGGCGCGCAGCGCTGGTGCAGGGCAACATCCCGCAGGCGACCAAGTGGCAGCCCGCCCAACGGGCGCCGATTCTGGCGACCATGCAGCGTTTGAGCGAACCGCATTGGGGCGTGGATCTGCTGCTCTGGCCGGAGGCGGCGATCACGCTCTACGAGCACGAGGCTGCGCCCTATCTGGCGCGCTGGGCCGAGCGCGGCCGGCAGGCGGGAACCACGCTGGTGCTGGGGTTGCCCGCCGTTGAGGCCGTGCCTGTGCCCGGTGGGGACACGGCCTACAGTTTCGCGAACCTGGCCGTGGCTGTGGGCGCTGGAAGCGGCCGTTACCGTAAGCGCCGGCTCGTGCCCTTCGGCGAATATGTGCCCCTGGAGGATCTGCTGCGGGGGCTCATCCGGTTTTTTGATCTGCCCATGTCCCACGCGTCGCCGGGACCGATGCAGCAGCCCTTACTGCGCATTGGCGAGAAGCGCGCGGCCATGGCGATCTGCTACGAGATCGCCTACCCGGCGCTGGTGCGCGGAGACATGCCCGCGGCGGTACTGCTGACGATCTCCAATGACACCTGGTTCGGGCGCTCCCTCGGGCCGGAACAGCACCGCCAGCTCGCGCGCCTGCGGGCCCTGGAGCTGGGTCGCTATCTGCTGCGGGCCACCAACAACGGCTACACGGTCATCGTGGACCATCGGGGGCGGGTGACGGAGGCGTTGCCGCGCTTCGAGGCCGGGGTGCTGCAGGGGGCCTATGAACTGCGCGGCGGGCTCACGCCCTTCGCCCGTTTTGGCCACTGGCCGTTGCTGCTGGGCATCGGCGTGGCGCTGTCGCTGGTGCTATTCTTGCGCGCTCGTTTGCGACCAGCCAAAGATACCGAGCCCCCATGACCGCTTCCCCCGATTTCTCGCTGTACGATCCTCGCGCGATCGAAGCCGCTGTGCAGAGCCAGTGGCAGTCCGAGCGCGCCTTCGAGGTGACCGAGCCCGGTGCCCGGGAAGACGCCTATTACTGCCTGACGATGTTTCCCTATCCCAGTGGCCAGCTGCACATGGGACACGTGCGTGCCTACACCCTGGGCGATGTGATCGGTCGCTATCAGCGGCTCAAGGGCAAGCAGGTCCTGCAACCCATGGGTTGGGATGCCTTTGGCCTGCCGGCGGAAAACGCGGCGATCAAGCACGGGATCCCGCCGGCGGAGTGGACGCGCGCCAATATCGCCAATATGCGCGGGCAGATGAACGCGCTGGGCTTCGCCTTCGACTGGTCCCGGGAGTTCGCCACCTGCGATCCCGACTACTACCGCTGGGAGCAGTGGTTCTTCATCCAGCTCTACAAGAAGGGTCTCGTCTATCGCAAGAGCAGCATGGTGAACTGGGACCCGGTGGACCAGACCGTGCTTGCCAACGAACAGGTGATCGATGGCAAGGGCTGGCGCAGCGGCGCCCCGGTGGAGCGGCGTGAGCTGCCGCAGTGGAACCTCAAGATCACCGAGTATGCGCAGGAACTCTTAAGCGAGCTGGACGAGCTCGAAGGCTGGCCGGAGTCGGTCAAGAGCATGCAGCGCAACTGGATCGGTCGCTCGGAAGGGGTCGAGATCGACTTTGCCGTGGCCGAGCATGACGCGCTCGCGATCCCCGCCGAGCAGCGCACGCTGACGGTCTATACCACCCGGCCCGACACGCTGCTGGGTGCGACCTACGTGGCCGTGGCCTGTGAACACCCGCTGGCGACCCTGGCGGCCGAGGGCGATGAGGCGCTCGCGCAATTCATTGCTGAGTGCAAGCAGGTCAAAGCCGCGGAAGCGGACCTTGCGACCATGGACAAGCTGGGACGGGCGACGGGGATCGAGGCGATCCATCCGCTGACCGGTCAGCGGCTGCCCATCTGGGTCGCGAACTTCGTGCTCATGGAGTACGGCTCCGGGGCGGTCATGAGTGTGCCCGGCCATGACCAGCGCGATTGGGAGTTCGCTCGCAAGTATGCGCTGCCCATCGTGCAGGTGATCGAGCCGGCACCAGATGCGGTCGGCGACGACGCGCACTGTGATCTCGAGCAGGCGGCCTATACGGCGCACGGCCAACTGATTAACTCCGGGGACTACGATGGCCTGGACTTCGGTGGCGCTTTTGATGCCATCGCAGATGCGCTTGCTGGCAAGCAGGCCGGTCGTCGGACCGTCAACTATCGGCTGCGCGACTGGGGCGTTTCCCGGCAGCGCTACTGGGGCTGTCCGATTCCGATGCTGTTCTGCGACGCCTGTGGCGTGGTGCCCGTGGCAGAAGCAGATCTGCCGGTCGAGTTGCCCACAGAGGTGACCTTTGAAGGCGTCAGTTCGCCGCTCAAAGCCATGCCGGAGTGGCTGCAGACCACCTGCCCGGAGTGCGGCGGTCCGGCCACGCGGGAGACCGATACCTTTGACACCTTCATGGAGTCGTCCTGGTACTACGCGCGCTTCGCCAGCCCGAACGCGAACAGCCCCATGGTCGATGAGCGGGCGACGTTCTGGACCCCCGTGGATACCTACGTGGGCGGTATCGAGCACGCGATCCTGCATCTGCTTTACGCGCGTTTCTATCACAAGCTCATGCGTGATGCGGGCCTGCTGAGTAGCGATGAGCCGTTCGAGCGCCTGCTGATGCTGGGCATGGTGCTCAAGGACGGCAAGAAGATGTCGAAGTCGGCGGGCGATGCCGGCAACCCGCAGAAGCTGCTCGAGAAGTACGGGGCTGATGCGGTTCGTACGGCCATGATGTTCGCGGCTCCACCGGAGCAGAGCTTCGAGTGGAGCGAAGGCGGCGTCGACGGCCAGAGCCGCTTTCTCAAGCGCCTGCATCAGGTGGCGCAGGATCATCTGGCCGATGGCCTGCCGGGTCCCCTGGACACCAGCGCTTTGTCGCCGGCTGCCACTGAGCTGCGGCGAGTGGCGCATGACGCGCTCGCGCGGGCGGACGATGATTTCGGGCGCCGCCGGCAGTTCAATACGGTCGTTTCCCGCGCCCATGAGCTGATCAATGCGGTTCGAGGCACAACGGTCGCTGATGACAATGATCGTGCCGCGGTGCACGAGGCGCTGCGCATTGCCGTCGTGATTCTCTCGCCGATCGCGCCGCACCTGACGCAGGTGCTCTGGGAGCAGCTGGGTGAAGCGGGCCTCTTGGCCTATGCGCGCTGGCCTGATCATGACCCCGCTGCGCTGGTGCTGGAGGAAACCACCCTCGTGGTCCAGGTGAATGGCAAGGTGCGCGCGCGCATCACGGTCCCGAGTGACGTTGATCAGGACGCAGCCCAGGCCGCCGCCCTGGCCGATGACAACGTGCAGCGATTCATGGACGGCAAAGCCCTGCGCAAGGCCATCTATGTGCCCGGCAAGCTGGTCAACCTGGTGGTGGGCTGATGATCTGGCAGCGCCTGGGCCTTGCGCTGCTGGCTTGTGCGTTAGTCGCCGGCTGTGGGTTCAAGCTGCGCGGCACGGGCCTGAACGTCAGCGCCCAGTCCGTGTTCGTGCGCGGCGCTGACCCGACCCGCGTCGGCAGCAGTGAGTTTGCCCAGGCACTGCGCCGTGCCTTTGCCCAGCGCCGGGTCACCGTGACCGATGGCCCTGAGGCCGCCGAAGTGCAGGTGCGCGTGCTCGATGAGCGCCGGGAGCGGCGCAACCTGTCCGTGACCGGCCAGGCGCGTGCGGCCGAGTGGGAACTGACCCGGGCCGTGCAATTCAGCGCGGTGGCCGGGTCGAGCGAAGAACTCATCGAGCCCCGCTGGATCGAGGTTAAGCGCTTCTTCCGGGTGGACCGCGACAACATCGTTGGCAGCAACGAAGAACAGCGGCTGGTCGAGCAGGAACTGACCCGGGACCTGGTCGATCAGGTCCTGCGCAGCGTCAACCAGGTGCTCGCCGAGCGGGCAGCGGGCTGATCGCGTGCAGCTCAAACCCTGGACCCTGGCCGATGATCTGAGGCGCGATCTGCGCCCCGCCTACCTGATCAACAGCGATGAGCCCCTGCAGCGGGAAGAGGCCTGCGATGCCATTCTCTCTGCCGCCCGAGCCGCGGGTTATGACGAGCGCTCGGTGCTGTACATGGATGCCGATGCGGATTGGGATCTGCTGCAGCAGGACGCGGCGGCCATGTCTCTGTTCTCGAGCCGCCGGGTGCTCGACGTGCGGGTGAAGGAAAACAAATTCGGCAAGGCTGGCGCGGCGGCGCTGCGGGCCTACGTGGCGGACCCGCCGGACGATACGCTGCTGCTGATTCGCAGTGACCGCCTGGACGGCAACCAGCGCAAGAGCAGCTGGGTCAAGGCCATCGATGGCCTGGGCGCGGTGTTGACCGTGTATGACATGGATCCCGGCGAAGTGCCGCGCTGGCTGAAAGGGCGCCTGCGCCAGGCCGGGCTGAGCCTGCAGGACGACGCGCTGCGCTACCTCGCCGAGCGGATCGAAGGCAACCTGCTCGCCGGCCGTCAGCATGTCGAGAAGCTGACGCTGCAGGATTTCGAGCAACCCATCGCCCTCAGCGATGTGATGGCCTGCATCGAGGACGCCAGTAGTTACGGCGTGTTTGATCTTGCCAACGCCGTGCTCGCCGGCGAGTCGACACGGGTGACCCGTGCGATCGCGAGCCTTAAGGACGAAGGCCTGTCGATCTTTGCGGTGCTGCCCGCAGTGGGCGCCTCGTTCCGGAACGTCCTGGCGGGCCGCACCTTCGGCCCGCTCAAGGATCTGGTCGCAAGCTTCCGGCGGCGCCACAGTCTGGATGCCCTGCGCGTGGCTCTGGCGCAGTTCGCGCTGATCGATGCTCAGGGCAAGGGACAGCTCCTGGGCGATGAGTGGCAGTTTTTCGAGCGCCTCATGCTCAATCTCGCCGGCGATGGCCGGCAGCCGCTGCCGACGCTCGAGGACTTTCGTGCGGTGCTGAGCCTGCGCTAGCACCGCGCGCGCCGCCCGATCGAAGGGCGATCGATCTGCCTCAGGCCATCCGGTAGCGCCGCGATGCCACGCGTTGCTTCGCGGGCGGCTGCTTCTTCTGTGCACTCGGGGCGATGGTGTTGCGGGGCAACAGCACTGCCGGTGCGGCCGGCAGGACCTGCGCGTTGGGGCTCGGCGCCTTGGTGCTGCGCTGCTGCTGATCGGCGCGATAACGCGCTCGGTGCGCCGCCGCTAAGGCGGCGGCGCGGGTCTGCGCGTCCGCCGACGGCGACTGCTCTGGTCGGGCGATCTGCGCTTCCCCGGCATCGCTCGGGGTGACCGGCGTCGGTGCGGCCACCTTCACCTTTAGCCCCGAGACCGGGTTGGGGAGCTGCGTAATGATGACCTGCTGGCCGCTGGCGAGCTCTGGCGCGCGCACCAGCACGCGTGGCCCGTCGCTGCTGTCATGGGTGCCCAGCTGCTCCACCGCAACGCGCTGCAGGCGCTCGTCGATGACCCGGTAGATCCGCGCGTTTTCGTAGAGCGCCTCCGGCGGCAGCGCCACGACCTTCGCGACCGGGGGCAGCTCAACCCGCAGCTCGACGGTGCTGCCCAGGGGCAGCGCCAGCAGGGCGTCGTCCCCGGCGGTCTCGAAGGCAAACAGGGCGTCGGCATTGGGCACGCCGCCGGCCACGGCGCCGGCCAAGTGGCTGAAGGTCGCTGCCGCCAGCGTGCGGGTGCCGTCGCTGCTGCGAATGGCGCCGCGAATCCCGCGGTCGATTCCGACAGTCCCTTGCTCCAAGACCGCGTTCGTGAACGCCTGGTGGTGGGCGGGAGGCACTGGCACGCGGACCTGATAGGCGTTCCGGTCGGCGACTGTCAGCAGCGTGGCAAAGGGCGACGTGGTCGCGCCGACCGCGGTTGCCACGCTCAGTACGACGCCGTCGAAGGGTGCGCGCAGCATGGCCTTGCCCGCCGTGACCTCGGCGGTGCCGAGCCTGGCTCGAGCTTCGTCGAGCGCGGCCTGGGCGGCGCGCAGACGATTCGGCAGATTGTTCATGCGGGTCCGGTGGTCGGCATGCCCGATGCGATCTGAGCTGACCTGCTGGCGAATCTCGTCGAGCAGGCCGGCGCTGATCAATCCTCGACCGCGCAGTTCTTCGTGACGCTCGAGCTTGGCGTTGGCGGCCGCAACGCGCGCCTCCTGCTCGGCGTCCGTGGATTGCAGGTGCGCCTGTTCCAGGGTCAGGGCATCGAGCTCGGCCTGTCGCGCCTGGACCTGAGCGGCGGCGGCAGCGACGTCGAAGGCGAGCGCTTCATCATCAAGGGTTACCAGCAGGTCGCCCTGGCGAACCCGATCGCCTTCGCGGACGTGGATGGCCGTGACCCGCGCTTGCAGCTCAGCGGCCAGCTCCGCGGTGTTGCGCGATTCGATCTTGCCGAAGGCGCGGAAGCTGGGCGCGAGGGTCGCCTCTTCGATGGCAATCGCTGTCACTGGCCAGGCTTTCTCCGGTGCCTGCTCGACGATCGGCTCGGGCCCGGTCGCGAAGAGCGCTGCACTGAGCAGCGCGCCGCCTCCCAGAAAGGCACCCCCGAGCAGGCCGCGGCGAAGCATCGGATGCGCGCGCAGGCGGGCGGTAAAGCGGTGCAACTGGGCGGTCATGAGCGGGCTCCTTGTGATGAGGTCGGCAGGGTCGATGAGTGTCCGGGCTCGGCGTGCATGCCTGCGGCGGGCCGCAGCGACTGCGTCAGGCGCTTGAGTCGCCCTTTGCCCCCTTCGAGCAGTAACAGCAGCGCGGGGATCACGATCAGCACCAGCAGCGTTGCGAAGGCAAGGCCGAAGCACAGGGTGACCGCGATCGGGGTGGTGTACATGCTCAGTGTCGAGCGCTCGAACAGCAGCGGCGCCAGGCCTGCGATCGTGGTCAGGGAGGTGAGCAGCACGGCGCGGAAGCGCGCGCGCACCGCTTCGATCAGGGCGGCGCGCAGCGCAAGGCCCTTCTCAAGTTCTCGACGCAGAAAGCTGACGAGCACGATGGAGTCGTTGACTACGATGCCGGTCAGCGAGAAGAACGCGAGCAGCGACATGGCGCCCACCTCGACGCCGAGCAGCCAGTGCCCGGCGACTGCGCCGGTAAAGCCGAAGGGGATCGCCATCATGATGGCGAGCGGCCACAGGTAGCTGGCGAATGCCCAGGCCAGAATCAGGTAGATCAACACCAGGGTGAGCAGCGCGCCGATCTGCATGATCGCCAGCAGCTCTGCGTCGGCCTGGGACTGGCCGCCCAGGTCGTAGCTCAGGTCAAAGCGCTGCAGCAGATCGGGCAGCACGTCTTCCCGCACGCCCTCGAGAATGGCGAGCGCGTTGGCCTGCTCCGAGTTCACCCGGGCATTGACCGCCAGCGCCAGTGCGCCGTCCGCGTGGCGGATCAGATCGATCCCGCGCCGGTAGCGCAGGTCGGCGATGTTCCCCAGGGGCACGAACCGATTGTCGGCGGTACGAATGGGAAAGCGGCGCAGCCCCTCAATGTCGCGGCGCTCGTGTTCCGGCAGGCGCAGGCGCACCTCGATTTCACTGTCAGCCTCATTGAATAGCTGCACACGCTCGCCGCTGTAGGCCGCGCGGAGCTGGCGACCGACATCGGCGGTCGACAGGCCGAGTTCCCGGGCTGCGGGCAGCACCGTAAAGATGATCTGTGCCTTGCCATAGGGCAGGTTGTCACTCACTTCCGTCACGCCCGGGTAGGCGGCCAGCGCAGCGGCCAGCGCTTCACCGCCGGCTTTCAGCTGCGTCAGGTCATCGCCCTGGAGCACCAGTGTCAGATCCGGCTCGCCCCCGGCAGCGCCGCCGGCAACTTTCAGTTCGAACTGCTCGACAAAGCCGGGCGGCTGGATGCGATCGCGCCACTGCGCCACAAACGCTTCCGGGGTCACCGTGCGAAACTCCTCGAAGGCGTAGTCCGCCCGTAGGGACGCGTACTCTTCGCCGGTGTAGCGGTCGCCGTTGAACCGCGCCAGCCGCGCCTTGCTGGTCCAGCCGGTCAGGTTCGCTGAGTCGTGCGTTTCGTTGCCGGTGACCAGCGCGCGCTCCAGATCGACGAGGAACTGCGCCTTGTCCGCCTCCGTGGCACTGGCGCTGAAGCTGACGTTGGCTTCCAGGCTCTCAAAGTCGAAACCCGTGACCAGATTGAAACCCACGTGGCCCGACGCGATGAGGGACAGCGCGACAGTGACCGCGCCCAGCGCGGCGCACAGGGTCGCGCCCGGCGCCGCCAGCGCGCGCTGCAGCAGCGGCAGAAAACGCTGATCGCGAAACCCCTCAAAGGCGGCGTTGAAGCGCACGCGCCAGGCGGGCGTCACTCTGGCGCGGGGGTGTTCCAGGCTGTGGCGCAGGTGCCCGGGCAGCACCAGGAAGCACTCGATCAGGGACGCGATGATCACGCACAGCAGCAGGGTGGGCAGGGCCAGCACCGCATCGCCGAGCATGCCGCCGATGATGAGCAGCGGCAGAAACGCCGCCAGCGTGGTCGCCGACGAGGTGGCCACGGGCACGAACATGCGCCGCGCGCCGCGCACGGCGGCTTCGGCGGGGGTGGCGCCCTGCTGATGCAGGGTCACGATGTCCTCCCCCACCACAATGGCGTCGTCGACCACGATGCCCAGGGCCATGATCAGGCCGATGAGCGCGATGATGCTGATCCCGTAGCCGAAGCCCAGGTAGAAAATTGCCAGGGCCAGCAGAAAGCTCACGGGCATGCCGACCATGACCCACCAGCCGGCGCGCGCACTTAAGAAGGTGAAGAGCACGACGAGCACCAGCACCAGGCCGGACAGGCCGTTGCTGCCGATCATCTCCAGCTGAGCGCGAAGCAGTTGCCAGACTTCGAGGGTGCGCGTGATCGTCACGCCCGGCGGCAGCTGCGGGGTGATCTCTTCGAGCCAGTCGTCCACGATCCGGGCGCTTAGGTAGGCGTCCGCTGCGGTGTCCCGCCACAGCACCATCTCGATGGCGGGCTGCCCGTTCCGCTGCAGCGCCGGTTGCCCGGGACGCGCCTGGCGGGTCACCGTGGCGATATCGCCCAGCCGCACCAGCGTGTCGCCGCTGCGCAGGAGCAGCGACTCGAAGCCGGTGGCGGTGCGCTCCTGGCCCAGGCTGCGCAGCTGCATGGCGCCTTGCCCAGCGCCGAGCGCGCCCGCTGGCACGTTGCTCGAGCTGCTGCGAATCTGCGCCGCCAGCTCCGGCAGGGTCGCGCCCAGCTGCGGCAGACGCTCCCGGTTCACCAGCAGTGCGATCTCCTCTTCCGGCAGACCGTCGTACTCGACGGACTCGACGCCGCGCGCCAGGAGCTGCGCTTCGAAGGTTCGCGCCAGCGGGACCAGATCGCGCACGGACCCGGGCCCGGTCAGGGTGAGCTGCATGATCGGCTCGAAATCCAGCGCGCGGCGGATCACCGGTGGCTCGATGTCCGGTGGCAGGTTGCGAATGCTCGCCACCCGCTGCTTGGTCTGATCGAGCGCGAGCATCAGGTCCGCGTCGTAGGTGAGCTGCACGGCCAGCCGGGCCTGGCCGTAGCTCGATCGCGAGTTCAGTTCGCGCAGGCCGGGCAGGTTCTTAAGCGCCTGCTCCAGGGGCCGGGTCACGAGCGCTTCAAGATCTTCCGCGCTGGCGCCTTCCCAGGTCACTTCGACCCAGATGAACGGGTAGTTGGCGGGCGGGTCCAGCTGCGTCGGCATGACGCGGACGGCCCAGAGGCCGGCCAGAATCATGGCCACCATGGTCAGGTTGGCTGCCACCGGATGTTTGGCGAAGGTGTCGATCATGCGTTGTGATCGGCTGTTCTGCTTGAGTCACCTCAGGCGTAACAGGAAGCGTGCCAGTCCGCGGCGAGTGCAGAGCTCGTCTAAAATCAAGGACTTGTGACGAACGCGGATCTCGCTGGCGGATCTGCTTCGGGGATCCTTAGCGAATTTCGCCAATATGTAGTGGCCGAAAGCGTAAATCTGACCGCGTCGGTCGATCAGTTGATGTAGGTGCTGGCCTCGCGACCCTGGGCGATCAGCGTCAACCGCTGGCCGTCCGTTTCCAGCTCGGTAATGGAGCCATTGTCCGGGGCGAACAGGTGCATCCGGTCATCCCCAGTGGCGGCGCCGACCGCCAGGTTGATGGCGACGAAGTGGCTGAAGAAGATCGCATCGGTCGCCTGCGCGATCAGCCGCGCAACCAGGGCCTCGCGGAACGCGCGCTGGGCCGGGGGCAACGCCTGCCAGCGGCCGCTCATGGCCTCGCGCAGCCACCGCGCGCGCTCGGCGAGGTCGTCCGTGGGGGAGGGGATCTCGGCCAGCGCCGGTTCGATCTGCGGCGCCCGGTTCTGCAGCTCCGCCAGCGGCGCGGCAGTCTCCTGAGCGCGGGCAAGTGGTGAGCTGTATAGCTCCGCCTGTGTTACCGAGGCCAGCGCCCGGGCGACGGCGTGCGCCTGCTCGCGTCCTAAGTCGCTTAAGCCGGGATCCCGGTGGCCGGCAAAGCCCGCCGCCGCTTCGCCATGTCGAATCAGATAGAGCCTGGCCATGTTTGTGCTCGTCTCCTCGCATATCGCTGCATCGCGCCGTGCACCCGCTGCACGGCGCGACATCTTGGCCCCTGCCGGGACGAAATTCGACCGGTCCGCAGCGTCGAAATTCGCCGGCTCAGGCCCTAAACTAGTCAGGCTAGGAACGCGCCTGCGTGCCGCCCGGTTCATCTGGCCTGCCGTACCCTTTCCAGCTATCTGCACGACTTGCAGCTTCCGGCACAGCAGGACAGTTGCTATCGCGCGCGCCGCCCTGGCCGGGCTGTGAGAATCGTGCGGTCCAGACTCATCGCCGTTTACAGAAGGATTCGATCTAGCCATGACCAGCGATGACAGCCTGACACCCGC
>JBCDIK010000050.1:0-18039 GCA_038749065.1 Pseudomonadota bacterium | reverse complement strand
GCGAAGTCGCGCGCGTCGAACGCGCCTACATCGACAGCCAGAAATCTGGCGAGGAAGAACAGCGGCTGCTGTTCTTCATGATGATCGATCTCGACGAGTTCAAACCGATCAATGACACCTTCGGGCACCACACGGGGGACCACACCCTGGTCCAGGTGAGCGATCTTCTGCGGGCCTGTGCCCGGGACACGGACACGGTGTTTCGCTGGGGCGGCGATGAGTTCCTCGTCATCGGCCAGGTCTCCGATGAGCAGGACCTCGAGCTTCTGGCCGAGCGTTTTCGCCGGACCATTGCAGATCACCGATTCGACCCCAAATACGGGAAGGCCCTGAGGCTCTCGGCCAGCATCGGCGTTGCGCCCTACCCGTTCAGTGGCGACAACCCCGGTATCGCCGCCTGGGAGCAGGTGGCGGACGTTGCGGATCTGTCCGCCTACCTGGCCAAGACACACGGCAAGAACGCCTGGGTCTGCACGCGCGGCAGCCCGGAGCTGTCCGCAACGGCGATGCAACGCGTGAAAGACAATTTCGAGCTATTGATAGAAACAAAAAAGATCAAGGCCAGCTCCTCGACGACCATGATCCCGATCCCCGGCGCAACGCGCATCGGCTAGGACCGCGCGGGGCCTGGGTCTTCGCGTCGCTTCTGCAGCACGGTCCTCTATAATCCGCGCTTTCCCGGGAGACACCGATGTCAGATACCAGCCCCGTCCACCACCGCCTGATCGTGCTCGGCAGCGGACCGGCCGGCTACACCGCTACGCTGTACGCAGCGCGCGCCAACCTGAAGCCGGTGTTGCTGACCGGCGTGGAGGTCGGCGGCCAGCTCACCACGACGACGGAGGTCGAGAACTGGCCCGGCGGCCACTCGGAGCTGCAGGGACCGGAGCTCATGATGCAGATGGCGGAGCACGTGGAGCGCTTCGACTGTCAGGTGGTCAACGATCATATTCACAGTGCCGAGCTCGGCGACGCTACCCCGCCACGTACCGTGCCCATCGTGCTGCACGGCGACGCGAGCAGCTACAGCTGCGATGCGCTGATCATCGCCACCGGGGCGTCCGCCAAGTATCTGGGTCTCCCCAGCGAAGAAGCCTACAAGGGGCGCGGCGTGAGCGCCTGCGCAACCTGCGACGGCTTTTTCTATCGCGGCAAGGAAGTCGTCGTTGTCGGAGGCGGCAATACCGCCGTCGAGGAAGCGCTGTATCTATCGAACCTCTGCAGCACGGTCCATCTGGTCCACCGCCGTGACGAGCTGCGGGCGGAGGCCATTCTGCAGGACCGGCTGCGCGCCAAGGAAAACATCAAACCGATCTGGAATCACAACCTGGTCGAAGTACTCGGCGATGACGCCGGGGTCACCGGTGTCCGGCTGGAAAGCACCGCAGGAGCACCACAGAGTGTTGACGTGCACGGCGTCTTCATCGCGATTGGCCACTCACCGAACACCGGCATCTTTGCCGGGCAGCTCGATATGAGCGGCGGCTACATCCGCACGCACAGTGGGCTCGACGGCAACGCCACCGCGACCAGCGTGCCCGGCGTGTTTGCGGCGGGCGACGTCTCCGATCACATCTACCGCCAGGCCATTACCTCGGCCGGCTTTGGCTGCATGGCCGCGCTCGACGCGGAGCGGTACCTCGATGGCCTTTGAGCGCTGTTATCAGGGCAGCGTGAATCGCTGGGAGTGCGACGAGAACGATCACCTCAACGTGCGCTTTTATCTGCACAAGGCGCATCAGGCTCTGACCGCCTTCGCCCTTCGCCACGGGGTGACGGCAACGCCAGGCCATCACTGGCTCGACGGGCTGCGCGCGCACCATATCCGCTACCTGCGGGAAGCGCGGATGGCAACGCCGATCACCGGCGAGTGCGCCATCGCCGACAGCGATGCACCAACGCCGACGCTCCTGACCCGGCTGTACCATTCGGAAACGGGCGTGACCCTCGCGACCTTCGTCAGCGAGTTTGGCACGCAGGCGCTACCGCCACAGAACCTGGACCAGCTTCGCGCACAGGCGACGCACCCGCTGACCCCGGAGTTCGGGTCCCGGGGAGTCACCGCTCGCACCAGCCCCTATGCGTCACTGACGGCGGCCGCAGCGGCGCAGGCGGGGTACCGTGCGATCGGTGCCGGCATCATCGGCCCGGAAGAGTGCGATGAGCGCGGCCGTATGAGCCCCTGGCACTACATGGGCCGGACGTCCGACAGCATGCCCAACTTCTGGGCCCGACTGCGCGGCGGCGGCGGCGGCGCCGAAGACAGCGGCGCCGAAGACAGCGCCGGAGAGGACGACGCGTACCTGGGCGGCGCGGTCCTGGAGTATCGAATGCAGTTTCACGAGCCGCTATATTGCGGCCAGGGCTACGAACATCTGGGGGCAATCGGCGAGATCGGCAACAAGACGCAGCAGATTGCCCATCTGATCTACTCGGTGCCAAGCGGCGCGCTGGCCGTCAGCGCAGAAGCACTGGGGATCAGTCTGGACCTGAAGACACGCAAATCGATACCGATTCGAGCAGAACATCGCGAGCGGATGCAGGCCTTCCAACGAGGCCCGCTACCGGCATGATCGAGACGACGCGGAGCACGCCATGACCCACAGCGATTTAACGGAAGATCAACAGGCCATTGTCGACCTGGCCGCGCGCTTTACCGCAGAGGAAATCACCCCTAACGCGGCGAGCTGGGACGAGCACTCCACCTTCCCCCTCGAGGCCATTCGCAAGAGCGCGGAGCTCGGCTTCGGTGGCATCTACGTCGGCGCGGAGCACGGCGGCATCGGCCTGGGGCGAATGGAAGCTGCCCTGATCATGGAGGCCATGGCCTACGGGTGCCCGTCCACCTCAGCGTTTATCTCCATTCACAACATGGCCAGCTGGATGATCGACTGCTTCGGCCATGACGAGCTGCGGGCGAAGTTCGTCCCGCGGCTGGTGAGCATGGACCTGATCGCCAGCTACTGCCTGACGGAACCCGGTGCGGGCAGCGACGCAGCCTCGCTGAAAACCCGTGCCGTGCTCGACGGCGACCACTACGTTGTGAACGGCGGCAAAGCCTTTATCTCCGGTGCCGGCGCCAACGATCTGTACGTGACCATGGTGCGCACCGGCGACGAGGGCGCCGGCGGCGTGAGCTGCCTGGTCATCGAGCGCGACATGCCAGGAGTCGTGTTCGGCGCAAACGAGCGCAAGCTGGGCTGGCACTCTCAGCCGACGGCTACGGTCAGCTTCGATGACGTGCGGGTGCCCGTTGCGAACCGTGTCGGTGCCGAGGGTGAAGGCTTCAAGATCGCCATGGCAGGCCTCGATGGAGGCCGCCTCAACATCGGCGCCTGCTCCCTCGGCGGCGCCCAGCGCTGCCTGGATGAGGCCCTTACGTACACCCAGGAACGCAAACAGTTCGGCAATGCCATCGCCGACTTCCAGAATACGCAGTTCATGCTGGCCGACATGGCGACACAGCTCGCGGGGGCCCGCGCCCTGCTCTATCTGGCGGCTCGCAAAGTGACGGCGAACGCACCGGACAAGACGCAGTTCGCTGCCATGGCCAAGCTTATGGCCACGGAAAATGGCTCCAAGGTCGTGAACGACGCGCTCCAGCTCCACGGCGGCTATGGCTATCTGCAGGACTACCCGGTGGAGCGATTCTTCCGCGATCTGCGGGTGCACGAGATTCTCGAGGGCACCAGCCAGATCATGAAACTGGTGATCAGTCGAGCGCTGCTGCAGTAGGCGGCCTCAAGGAGCAAGTATGAAAATCAACATCGACATCGACGTGTCTCCGGAAGAAGCGCGCCGCTTTTTCGGCCTGCCGGACGTCAGCCCGATCCAGGACAAGATCGTGGAGCGGGTTCAGGCACAGATCGACGCCACCTCTGACCCCGCCTATCTGGGCAAGCTGGCGTCGCAGCTCGTCGCCGGCGGCGTACAGAGCGTTGATGCCTTCCAGCGGACCTTCTTCGATCTGGTCAGCGCGGGCAGCAAGCGCAAGAGCGGCAAGAAAAGCGACAAGGACTGAGCGCTGTGAGCCAGGCGTTCAGCGGACTGCGCATCGTCGACTTTACCCAGGTGCTGGCGGGCCCCTTCGCCACCCAGCAACTCGCGCTGCAGGGCGCCGAGGTCATCAAGATCGAGCTACCGGAGACCGGGGACATGACCCGCGCTCTGCTCGTTGGCGGCAACCAGGCGAGCGACAGCCAGCCCGGGATGACTGCGAGCTTCATGACCTGCAATCAGGGCAAACGCAGCATCACGCTCAATCTGAAGAGCGATGAGGGCCGGGAGATCGCCGAAGCGCTGATCGCCACCGCCGATGCGGTGGTGGAGAACTTCAAGCCCGGCACCATGGACAAGCTGCGCCTGGGCTACGAGCGGGTCCGCAGAATCAAGCCGGACATTGTCTACTGCTCCATTTCCGGTTACGGCCAGAGCGGCCCCAAATCTGATCTGCCCGCATTTGACGGCGCCATTCAGGCGGCGTCCGGCATGATGAGTATCACCGGTCACGCCGATTCCGGGCCGACACGGACCGGTTTCTTTGCCGTTGACATGTCTACGGCTCTGCACGCGGCCTTCGCGCTGTCGGCAGCGCTGCTGCGCCGGGCCAACACCGGCGAGGGCCAGCACCTCGATGTCAGCATGCTCGACACGGCGCTGATGATGCAGGCGCCTCAGGTCGCCAGCACGGCGCTCACCGGGCGCACGCCTCAGCTCAACGGCAATGCCTCTCCGACCCGGGAACCAACGGCCAATGTGTTCCCCAGCGCGGATGGATACGTGCAGATCAGCGCCTTAAAACCGGCGCAGATGGCGGCGCTTCTGACGCAGCTCGAGCTGGCGCACTGGCTCAAAGATGATCGCTTTGCCGATACCCGCAGCCGCATCGCGCATGCAGACGAGATCCGCGCCGCCCTGAGTGGCGCGCTCAAGGCCCAATCCTCCGCACACTGGCTGCGCACCCTCAACACCGCGGGCGTGCCCTGCTCCGAGATCACCAGCATCGACCACGCGCTCAGCGATCTGCAGCTTAGGGAACGAAACCTCCTGCAGGCCCTGCCACACCCCAAGCGGGACGGGGAAACCACCGTCGTCGGCCCGGGACATCGGGCCAGTGTGGATGAGCCGTCGGCGGGGCGACCTCCGCCGCGGCTCGGAGAGCACACGGACGAGATCCTGGCGTCGCTCGGCTACGACGCACAGCGAATCGCCGCGCTGCGCGATCGAGGGGTGCTCTAGGTCGATTGCTACCCCGGCGCTCGCCGGGAGGCGGGCCTCAGCCCGCTAGCCCAGAGCTTTGTTCCAGTCGGCCACCCGATCCGCATGCGCGTCGAGGTGCGCCTGCACATCGCCTGCGAGTTCGATGGCGTCGATCTTGTCCCCCTGGGCGATGCTGTTGACGACGGCCTGATCCGCCTCGCCGAAGACTTCCCCAAAGATGGTGTGCGCGCCATCAAGCCAGGGCGTGGGGACGTGGGTGATGAAGAACTGGGAACCATTGGTGCCGGGCCCCGCGTTGGCCATGGAGAGCCGACCGGGCTCAGCGTGCTTCAGCGCTGGCGTGCACTCGTCTTCGAAGCGGTAGCCGGGACCACCGGTGCCGGTGCCCTGCGGGCACCCGCCCTGGATCATGAAATCAGCGATCACTCGATGGAATCCCAGCCCGTCATAAAACCCATGCTGGGCGAGGTTTAAGAAGTTCGCGACAGTCACCGGTGCCTGTTCCGGAAAGAGTCTGAGGTGAATATCGCCCTTGCTGGTACGCATGGTGGCGGTGAGATCTGACATGAGGGTTCCTGCTGTCGCGCGGCCGCGCGGTTAGAGGCGAACTATAACGTGTTCATCGTGGCAGCGCGACGCGCCGGCAGACGGTGCGCTTAAGCGGCCACGGGATTGGGCAGAGGTTGCCCGTCAAAGAACGCCTGCAGATTGCGGGCAACGAGCCCGGCCATGGCCCGGCGGGTCTGGATCGTCGCACTACCCAGATGTGGCAGCAGCACGGCGCGGGAGGATTCCCCTAACCCCGGGTGCACCTGCGGCTCATGCTCGTACACGTCGAGCCCGGCCCCGGCGAGCCGCCCGTCCTGCAACGCCTGCGCGAGAGCGGCCTCATCGACGATGTCGCCGCGCGCGGTGTTGATCAGATAGCTGTCCGGCGCGAAGTAGCCCAGGGTCTGCGCATTGATGAGATGACGGGTCTGCGCTGTGCTCGGGCAGTGCAGGGACACAAAATCGCTGTTCTCAATGAGCTGTTGCAACGAGTCCACGGACACCGCCCCCAGGGCCTGGGCCCGAGGGGCCGGCAGGGGGGTGCGGCTGAAGTACCGCACGGACATTGAGAACCCGAAGCGCGCCCGAACGGCGACCGCCTGGCCAATGCGCCCCATACCGACGATGCCCAGGCGAGCGCCTGTCACATCGCGCCCCATGAGCGCTGTGGGCTGCCAGCCCCGCCACTGGCCCGCGCGCAGTGCCCGCTCCCCTTCCCCCGCCCGCCGTGCGCACATCAGAATCAGCGCCATGGTCAGGTCCGCGGTCGCGTCGGTCAGTACGCCGGGCGTGTTGCTGACCGATATCCCGAGGTTGGCCGCGGCGGGCAGATCGATATGGTTGAAGCCCACGCCAAAGTTCGCGAGCAGGCGCGTGCGCAAACGTGACCGGTCAAGGGTCTGAAAGAAAGTGGCGTCGAGTGCATCGGTGACCGTCGGGCAAAGCGCGTCCGCCCAGTAGCAGGCGTCCCGTATCGCTTCGGTCCTCATGGCCTTGCCGTCCGCCGGTAAGCGAACCTCGTAGCGCTCCCGCAGGGTGCCGAGCACGGGCTCGGGCAACAGCCGCGTCAGAGCGACCCGCGGTCGCGCTGCGCTCATGGCTGCACCGGGCTCAAGACCGACGCCAGCGCACCGTCAAAGGCAGATGCGGTAAGTTGCGCAGCACGAAGCTCGGCTCAGCCTGCGGGGGCGGCGCGCTCGTATCGAGCGTCACTTCATCGATGCGATCGAAGAGCGCAGCAAAGCCGAGGTTGAGTTCCTGCCGTGCCAGCGGTGCGCCAATGCAGTGATGAACCCCGCTGCCGAATGCCAGCTGCGCACCGGCTTTGGGTCGCTCGAGATCGAGCACGTCCGGCTCAGGGAACTGCCGCTCATCACGATTCGCCGCCCCGAAGCGCAGCATTACCATGCTGCCGGCCGGGAGGTCGACGCCGCCGAGCGTCGTGTCCTGTGTCACCAATCGCGGCAACCCCTGTACCGGTGCATCCAGGCGCAGCGCTTCCTCGACAAAGGTGCGAGTCCGCTTGGCATCGCCCCGCAGAGAGGCCTGCGCATCGGGCCGGCCGGCAAGGTGCAGCATGCCCCAGCCGAACGCGCTGGTGGTGGTCTCATGCCCGGCGACCAGAAACTGGTTGAGAATGCTCAGGCACTCCCCGTGGGTCAGAGGACGACCCTCGTCGGCCAGGGTACTGTTCGCGAGCTGGCTGATCATGTCTTCTTCCGGCTGCGATCGACGCGCCTCGATCAGATCGATCAGGTAACGCTGCAGGGCCAGGGCGGTCTCCGCGCGCTCGATCTGCTCATCGGGCGTCAGCGGCGACAGGCGCAGGGTGCCCGCGGCTTCCGTGGCTGCGTGATCGAAAAATGCGCGGTCACTGCGGGGCACGCCGAGCCGGTCGCCGATGATCAGCAGCGGTACCGGGTTGGCAAACGCGCTCATGAAGTCGATCCGCTCCTGGTGCGCAAAGGTATCGATGGTCTCGTTGATGACCTGTGCCACCGCATCCTGTGCTGCCCGGATGCGCGATGCGGTAAACAGTTCCGCCACCAGCGAGCGGTAGCGGGTGTGTTCCGGCTCGTCCAGCGTCAGCATGGTAGGCGGCAGCTCGACGAGCTGCGCGCCAAGCTCCAGCAGGCGCTGCTGCGCCGCCGGGGGCGCCGAATCGAACAGGATCTTCTGCGCGCCCGCGAGAAAGTCGCCGAACTGGGAGGAAAACACCCGGGTGTTGCGGATGGCTTCGCGGACCAGTTCATAGCGCGTGATCACGTGCAGATTCATTTCCGGCACGAAGTACACCGGCGCCTCGTCACGCAGTGTCTGGTACGCCTCGTATGGCTCGAGGAGCGTGGCTTCAGAAAACAGGGAGATGTCACTCAGTGCAGGTTTCATAGGCTCCTCGGCGCTGTTCATGTTCGCGCCCGCAGCGTCGCTGGCTGCGGGCACAGGCGCGGACGCAACCGGACCGGCTCGCAGGCGTGATCTTACAGCCTGGCCTGGGTCAGCGGTGGGTGCGCTACAATCGGGCTCCGCCGCCGCCAGGAGTCCGCATGTCCCCCGTGATCGTGCCCAGCGCCGACCTCACCGCCCTGCGCGCCGCAGGCACGGACCCGACCGCCAGTGCCCGCGCACACGAAGCCCTCGATCAGGCCTGCCAGGAACACGGGTTCTTCCTGCTCACGGGCCACGGTCTGGACGCCGTCTTCGACCGGATGTGGCACGCGAGCGCCGAGTTCTTTGGCAGCGAGCGCGCCAACAAGCTGTCCGTGCTGCGCAGCGAGACCCAGGCGCTCGGCTACTACGATCGGGAGCTGACCAAGCGCAAACGGGATCTCAAGGAAGTGTTCGACTACACCGAGCCACGGCGTCCCGGAGAACGGGACCCGAACCAATGGCCCGCGCAGCCGCCCGGCTTTCAGGACACGCTCGCAGAGTTCTACGGCGCAACGGGATCCCTGGCACTGGAACTACTGACGCTGCTCGGGCGGACCCTGGCGTTCGGGGCGGCGCGCAGCGCGGGAGCGGGGGCGCGCGAAGCGCTCGCCGCTGCGCCTCTCACGATGCCCGCAGGTAGCCCGCGTCACAGCAACGTGCGATTGAACCACTACCCCAACAACCGACCCGCTGGCGGCGCCGGAGCGCGCGCAAACACGCGAGCTCGGTGACATGGCCCTGAACCATCACACCGATCCGGGCCTGATCACGCTGCTGCTGCAGGACAGTGTCGGTGGCCTGCAGACGCAGACCCGCGCCGGTGACTGGATCGACGTGCCCGCGAACCCGGGCGCCGTGGTCGTCAATCTGGGTGATGCCTTTGCGGTCCTGAGCAACGATCGCTATCGCGCCGCTGTCCACCGGGTTCTGCCTATGCGCGGACAAGCCCGCTACAGCACCCCGTACTTTCTCAACCCGCAACCCGATGCGGTACTCGAGCCCCTTGGCCCTCTGGCCGCAGCTTCCGGTCCGCGCTACCGCCCGGTGCTCTGGCGCGAGTACATCCAGGCGCGCATCGACGACAACTACACGGATCTGGGCGCCGACGATACGCAAATCAGCCACTACCGGATCGCCACCGGCTGAATGACCGCACCCCTGGCTCCCTTGTTCCTGCGCGTGCTGGGGCTGTTCCTGCTGCTCGGCACGCTGGTTCGCGCGGTGCTGTACGCCGGGTTCCTGCCAGCTGCGCTACCCGTGGACTCGGTCTCGCCGCTGTGGCCCCTGGCGGTTTTCGCCCAGGGCTTTCTCGCGGATCTGATCGTGGCGCTGGCAGCGGCCGGCCTCGCCAGCGCCGGTGCGGCCCTGGGCAGTCGCGGCGTGCGACTGTTGCTGCTGTTTCTGCTGAGCGTTGTCGCGCTGCTGGTGCCGCTGGCCGAGGTCTTCTTCTGGAACGAGTTCCAGTCAAGGCTGGATCGTTTGGTGTTCCACTACCTGTCCTACCCGCGGGAAGTATTCACCTTCCTGGAGGATCAGTTCTACCTCAGCCTGTTCGCCGTGCCATTCATCCTGCTCGCGGCGCTGGTGACCGCCTGGTTGAACGCCACCGCACCCGACACGACGGTGCGCCGCAGCCTGGTCGTCGGCGGCCTGTGCGGTGCGCTCTGCCTGCTCAGCCTGTGGCCGGTGAACTTGCCGCCGGGGCGCATCGCGACCCAACTTGCCAGCAACGGCTACCTCGGTGTCCTGACGGCGGCCCTCACCGACGAGCGCCGCTGGCAGGGTAAATATCCCGGGGCCACAACGCGTGCCGTAAAGGAGGCGACGGCGGAGCGACTGGCACCTGGGAGCAAGCAACCCTCCGCTGCGCCGCTCGCGCTGCCCGAGGGAACACCGCCCCGGCACCTCGTCCTGATCGTGATGGAATCATTCGCCGGCGCGCTGTGGCTGGATCCAGCACAGCGCGAGCGCTACCTGCCAGCCTTTACGGCGCTGGCAGAGCGAAGCTGGTCCTTCAGCAATGTCTTCGCAAGCGGCTCGCGCACGACGCGCGGCATGGAAGCCATCTTCAACGGCATGATGCCGCTACCCGGCGTCTCGACCAGTCAGCGCGCACACCCGGAGCGGCTGCCCTCGCTGCCCCGCGCGCTCACCACCGCCGGCTGGCACAGCGCATTCATCTACGCCGGCTGGGCCGACTTTTCCGATTTCAACCGCTACTGGCGTGCGATCGGGTTTCAGGACACCACCAGCCGCGCGGACTTCGCCGCTGACGGCCTGTTCGAGACCAGCTGGGGCTACGCTGACGAGCATCTGTTCGAGCGTCTCGCCGCAGAGATGAGCCAGCGAACTGCCCGCCATGAACATGTATTCCTGGGTGCGCTGACCGTCAGTCACCATCGCCCCTACGACTATCCCGAGGGACGCGTCCCCTGGCCCGCCGACGAGCGCCGCTCAGCCTACGCAATGGCCTACGCGGACTGGGCATTGGGCGAGTTTTTCGTGCAGGCACGGCGTGAGCCCTGGTTCGAAGACACGCTGTTCGTGATCGCCGCCGATCACGGCCCAACGTTTCATGGCAACGCGAGCATTCCGATCAACAGTTATCGCGTGCCGTTGCTGTTGCACGCCCCGGGCTGGCTGGCACCACAACCCATTGATCACCTCGGCTCGCTCATGGAACTGCCCGGCACGCTGCTCGAGCTGCTGCGCGTTCCGCACGAGGAGGCTTTCTACGGCACCAGCCTACGCGATGGCAGCCAAGCGCTGGTCCCGGTCGAGCACGACTATGACGTGGGCCTGATCGACCGGTCAGGGGTGACCGTGCTGCGTCGCGCCGGTCTGGCAGAGCGCTGGAACTGGGAAGAGACGAATGCGACGCCGCGCAGGCTCCTGCCAGGCACCGTCCCGCAGGCCGATGCTGTGCAGGTCCACAGACTGTTTCGCGACGCCCACGCCCGTTACTACGGCGAGCGCGCTCAGCCGCTGCCGAGCGCTACCGCGGCTAGGCGGTCAGGCCCGCATCGATGACCAGTTCGCTGCCGGTCATGTAGGACGAGTCGTCGCTCGCAAGAAACAGGACACCGTTTGCAATATCCCCCGGGTCCCCGGGCCGATGCAGCGGAACCGTTGCCGTCATGGCGTCGAGATCGACCGCGTTGGCCCCCTCTTCTAACGCTGTGGGCGCAATGGTGCCCCAGATCGCCGTATCGATGATGCCCGGATGCACAGAGTTCACTCGGATCGGCCAGCCTTCCGCGCCACACTCCACCGCCATCGCTTTGCTCAGCAGGCGAACACCGCCCTTGGTGGCGCAGTAGGCCGCCAGCCGGTTCGCGCCCTGGAGGCCGGCGACGCTGGACAGGTTGATGATGCTCCCGGAACCCGCCCGCAGCATGGCCGGGATCGCGTGCTTGATACCCAGGAAGACGCCGTCCAGATTGATCGCCTGTTGGCGCTGCCAGTCTGCCAGGGACAGGTCCACCAGGCGCCCGGCAACGGCGATACCGGCGTTGTTCACCAGCACGTGCAGAGCGCCGTAGCGTTCTTCGGCCAGCGCGATCACCTGCTCCCAGATCGGCTCCGAGGTGACGTCATGTGTCGCAAAGGAAGCCCGCGCGCCCGTCTGCGCGAGCGCGTCCGCCGCAGCCCGACCCGCCGCCTCGTTGATATCGGTCAGCAAAACTGCGGCGCCTTCTGCGGCCAGGCGCTGGGCACAGGCCAGGCCAATGCCGGAGGCCGCGCCGGTAACCAGGGCAACTTTGCCGCCGACGCGCGCGCCGCCTTGCGCGGTGGATTCCGTCATGTTGTCTCTCCTCCCAAAGACGCCCACCATAAGACCCCGGGGCCGGCGCCGCTATACTGACCCGCCCAGTAACAGGCCCATCAGTATGACCACCGGTGACCCCTATCCGCAGGCCGCCTGGATCGCGCCGAGCGCAGAGCTCTACGGCGAGATCTCCCTGGCGGATCGCTGCAGCATCTGGCCGAAGGTGGTCATGCGCGCGGAGTCGAGCCACATTGCCGTCGGCCAGGGCACCAACATCCAGGATTTCGTCATGGTTCACATCGGCACCGCTTCGCCCAGCGTCATCGGCGACTGGTGCTCCATCACACACCACTGCACCGTCCACGGTGCGGTCGTTGAAGACCGCTGCCTGATCGGCATCAACGCGACACTCATGGATGGCTGCGTGATCGGCGAGGGCAGCATCGTCGCCGGCAACTCGCTGGTGCGCGAGGGCACGATCGTGCCGCCACACAGCATCGTGGCCGGCGTGCCCGGCCGCGTGATCGGTACCCGCGACAGTCGCGTCGCCAACACGCTCAACGCGCTCGCCTATGTGGAGAACGCGCTCGCCTATGCCCAGGGGAATCATCGGCGCTGGAGCGAAGCCTCCTTCGCCACGTTCATGGCGGAGCAGGCAGCCGCGCTGCGCCAGTCCCTGACTTGACGACGCAGGAGCCTTCCGCTGCATCCACGCGCTGGCTGCTGCTGGCCGGTGTCTGGCTGGTCTATGGCACCTTCGGGCTGGTCATGGCGAGCCTGGCGCCGTTAGTCGATCAGATCGTCGGAGATCTTCAGCTCAGCCATCGCGCCATGGGCCTGACCCTCGGGGCCTGGCAGCTGGTCTACATCGCCGCTGCGATCCCCGCCGGCACCCTCCTCGATCGCTTCCCCGCACGCTGGACGCTGTCCGCAGGCGCGCTGCTGGTCGCCGCCTCAGCTTTCGGACGCGGCTTCGCGAGCGATGGCTGGACCCTGCTGGCGGCGGTCATGTTGTTCGGCCTTGGCGGCCCCATCATCAGCGCCGGCGCGCCCAAGGTCATCGCCCGCTATTTCAACGGCAGCGAGCGCGGCCTGGCCATGGGAATCTACATGACCGGGCCGGCACTGGGCGGCATCGTCGCCCTCGTCAGTACCCACGCGCTGCTCCTGCCGGCCTTTGATGGCAACTGGCGACCGGTGCTGATGCTCTGGGCGCTGCTGGCTGCGCTCAGCGCCGTGCTGTGGTTTCTGCTGGCGACGGCGTTCGACCGCCCGGCGCTCGCGAGCAACCACGGGGGTGACGACAGCGCCGCGGCCACGGCTGCCGACCCGCCGCGCGTGTTGCTGCGCAATCGGGCGGTGCGGCTGGTCATGGTCATGAGCGTCGGGGTCTTTCTGATCAACCACGGGCTCAACAACTGGCTGCCGACCGTGCTGGGGGAAGGTGGCTTAAACGCCGTACATGCCGGCTACTGGGCGGCATTCCCCACGTTCATCGGCATTCTCGGCTCGCTCCTCATCCCGCGGTTGGCAACCCCGGCGCGGCGCTTGCCCATCCTCTTCGGACTCGCGGTCGCCGCCATCGGCGCGTGCCTGCTGCTGGCACTACCGGGGCAACCCGGTCTGCCGGCGGCACTATTGCTGCAGGGCATCGCGCGCAGCTCGCTCATGACGGTGCTGATGCTGACGCTGGTCGAACTGCCGAGTATCGGCGCGCGCAATGCCGGCACGGCCAGTGGCCTGTTTTTCGCGGCGGCGGAGGTGGGCGGTGCGTTCGGCCCCTTCCTCATGGGGTTGCTGTTCGATATGACCGGCACCTTTGCGCCAGGGCTCTACCTGCTGGCCGGCACCGGCTGCGCCCTCCTGCTGGGTGTGCGCCTGCTGCAGCGCGAACTGCGCTAGTCCTTCGCCGGGGCTGGTTTGCGGGCGAGCGCGAGCAGCGCCTCAAACGCGGCGTCATCGCGGATACCGAGCGTTGTGCCCAGCGCGTCGAAGGCGTCCAAGGTAACGGGCGCGCCGATCTCGACCAGCCCCTGCAGAAGCGGATCCAGCCCGGTCTCGATACCGTGGCGGGTCTTCATGGCTTCCGCCAGCGCATGGAGCCCGGCGACCGCCCGGCGGGTGACGTCGCCACTGCTGCCCGCCGTCGCCAGCCCGTCGATGTGCGCGCTGTCCTCGGCGATGCCGGCCATCGCCTTGTCGAAGCGTGCCTGGCTGATGGTGTTGCTGCGCCGCATGATCTCGAGGCTGTAGTACTCGGCAAGCCCTTCCACCAGCCAGTCTTCGTTCCCTGCGGCGGAGATACCCGTGGCGATATGCACCAGCTCATGCAGCAGCGTGCTGGTGCCATCCTCGCCGATCATCGGACGGTCGACGTGCAGATAGAAAGAGCGTGAGGCCGACAGGCCGCCGCGCCAGAACGGGTCATCGGCGCCAACGATGAGCACGCGCGGCGGGAAGGTGCCCGCGGCGTCGACGAGTTCTGGCAGATTCCAGCGCAGGAAAGCGAGCAGATCGTTACGCCGCATCTGCTCGCCGCGCAGGCCCGCCGCGACGACGGTGCGCTCGGCGATTTCTTCGATGCGCACACCCAGCGGGCCCGCGATCATCCACCCGGTCGGGCGGTCGAAGCGCCGCTCCGGGTTGCTCACCCGGCGGCTGCGATTGGTTGCACTGCCGTACTGCGTCTGTACGGACCAGCCTTCGGGCACATCGATTCGCACGCGCGCCGTCGCCAGCGCGCCATCCTTCGTGGTGACCGCTGCCGGAGGAAACAGGTCATCCCCCCGAAACAGCCCGCCAGCCTCCGTCAGGCGCGCATCAAACGCGCCGTTCTCGCGCTGGTTCGCAATCCGATAGCGATAGCGCAACCGTCCACCGTCCGCCGGCACCTGCCAGATGACCTGATCGCCCTCGCGCGTCACGGTGCCGTCCGAGTCCTCGAGCGTGTAAGCCGATTCCGGCATGCGCAACTTCAGCAGCTCGACCTGGGCCTGCGCCTGCTCGATCCGGATGTACGCCTGCGCGATCCCCTCCTTCGGAACCAACTCCGCACGAAACCAGCTTTTGTAACCCGGGGCCGCAGCCATGCAACCGCCGCTGACAAAGATCAGCGTCAGGGCCAGCAGCGGACGCAAGCTCATGAGGAGCGCAGCGCCCGGGCCGCGCGTTGCCAGTGATCCTCATGGGTCCAGGTGCGCACGAGCTGTGCGGATTCCTCTTCCTGGCAGAGGCGGCGCAGCGCCGCGCTGTAGCGGTTCGCCAACCGTTTGTGTGCGCGCAGCACCTGCGATGGCTGCCTTGCCAATCGCTCGACATAGGCTTCCAGCGCCGCCGGAAACTCCGCAGCGGCCGCCGCGATACAGCCGTCGAGCAGACCGAGGCGCACGGCTTCGGACGCCTCGAGCAGCCGTGCTTCCGCGAGCAGCTTCAGGGCGGCACCGCGACCGAGCTGGGCGAAGAGGTCGGTACCGCCGCCCCAGGCCGTGGACAACGCCAACTGCCCCTGAATGAGTCCGATCTGAGCCTGCTCGTGCGCGACCCGCCAGTCACAGGCGAGCGCCAGCTCTGCGCCACCGCCCCGAGCGCTGCCATTGAGACCAGCGAGCACCGGCTGCGGAAAATCGCGAATCGCATCCAGCGCTCTCATGCCGCGCTCAGTCATCGCCTGCGCCTGCGCCTCGCTGCGCACCGCATCGAGCTCCTTGAGATCGCCACCGGCCGCAAAGCTCTGATCGCCGGCGCCTGTGATCACCGCCAGACGCACTGCGTCTGGATGCGTCTTGAGCACGCGCGCCGCCGCCTGCAGCCGGGTACCGATGGTATCGAGCATACTCAGCGCCAGGGCATTGTGCTGCGCGCTGCGCTCGATGCGTAGCCAGAGCACCGGCCCCACCGTGCTGCAGACGATTCGATCGTCACCAGGGTCGGCACTCAACGCCTCGGCCAACGCTGCTTGAAGGGTGTTCGCTTGCATGACCGGACTTCGTTCCCTGATCTCGCCTCGCTCATTGGGATTCGCCGCGGTGGCGTCGTCGCCAGGCCGCCGGGCAGCGCGAAGCCTAACAGGCCCTCTGCAACCGGGCGATACGCAGCAGGGCGAGGGTGCGGCGCTACGCCTCCACCTGACAACCGGGACAGAAGTAGAGCCGTCGGGCACTGACCTCCACGCGCTCGATCAGCTCGCCACAGTCGTAACAGGGTGCCCCATCGCGACCGAACACCGCGAAACGTACCGCTTCCCGAGCGCGCCCGCGATGACCGGCAACATCCTCCGGCAACGCGGCGCGCAGCGAACGGATTCTGCCCGGTGTATTGGTCAGGCCGCCGGTGCGGTACGCACGCTGACCGATCTTCAGCGTGTGCCGTGCCAGGTTACCGAGTTCGCCGCGGGTCAGGTCCCGCGGGCGCAACCAGGGATTCAGACCGGCGGCGAACAGAATCTCCGAACGCAGATAGTTGCCGACGCCGGCAAGGAACGCCTGATCCAGATAGAGTGCGGCCAGGGAGCGCCCGCTGAAGCGCGCCTCAAGCGCTCGGTCCTTAAGGGCTCGCCAGTGGAGCGAGGCGTCGAGAATGTCCGGTCCCAGGCGCGCCAGAAACGGATGCGCGGCAAGGCCATCGGCATCCAGCAGGTCGATCTCCGATGCGCTGTACAGCAGGGCGCTGTGCGTTGCCGTGTGCAGCGCAAGACGGAGCGTGCGGCCGGTGTTGGGCAGCTTGCCGGCACGGGTGGTGTACCAGCGTCCGTAGAGCTGGTTGTGGCTGTAGATCGTGAGATCGTTGTCGAGGCGCGTCAGCATGGCTTTGCCGCGCGTGTCGATCCGCAGGACGCGATGCCCGGTAAGGTCGCTCGCGCGCCGGGCCAGCATCGGGAAGGCCTGCCGATCAAAAAACACCTGCTCAAGGGGCTGGTCCACCAGCACTTTCGCAATCCGGTCTGCGGCGCGGCGAATCTCAGGTCCTTCAGGCATGGCTCATCCTTGCTGGGACTGAGGACCCTAACGGGAGCCCCGGCAGCAGCCCGTGAAGCGCCCGTCGCTTGGGATCGACCGGCTTCCCCCGTAGAATCGGCGCTGACAACGGCGCCGAGGGCGCCACGCCCAAGCTCTCAGAAATTATCGAATCCTTCGATAAATGACTGACTAAACAGAAAAAAGGGAGAGAAAGCTGATGGCAGATGCACTCGAGTTCTACATTGATGGCGCATGGGTGAAACCATCCGGGAGTGCCACCCTGGACGTGATCAATCCCGCGACGGAGGAGCCCCTGGGCAAGATCGCGATGGGTAACGAGGCGGACGTCGACCGCGCAGTGGCCGCGGCCAAGGCAGCGTTCGAGACCTATTCACAGACCACCAAAGAGGAGCGCATGGCGCTCCTGGGCAAGATCATTGAGGTCTATCAGACCAAGATGCCGGAGATCGCCCAGGCGATCTCACAGGAGATGGGCGCACCGCTGGGGCTGGCCAATGCCGCACAGGCGCCCTCGGGGCTCGGGCACTTCATGACCACCCTGAACGTGCTGAAGGATTTTGAGTTCGAAGAAGACATCGGCAGCTCCCGGGTGATTCGCGAGCCCGCAGGCGTCTGCGGATTCATCACTCCCTGGAACTGGCCGATCAACCAGATCGCCTGCAAGGTGGCACCGGCGCTGGCGGCCGGCTGCACGATGGTCCTCAAGCCGTCCGAAGTCGCACCGTTCAACGCGATCCTCTTCGCCAAGGTGCTCGACGAGGCCGGCGTGCCGCCAGGCGTTTTCAACCTGATCAACGGTGACGGGCCGACGGTGGGCGCCGCTCTGTCCTCGCATCCGGACGTGGACATGATGTCCTTCACGGGATCGACCCGCGCCGGAATCGAAGTCGCCAAGAACGCGGCGCCGACAGTGAAGCGGGTGGCCCAGGAACTGGGTGGCAAGTCCGCCAACATCATTCTCGACGATGCCGATTTCACGAAACACATCGCGGCTGATGTGTTGTTGATCTCGAGGATGCACTGTTGTGTAGAAATATCTTGATCGGCTTGCCTGCTCAGGTTCCAAAGTGAAGATAGTGCCGTACACTTGGTCCG
>JBCDIK010000049.1:0-18610 GCA_038749065.1 Pseudomonadota bacterium | reverse complement strand
GGGATCGGTCTCACAAAATCGGTTCTAACAAGAAATTAGACAAATAACCCTGGGGCGCCGGCGCTCGCGTGCTACAGATAGCGCGCTGGTGCCGGGTCCTGTGGTCGTGTCAGCAGCACCGCCGCGCGTGCGAAGGCCTGGATCTGTTCCCTCGGAGAGGCGATGGCTTCGCAGACCGCCAGTGCCTGCGCGGGGCGCCGGTGGCGGACCAGGCCCCAGGCGAGATCCCGCCGGGCCGCTGCCCGCACGGAGCGGGCGGATCCGAAGGCGGTCGCCGGCAGGCGCCGGATGTGCGCCCGCGCCTGGTCGAAGTCGCCGCTGAAGGCGGCGGTCCCGGCCAGCTCATAGGTCGTGTACGTCTGCATGGGCCCGGGCTCGATACCCTCTGCGAACGCGCCGGCCGCGGCGAGCGCACGGGCGGCTGCCGCGGTCAGCGCGGCATCGGCCATGCGGGTCGCGATACGGCTGGTGGCCCGAGCGCGCTCCTGGGCGCTTGGCGCTGTGGCAGCGGCGGCCAGCGCGGCAGTGAAGCTGGCCTGGGCCTGTGCCCCGTCCGCCGCAGGTGACGCCTGTTGCTGTGCGTAGGCGATCTCGCGCAGAACCGCGCCGCGAAAGTAGCCGTTATCCTGCGACCGCCCGATGCGTTCTGCCTCCATCAGAAGACGGTCTGCCAGCGCCGGGTTGCCCTGTTGCTGCGCCTGCAGGGCCAGGTCTGTCCGCGCCATGGCCTGGTAGTAGGTGATGCTCATGGTGATCGCGGCGCTCGCCGTCAGTGCCCGCTCGAAATCGCCTTGCTCGGCGAAGGTTCGAGCCAGAGCCCGCAGGGCGACTGCCTTGGCGTTGGCCGCGGCGGCGTCCGCTTGCGGCAGTGCCAGGGCGTCCGTCAGGGCCGCGCCAGGTTGGCCATGCACGGCTTGGGTGCGCGTGGCCTGCGCCGCAAGCTTCACGGCAGCGGGGGTATCCCCCGCGGCCTTAAGCAGCGCTTCGCGCAGTGGTGCGACCTGCGCCGGTGACCGAGGCGCGAGCCTGCCGAGCGCGGACATCAGCTCCTCCAGCGCGGCGCCGCGCGTCTTGTCCTCGGCGATCTGCGCGCTGGCGCGCAGGCCCTCGCGCAGCACGGCCAGTGCGGCGGCCGAAGGGCTCTGTGCGGTTTCCGGCCCAGCCTCCGCGACGTCATAGGCGAGTGCCAGCGCGGCGGCGCCGCTGGCGCGCACGAAGGGATCACTGCTGGCGTCGAGCACGGCCTGCCCGCGGGCAATCAGGCAGGCCTGGCTGGGCCCGCCGGCGCAGGGGTCCCGTTGATCATCGTGCGCGCAGGCGCCGAGCATTGCCGTGCCGACCAGCAGCGCAGCGCTGACGGTCTGGCGCGGAACGCGGAACAGACCGGTCAACTGAGCGCCGCGACCGCCAGGGCCGCTCGCTCGCCGGATTCCATGGCCGCTTCCATGCCGCGGTTGGCAAAGGCCGTGTGCTCGCCGGCGAAGTGGATGCGACCCGCCGGCTGCGCCACGTGGCGCGCCAGGGTGCTCAGCTGTCCCGGGCGCCAGCTCGCGTAGGCGCCGCCAGCGAAGGGGTCGAGCTGCCAGGACCAGTACTTCACGAAGCGCAGCGCTCCGCGCGTGCTCGGGCGCAGCCGGGCCAGCTCACTCAGGACGAAGGCGCTCGCGCGCTCGGCCCCAAGCCGATCCAGGTGGGCAGCGACCCGATCGTTGGCAAAGGCGATGAAGCTGGTGATGTCCTTCGGGTTAGCCGGGTCGTTGCGCAGTGCCATGAAGCGTGCGGCCGGCCCGTCGGTCCACATGGAAGGCGGCAGCTCGTCATCTTCCCAGAACCGTCGCGTGGGAACGAAGTGCAGATGCGTCACGTTGGTGTAGCCCAGCCGATAGATGGCCGCGCGCTGCTGCGGATGCAGGGGCGCATCGAGGGCACACAGGCGCAGTGCCGAGAACGGCGCGGTGACGATGACCCAGCGCGCCCGCACGGTGCGCCCGTCGGCGAGCCGCACCTCTGCGCGGTCCTGCCCGTCACGTATCCCGACCACCGGCGCGCGCAGCTGCAGGTCGTGCCTCACGTGCCGTGCCATGCCCTCCGGTATGCGTTGGTTGCCGCCCTGACCCGCGAACGGGCTGCCCGTGATGTTGCGATTGCGCATGCGGCCGAAAGCGATGATGTGAAACATCATCAGGGCCGACAGGCCGTGCGGGCCCTCATGATCGCCGTAGCTCATGTTCGTGCCGGCGGCCAGGCGGATCGCCTCCTCGCTGAACCCGCGTGAGCGCAGGTACGCGTAGACGGAGCGGTCCTGATCAGCGAACCTCGGATCGGTGACCTGCACCGTGGACTCGAGCGGGTTGTCCTCGGCGTAGAGGCGGTAGGGCACCCACCAGGGCAGCTGGTCGCGGTAGGCCTCCGGTAGTGGATTGAGCGCATGCGTCGCCCAGTCATCGAAGCGGATGTGCTGGCCACGGATGTTCAGCATGGAGATCTCCGGAACCGGCACCGTGCGGCGCCGTTCCGGGCCCAGCGGTACGTCGTAGCGCTCTGCGGCGTCGAGCATCCGGCCGTACATGCTGCCGATACCACTGCCGCCGGCCTCCGGCGCACCCGGCACATCGTCGAGCGTGTAGAGCCGCCCGCCAACCCGGTTGCGGCCTTCGAGCAGCAGGACCTTGAGGCCGATCTCTTCCAGCAGCAGCGTGGCGTTGAGCCCCGCGAGGCCGGCGCCAACGACGATCACGTCCGGATTGCCGAAGGGTGTGCGCCGCGCGGCGGCTCGGAGCTGGCCAGCGCCGGTCAGGAGCGCCGCGGCACCGGCGGTGTGGTTCAGGAAGTCACGGCGCTTCATGTTTGTTCACCCCAGCTATGGGATACAGTAATGTGTATGATTCTTACACATACGAGTACGTATATCAGTGCATACATGAGAGCACAGATGAGTGTGTGATCGCATGCGAGACATGGCTAAGGCACAGCGCAGCCGTCGCAGGGCCCCAGGGTTTCGAGCGCGGCAGACGCGCTTCGGCCGGAACCAGTCGCAGAGTCTCCCTCGTGGGGCCGTTTTGCTACTGGTTCTGGCGGGCTGCAGCTTCGAGCGCGCCCCAGTACCCGGTGCTGGCGTGATGCCGTTTGAGGTTGCCGACCAGCTGCTGCGGTGGTGGCCGGGTGACTACAGCAACGCGAAGCAGATTGCTGCCCTCAGGGCTGACGGCGCGCCGATCTGGCAGGAAGACGCGAGCGACGAGGGTGCTCGTTTCGGGGGTCACCTTCCGGTGACGGCACACTATCGGCAGGTCGATCTCCCGCAGTTCGGAGACCGCGTGCTGTACGTCGAAGAGCTGACCTTTGATGACAACCCCTATCGCCAGCGAATCTATACGATCGCCGTCGACGACCAGGCGCAGGTGCGAGTCAAGCTGTGGTCCTTTAAAAACAAGGTTGCGTACGCCGGTGCATGGCGCGACCTGTCCGTGCTTAACGAGCTGACGCCGGACGAGATGTCACCGCTGCCTGATCAATGTGATCTGCTGGTCACCATGGGTCAGGAAGGGCGCGCGGTCATGATGATGCCACGGGATCAATGCGTGTTTGGCGAGCGTTTGTTCGACTATCGAGTGAGCCTGTCGGCTTCTGATTTCTGGTTCCGCGACCGAATTGCGCAGGCGCAGACCCGCGTCGTGCTCACGACCGCTGGGAGTTTCACCTGGCACCGCTTGGACCGTTTGCCGGGCGAAGGCTGATGGCTTGCGAAGGGGCGGAGTGAGCCCTTAGGCTTGATGCTCGCTCAACCGAGGGGAGAAGCGGGCCATGGCAACAGCGAGCCGGCGTGTCGATCGGTCGGTTATGGGAGGCCAGCGCCGGGCGGGTGTGCTGGCCTGGGCGATCATCGCGCTCTGCGCTGCCATGACCGCGCATGCGAACACGATGGACTACGATCTCAATCAGGCCGTGCGCACGGTCAAAGACGTGAGCGCAGGCCTCGAGCGCCTGCGCCCCGGCGATGTGGCCACCTACAATCGCTTGAGTGGCAAGCTCACCAAAGCCGCCAAGCACCTGGAGGCCACGCAGTCGAAGGGTCACGAGCAGTTCGAGCCGACCGCCCGGCAGTGGCAGGCGCTGCAGGCACAGATGGCAGCGATCGCGCAGGCGTGGCAGGGCGCACAGGCAGAGGCTCAGGCGCAGCAGCAGGCCCAGGCCGAAGCTGCGGCCCGAGCGCAGGCCGAAGCGCAGGCGGCTGCCGTCGCCCGCCGGGATGCCGCTTCGCAACCCGCGGCGGGCGCATCGACCGCTGCTGCTGCGGTCGCCTCGACGGCGGCATCGTCCGGCTCCCAGGTCGCGCCGATCGATCTCGATCCGCTCATGGCCAAGTACCAGCGGCAGAACCTGCCGACGCTCGCTGATGATGCGACGCCGGCTCAGGCGCGCAGCTGGGCCGAGGCCATCAAGGCGCTGCAGACCACGACCCTGCAGGCCGACGTGGCCACCATCAAGCGTGCCGTTGACTCAGGCGCGGCCTCGAAGGCAGACGGCGATCGCGTCCATCGCTGGATCACGGACATGTTCCAGGGAACGATCACTGAGCGCATCACCCAGGCGCGCCAGGCGCGCGACGGCGCGCTTAACAGTATGGTCTACGTGGCGGACCTCATCGAGAGCGTTGGCCCAGAGGATCGCAACGGCGCGTACCGGGTCGCCGGCCCGGTGCACGGCCCGAATAACATTGCCCGGCTGGACGCGGCCATCGCCGGCGGCGCCGCGGCAGCAGAGCTCGATGCCGTATTCGGCGCGAGCCATCCGGAGCGCGCCGCGCTCCTTGAGAAGCTCACTGCGGCCCGCGCGAAGCTGGATCGGCTGGCACCGCTCGCCGCGGAGCAGGCGGAAGCCTTTGCCAACGCGCCGCGCAAGCAGCGCGCCAATAAGCCCGACTTCATCGCGCCCATTGCGCAGAAGTTCTGGCTCGATGGCAGTGTGATCGCGGAGTCGGATGATGAGGGCAACATCTGGATCGATGCGAACGACGTGGCGGACATCACCCACAACGGCGAGATCTGGATCAACAGCAACGAGCGCGGTTCCATCGAGCCTGACGGCAAGATCTGGCTCGATGGCAATCAGGTGGGCTCGCTCGAAGAGAACGGCGAGGTTTGGCGCGGCGGTAACCAGGTCGGACTGATCGACGCCGAGGGCACGGCCTGGGTCAACGGCAATCCCGCCGGCACCGTCGAGCCACTTAAGGGCTCGAAGCAGCGCGCGGCGATCATCTACTACTTCGGAGATTTCTTCCGCTAGCGGTCGGTGCGCGTTGGGGCTGTCGCGTCGCGCTTAGAACAGCACTCGCGCGCGGATGGTGCCATCCACCTGCTGTAACGCCTGCAGCCCGCGCTCGGAGTGTTCACTGTCGATGTCCATGACCACGTAACCCACGTCCTCGCGGGTTTGCAGGTACTGCGCGGCGATGTTCAGCCCCGCCTCCGAGAACACCTGATTGATGTGGCTCATGACCCCCGGCTGGTTGCGATGAATGTGCAGCAGCCGATGCTTGTCGTCATGTTCCGGCAGGGCGACCTCAGGAAAATTGACGCTGGTGATGGTGCTGCCGTTGTCGCTGTAGCGCACCAGCTTGTCCGCGACTTCGACGCCGATGCTCGCCTGCGCTTCTAAGGTGCTGCCGCCCACGTGCGGGGTCAGGATCACATTGTCGAGCCCGACCAGCGGGGAGACGAAGGGCTCATCGTTCGATTTGGGCTCGCTCGGGAATACGTCGATCGCGGCGCCCTTGAGTCGGCCGTCCTTGAGCGCCGTGGCCAGCGCGTCGATGTCGACCACGTTGCCGCGGGACGCGTTGATGAGCACCGCACCGTCCTTGAGCTGCGCGATGCGCTCGGCGCTCATGAGGTTTGCGGTCTGCGGCGTCTGCGGCACGTGCAGGGACACGACGTCCGCTTCCGCGAGCAGCGCGCTTAAGTCCTCCGCTTGCGATGCGTTGCCGAGCTGCAGTTTCTTCACCACGTCGAAGAAGCGCACCTTCATGCCGATGGCCTCGGCCAGCACGCCGAGCTGCGCGCCGATGTTGCCGTAGCCGACCACGCCCAGGGTTTTGCCGCGGGCTTCGAAGGATCCGGCTGCGGACTTGTTCCACTCCCCGCGATGCATGGCCATGGAGCGCTCCGGCACGCGTCGCAGCAGCAGCACCATCTGCGCCAGCACCAGCTCGGCCACGCTGCGCGTGTTCGAGTAGGGCGCGTTGAAGACCGGGATGCCGCGGCTGCGTGCCGCGTCGAGATCGACCTGATTGGTGCCGATGCAAAAACAGCCGACGCCCATGAGTCGCGGCGCCTGCTCGATGATCCCGGCGGTGAGCTGGGTGCGGGAGCGAATGCCGAGGATGTGCACTCCCGCGAGCGCCTCCGCCAGCGCGTCGCCCTGCAGCGCATGATCGAGCTGGCGCACGTTCCGATAGCCGTCGGCCTTGAGCTGCGCCACGGCGCTTGCGTGGATGCCCTCCAGCAGCAGCACGCCGATCTTGTCTTTGGCGAGGGACATCTGATCCATGGGTGGGCAGGTCTTGGGCAGCGCTCACAGCGGGGCGCCTATACTAGCGCCCCCGCGTAGGACCGAGACGAATATGGCCGCAGCCCTGGATGAGCTGTTCTCAAGCAGCCAGCTCCGCCGTGATGACGAGGCGCTGTCCACCTATGGCCAGGATTGGACGCGCCTGGCGACGCCAGCGCCGAGCGCCGTGGTGTTTCCGAAGCACCTCGACGAGGTGCGCGAGCTGGTCACCCTGGCCCGGCGCGAGAAGCTGGCGCTGGTCCCCTCCGGGGGCCGCACCGGCCTGTCCGGCGGCGCGGTGGCCGCCCACGGCGAGGTGGTGGTCAGCTTCGAGAAGATGAACCGCATCCTCGACTTTGATCCCTCGGACCGCCTCGCGACCTGCCAGGCGGGTGTCGTGACCGCCGCACTACAGGCCTTCGCGACGGAGCAGAACTTAAGCTACCCGGTGGATTTCGCCTCCGCCGGCTCGAGCTGTATTGGTGGCAACATCGCCACCAACGCCGGCGGGATCAAGGTGATCCGCTACGGGCTGACGCGCGACTGGGTCGCCGGGCTGCGGGTGGTGACCGGGAGCGGGGAACTGCTGACCCTGAACCAGGGGCTGGTAAAAAACGCCACCGGCTACGACTTGCGACATCTGTTCATCGGCAGTGAGGGCACCCTCGGGCTGATCGTCGAAGCGGATATGCGCCTGGCACCGGCCCCGGCGCCTCAGCAGGTCATGGTGCTCGGCGTACCCCGCGTCACCGATCTGCTCGCGGTGCTGCGCAGCTTCTCCGCGCGGCTGACCCTGTCGGCCTTCGAGTTCTTCTCGCAGCTTTGTCTGGACAAGGTGCGCGCGCATCGCGAGCTGGCGGCGCCGCTGTCCGAACCTGCCCCCTTTTACGCGCTGCTGGAGTACGACGAGGCAGAAAGCGATGCTGCGATGGCCGCCTTCGAAGCGGCGCTCGAAGCCGGGCTCGTGACCGATGGGGTGGTTAGCGCTTCGGACAGCCAGGCCCGCGCCCTGTGGGCATTGCGCGAAGGCATCTCCGAGGCCATCGCCCCGGAGCTCCCTTACAAGAACGATCTGTCCGTGCGCATCAGCCAGGTGCCGGAGTTTCTGGCGGAGATCGATGCACTGGTAGCGGACGGCTATCCGGACTTCGAGGTCTGCTGGTACGGCCACATCGGCGATGGCAACCTGCACCTCAACATCCTGAAACCGCCCAGCCTCGACAAGGAGACGTTCTTCGCGCGCTGCCACGACATGAGCCCGCGCATCTTCGCGGCGGTCGCACAGCGCAATGGCAGCATCTCCGCGGAGCACGGGGTGGGTTTGCTCAAGCAGCCGTTCCTGGGTTTCAGCCGCAGCGCGCCGGAAATCGACTACATGGCCCGCTTAAAGCAGGTGTTCGATCCCGATCAGATCCTCAATCCCGGCAAGCTGCTCCCCGGCTAACCGCCGCCTGCCCGGCGCGCGCCCTGGAAGCTGGCCATCAAGGCGTCGCGTTTGCCCGCGCGTAGCGCTCTGGCCGGAACAGCGAGCGGATGGTTGCGACCGCCTCTGGCGTTGCGCGCTCAGGGCTGCCGCTGTCGAAGGGGGGCGCCGGATCGTACTCGAGCCCGAGCTGGATGATCTGCGCCTGTTCCGCGCCGCAGATCTCCGCCACCAGCGTTAGCGCAAAGTCGATCCCGGCGGTCACGCCACCGCCGCTCATCCGGTTGCGATCCCGCACCACCCGCTCGGCCACCACCTCGGCGCCGTACTGGGCCAGTTGCTCGCGGAACGCCCAGTGGCAGGCGGAGCGATAGCCCCTGAGCAACCCGGCCGCGCCGAGCAGCAGGGCGCCGGTGCATACGCTGGTGACGTAGCTTGCCTGTGCCCCCTGCCGGCGCAGGAAGTCGAGCACCTCGGCATCGTCCATCAGCGCGAACAGTCCGGCGCCGCCGGGCACGCAGATCACGTCCAGGTCGGGGCAATCCGCAAACGCGGTGGTTGGCAGCAGCTCGAAGCCCACTTCGGCCCGTACCGGCACCCGCTCCTTCCACAGCATGTGAACCCGGGCGTTCGCCATCGCGCCGAGGACTTCGGCGGGACCCGTGGCATCGAGCTGGGTCACCTCCGGGTACAGCAGGAAGCCGATCTCGATCTGATCTTTGGTGGACAGAGGCATGGATTCTGAGGACATGACGCGCTCCTGAATGGGGTGAGGCACTATCTCGTTGGCATGATTTGGCTTAAAGGACAATAACCGACTATATTCTGCCAATAGTGCGGCTTATTTGAGCCCGAGACCCCCGCTAACGCGAGCCCTTCGTGCCCCAACGCATCTGCTTTCTTGTCTATCCAGGCTTTGAGCTGCTCGATTACGCCGGGCCCATGAGCGTGTTCGCGTCGGCCAACCGCCTGCGCGATGAGAGCGATGGCGAGAGCCGCCCGCTCTACGAGCTCGTCACCCTGTCAGCCCAGGGCGGACTGGTCGCCAGTGGCGCCGGCGTCGCTGTGACCACGGCGGCGGCCACCGACTATCGACCGCAACTGCGCGATACGCTGCTGGTGGTCGGCGCCGCGGCGTCACCGCTGACCGCCGCAGTCGCCGATGCCACGCTGACCGGGCTGCTCGCCGCGCACGGGCCACAGGTCGCCCGCTGGGGCGCGATCTGCTCCGGGGCCTTCGTGCTCGCGGCGACCGGGCTGCTGGCTGGGCGCCGGGTCGCCACGCACTGGCTCGGCTGCGAGCGCCTGGCCCGGGAACACCCGGAGCTCACCGTGGATGACCGGGCGCTGTACGTCGTTGACGGCACCCTGTGGACCAGTGCCGGCGTCAGCACCGGGATCGACATGGCGCTGGCGATGGTGCGTGAGGACGCGGGCGCGGCGCTTGGGCTCGCCGTCGCCCGCCGCCTGGTGCTGTACGCACATCGGCCGGGCTATCAGTCCCAGTTCAGCGATTTGCTGCGCCAACAGTCGCAGCTACCGGGCGATTTTGGCGAGCTGCTGGTGTGGCTCGAGGCGAACCTGCACCACCCGATCCGGGTGGCGGACATGGCGGCGCAGGTGGCGCAGTCTGAGCGTACCTTCGCACGGCGCTTCGCTGCCGCCCTCGGCCTGCCGCCGGCTCGCTATCTGGAAACCCTGCGCCTGGAGCGAGCGCGGGCGCTGCTGGCGGAAGGGGCGCGGGTCAAACAGGCGGCCCACGCGGTCGGCTTCCGCTCCGAGGCCGCGTTCCGCACGGCCTTCGAGGCCCACTTCGGCGTCACGCCCTCCATGGCCCGGCAGGTCCACGCCGTGGCTGCGGCGTCCCAGCCTTAGCCCGGCTACGGCGCCCTAGCGCAGGGTGAGGATCCCGTCGCCGCCGGCGATGAACACCGTCGACGGCCGCTGCGCGGTGAAAAGCCCGTTGCAGACGCAGCCCACCAGGTTGTTGAGCTCGGCTTCCAGCCGCGGCGGATCGATGATCTCGAGACCGTGCAGATCCAGAATCACGTTCCCGTTGTCGGTCACGAAGTCTGTACGCAGTGCCGGCTCACCGCCGAGGGCAGCGAGCCGGCGCGCGACCAGCCCGCGGGCCATGGGGATGACTTCGACGGGTAGCGGGAAACGGCCGAGCACGTCGACCATCTTGCTCTCATCAACAATGCAGACGAAGTCGTCCGCGGCCGCGGCGACGATCTTCTCCCGGGTGAGCGCGCCGCCGCCGCCCTTGATCAGGCAGCGCTGGGCGTTCACTTCGTCGGCGCCGTCCACGTACACGGTGACCTGGTCCACGGCGTTCAGATCGAGGACTGTGAGGCCGTGCCCGCGCAGGCGCGTTGCGCTCGCTTCGCTGCTGGCGACGCAGGCGTCGAACAGATGAGCGATATCCCTCAGGCCATCGATGAAATAGTTAGTGGTCGACCCGGTGCCGACGCCAATGATGCTTTTGGCATCGAGCATGGGCCGGATGTGTTCGATGGCGGCGAGCGCCGCCTCCTGTTTCCGCTGCGCCTGTTGGCGCTCATCCTGTTGCTGCATACTGCGCCGGCTCTCCCCTTGTCCCGATAACAGTCCCGATAAAACAGTCCCGATAAAGCAACATAGGCATGCTCGAGCGAACCGTCAAAAGGATCCTGGCCTCGAAGGTCTACGATGTCGCCATCGAGTCGCCGGTCACCCATGCGCCGCGCCTGTCCGAGCGGCTGCAACGGCGCGTGGTGTTCAAGCGCGAAGACCTGCAACCCGTGTACTCCTTCAAGTTGCGTGGGGCCTACAACCGGATCGCGCGGCTGTCGGAGGCGGAGCGCGCGCGCGGCGTGGTCGCCGCTTCCGCTGGCAATCATGCCCAGGGCGTGGCGCTGGCGGCGCAAAAGCTCGGGATCCGAGCGACCATCGTCATGGGTCGCAATACGCCCAGCATCAAGATCGATGCGGTCAAGAGCCTCGGCGCCCGCGTTATTTTGCACGGTGACGGTTTCGATCAGGCGGCCGCGTTCGCCCACGAGCTCGAAGCGCGCGATGGCCTGACCTTCGTCCACCCTTTCGATGATCTCGATACCATTGCCGGGCAGGGCACGGTCGGCATGGAGATCCTCAACCAGTGCGCTGGCGCGCCCGCGGCGATCTTCGTGCCGGTCGGCGGCGGTGGGCTACTCGCGGGCATCGCGGCCTATGTGAAGTATCTGGACCCGGCGATCGCCGTCATCGGCGTTGAGGCCGAAGGCTCGGCGAGTATGAAAGCGGCGCTCGACGCCGGGCGCCGGGTGCGCCTGCCGCTCAAGAGCCTCGACCTCTTCGCCGACGGCGTGTCCGTGGCGCAGGTCGGCAAGGAGACCTTCCGGATCGCGCGCCGTCATGTCGACGCGATCGTGACCGTCAGCACCGATGAGATCTGCGCCGCGGTGAAAGACGTGTTCGACGATGCCCGCGCCATTGCTGAGCCCTCGGGGGCTCTGGCCGTGGCCGGGCTCAAGAAATGGGCCGCGCAAGGTGGGGTCCTGCCCAAGGACAACGGCGGCGACCTGGTTGCGATCATCAGCGGGGCCAACGTCAATTTTGATCGCCTGCGTCACATCGCCGAGCGCGCCGAGGTCGGGGAGCAGCGCGAAGTCCTCATCGGCGTCGCGATTCCTGAGCGCAAGGGGAGCTTCTTGAAGTTCGCTCGGGCGCTCGGCAAGCGCGCGGTGACTGAGTTCAACTACCGCTACGACAGCGATGCCGGCGCGCAGATCTACGTTGGCCTTCAGGTCTCGGCGGAGGAGACTCCGCAGGCCCTCCTGGAACGGCTGACGGCGCGCGGCTATGACGTGGTCGACATGAGCGCCAACGAGGCGGCGAAGCTGCACGTGCGGCACATGGTCGGAGGCCGCCCGGCCGCGGAACAGCCGGAACTGCTCTATCGCTTTGAGTTTCCAGAGCGCCCCGGCGCGCTGCTCAAGTTTTTGAGCGGCGTCGGCAGCCGTTTCAATATCACGCTCTTTCACTACCGCAATCACGGCTCGGCCTGGGGCAGGGTACTGGTCGGGTTCAGTGCCGAGCCATCCCAGGCACCGGCGCTCGGTGAGTTTCTCGACCGAATCGGCTATCGCTACTGGCCGGAGACCGATAACCCGGCCTACGAGCGCTTCCTGCGCTGACGCGCGGTTACCCGGCGGGGTCTTCGCCCAGGACGTAGCGCGCGTACTCCGCTTCGAACATCAGGTGCTGCGGGCTGGCCAGCCGGTCGACATAGAGCGTGCCGTCCAGATGATCGAACTCGTGCTGGATGACCGTTGCGGCAAAGCCCTCGAACTCATGAACGAGGGGCTTCCCGGCCTCGTCCATGGCCGCGACGCGCAGGTGCTGCGGGCGCGATACGAAACCGCGCATGCCAGGCACCGAGAGGCAGCCCTCCCAATAGCCGGCCGTTGCCGGATCGAGAATCTCGATCTGGGGATTCACGAAGTAGGTTTCCGGGATGCGCGGGAGCGTGCCGTAACGGCTCTCCCCGCCGGGCAGATCGATGAGTGCCACCCGCAGCGAGACGCCGATCTGCGGCGCTGCGAGGCCTATCCCTCCGGAATCGGCGAGCGTGTCGCGCAGGTCCTCGCGCAAGGCGGCGAGCGCCGGGCTCGACAGTGCATCGACAGGCACCGGCTCGGCGCGTTGCCTCAGGACCGGATGCCCCATGCGCAGAATCTCGCGAATGGCCATGCGCTGCGCGCCTGCTGCTCGTGGAGCCGCCGATGTTAGCGCAGCAACGTGCTCGAAAACTGTGTCAGGCCTGTCTCTGTCAGCACCGCGTCCAGAGGCACGTCCCAGCGGGCTCGGGGCAGGGGCCGCGCGCTGCGCTGCACACTGTGGGCGAGGCCGATGAGGATCGGGCGCTGATCGTTCGACAGCGCCCCCAGGTAGCGATCGTAGTAGCCGCCGCCCATGCCCAGTCGGGTGCCCCGATCATCGAAGGCCACCAGCGGCAGAAACATCAGCGTCAGTGTTGCGGCTGTGCATACCGGCGCCTGCGCCTGCGGCTCAGGAATGTCATAGGGCCCGATCACCAGCCGGTCCTCACCCTCGTAGCGACGGAAGACCAGGTCCCGGGCCGCCTGGTTGACGCAGGGCAACGCGATCGCAACGCCTTGGGCGGTCAGCTCATTGCGGAGGGGGCCGCTGTCGATCTCGCCATCGCGCGTAACGTAGAGCGCGACGGTCGCATTCGCGCCGAGCGGCTCGCGCAGCGTTTGCCAATGCTCGGCAAGCCGCACGCCATGAGCGCGATGGATCTGCGAATCCAGTTGCTGGCGCGCGGCGCGGAACCGTGCGCGCAGGGCGGTGCGCTGCGCGCTTGAGCGCGAGTGCTGCTCGGGCGTATCGGAGTCTGAATGGGACATGCGCGGACCGGGTCGGACGTGCGCGGAGAGAGCTGGACCTGCGCGGAAAGAAAAGAGTGTTCCCGGAAATGCCGCTGATGGTTGGCCCTGAACCGTTACGGTTCAAGGCGGAGACCTCAGCCCTCCATCAGGCTTCCCAACCGCGAGCGGCCGGGCGAGCGCACCAGGATTGCATTTGATCCCCTAGAGTATCTCTAACGGCTCAAGGACGACACCAACTGGCGAGCACCCCAGGAACGTCTTGGAGTATAACCAAAAGCGCGCAGGCGCCACCTCTTGACATCGCTGATGTGCGAAGGCGGTCGACTCCTGGGAATGACAGGGGGAGAAAAGCGCGTGAAAGTGCGCCGGGTCTCTTTACAGGCTGAGCTGCTTCTGTTCCGCCAGCACCGCGTCGACGTCGCGGGTGAGCTTGCCGATACCTACGTTGAGCGCTGCGTTCGAGGTGCCTGCGGTCTGCTGCTGATTGAGCAACTCGTTGGCGATGTTGAGGGCGGCCATGACCGCGATGCGATCCGCGCCCAGGACTTTGCCGGAGCCCCGGATTGCGGCCATCTGCTCGTGCAGATAGCGGGCGGAGGTGCGCAGCGCCTCGACCTCTTCTTCCGGGCACGCGACCTGGTACTCCTTGTCGAGAATGGTCACGGTGATCGTGGTGCTTTGCGACTCGCTCATGCGTCCTGCTCCAGGGCTTTGAGACGGGTGATCATGGATTCCACCCGGCTTTTGGCCAGCTCGTTCTTCTCGATGAGCTTGGCGCGTTCGGAAGACCAGTTGCGCTGCTGTGCGCGCAGGGCGCGGTTTTCCCGGGCGAGGGTGCTGGTCAGCTCAAGCAGTTCCTGTACCTTCGCTTCCAGCTCGTGCCAGTCGGCGAGCGGCTGGTCGGGTGTGGATTGACTCATGGCGGCGCGGGGACATCTACAGGCGAAAGGCCAGTTTGCGCTGAATCTCTGGGCATGTGAAGTCCCGACACTTTAGTTAGAGTAGCGCTCCCAGCGATCCAGGGCGGCCGCAGGCGATGAGCGAACTCAAGCATCTGGCAGCGCAAACGCGCCGCAGTATCTCCGCAGCGGAGCTGCACGGCGCTGCCTGCGGTGTGGCTGTCAGCGGTCCGGAGCAGGCGAGTGCCATGGCTCTGGTCGCCCTGCTCGGGGAAGATGCGCTCACCGATCAGGACGCCGTTGCCGGGTTCTTGAACCAGACCGTCGCCGAGCTCACGGCGCCTGATCTGACCTTCGATCTGCTCCTCGCCGATGTCGATGATGTCGGCGCCGACGGCACCCTCGACCTCGATGCGCTCCCGGAGGCGTTGTCGCAGTGGTGTGCGGCGTTCGTGGCCGGGCTTGTCGCGGGCTTGCCGCGCGGCGAGCCTGAGGCGGCGAGCGACGATGCGCAGTCGCAGGATCAGTGGGATGCGCTGCAGCAGCTTGGGCCCGATGCCCAGGAGGTCGTCTCCGACATGCTGGCCATTGCCCAGCTCGAGCACGAGTCCGAGGACCTGGACGAAGACGAGCGGGAAGCGGCGCTGACGGAGCTCGTCGAGTACGTGCGGGTGGCGGTGCTGTTGCTGCTGGCGCCACCTGCGGACGATGTCACCGATGCCTAAGCTGCGTCCCAGCGAATTTGCCCGGCGGCGCGCGCGGCTCATGGCGATGATGGAGCCTGGCAGCATCGCTGTACTGCCCGGGTCGCGGCTGAAGACCCGCAATCGCGATGTGGAGTATCCCTTTCGTCAGGACAGCGATTTCTACTATCTGACCGGCTTTACGGAACCCGATGCGCTGCTGGTGCTGCAGCCCGGCCGGGCGCACGGCGAGGTGGTGCTGTTCTGTGCCGAGCGCGATCCTGTTCATGAGCGCTGGAACGGCGAGCGCATGGGACCGGAGCGGGCCCAGACCCTGCTCGGCGTGGATGACGCGTTCCCGAACACAGACATCGGCGACATCCTGCCGGGCATGCTCGAAGGGCGTGATCGCATCTACGCGACGGTCGGCGAGCGACCCAACTTCGACCGGACCATGCTCGGCTGGATCAAGGGCATCCGCGACCGCGAGGCCGGTGGCGCCATTCCTCCCGGCGAGATCGTCGCGCTCAAGCACCTGCTGCACGAGCTGCGGCTCTTCAAGTCCGCGGCTGAGATGAAGCTCATGCGCGAGGCCGCGCGCATCACCACCGCGGCCCATACGCGCGCTATGCGCCGCTGCCGGCCGGGCATGACGGAAACGCAGCTCGAAGCGGAGCTGCAGTACGAGTTCATGAAGAATGATGCGCGCAGTCCGGCCTATTCGAGCATCGTCGGCGGCGGCGCCAACGCCTGCGTGATGCACTACGTGCGCAATGACGCGAAGCTCAAGGCGCGCGATCTGGTGCTGATCGACGCCGGTTGCGAGTTCCAGTACTACGCCTCCGACGTGACCCGCACCTTTCCCGTTGGCGGGCAGTTCAGCAAGGCCCAGCAGGCCATCTACGAGATCGTACTGGCCGCGAACGCCGCCGGTATCGCGGCCTGCGAGACCGATCAGACCTTCAACGCGCCTCACGAGGCGGCGCTCGCAGTCATGGTGCAGGGGCTCGTGGACCTGAAGCTGCTCACCGGCAGCGTGCCCGATCTGATCGAGGAGGAACGCTACCGGCCTTTCTGCCCGCATAAGGCGAGTCACTGGCTCGGACTCGACGTGCACGATGTGGGCGACTATCGGCTCGACGATACCTGGCGGGCGCTGGAGCCGGGCATGGTGCTGACCGTGGAGCCGGGCATCTACATCCCCGATGATGCGTCCATGGCCGCGGTGCCCGCGCGCTACCGGGGCATCGGTGTCCGCGTCGAGGACGACGTGCACGTGACCGCGCGCGGCCCGGAGAACCTGACCGCCGCGGCGCCAAAAAGCGTCGCCGCCATCCACCGGCTGATGCGCGGGGCGCGCACTCAACGCAGCCTGCGCTCCCGGGCCGCCTGATGGCTGCCCTGCGCGTGGCCGTGGTCGGCTCTGGCGTTGTGGGCGCCGCCGCAGCGCTGCAGGCCACCCGGATGGGCGCGCAGGTGGTGTTGTTCGAGCCGGCACCGCCCGCGCCGGTGACCCACCCCGCCCCCGATGCGCAGGCGCTTGGGGACTGGCCCAATCGGCACGTGGCGCTGTCGCCGGCGTCCTGCGATCTGCTGGGGGATCTGGGCCTGTCCCAGATCTTTCGCCACGGTCGCTTCGACCGCATGCAGGTCTGGGAACAGCTCGGCACGGCAGCGCTGGACCTGACGGCGGCCGAGGTCGGCGCGCCGGTCCTGGCGCTGATGGCGGAGCTGCCGGATCTGACTGCGCACCTGTGGCAGCAGCTGGGTGCAGTCAACGCGGCGCACGCGGTCGCTGCGCCTGGCGCGCTGCAGCTGCTGGAGGCGCCGGTCACCGGGCTGGTGCCGCAGGGCCACGGCTGGCGCATCGAGCATCCCGCCGGGCCCGCGATCGCGGTCGATTGGGTGCTGGCGGCGGACGGGGCGCGCTCGGCGGTGCGCGCCCTGCTGAATGCGCCGGCGCGGACCGCCCCCACCGGGCACAGTGCGCTGGCCACGGTCGTGCGCACGGCGCAGCCGCATGCGGACTGCGCCCGGCAACGCTTTCTGACCGAGGGACCGCTGGCCCTGCTGCCGACCCGCGACCCGCAGGTGGTCTCGGTGGTCTGGTCGCAGCCGCCGGCCGCGGCCGCGGCCCGGCTCGAGCTGGATGACGCGGCCTTCTGCGCTTCGCTGGAGGTGGCCAGTGAGGGCGTGCTCGGTACCATCGAGGCCTGTGGCCCCCGCGGCGCGTTTCCGATCGTGCAGCTCATGGCCGATGACTTTCAGCCGGCGCCGCGCCTGGCCTTTGTCGGTGACGCAGCGCATGTGGTCCACCCGCTGGCCGGGTTGGGTGTGAACCTGGGCCTCGAGGACGTGACGGCGCTGCGCCCGGTACTGGCGGCCGCGCTGGCCCTGGACGCGGGCGCCGAGCGTCGCGGCTGGCGCCGCTGGCGCCGCCAGCGTCGTGCCCGCAGCCTGCTCGTGCAGCAATCGCTGCGCGGCCTGCAGCGCTTTTATGGCACCGATGGCCCCTTCGCCGCCCTGCTGCGAAACACCGGCGTGCGCGCGGTCAACGGCAGCACGCTGCTGCGGCGCGCGCTGATCGGCGAGGCCACGGGCATCTAGCTACAATAGCCGCCCGCTCACCGCGAGCGGCTTGGCCCGGACTGAGCCGCCCGATTAGACAGAGCAGCCAATAGAGATAGAGCCGCTGAGATGACGCAGCCGCTGAAACAGACCCCGATGTTCGACCTGCACGCTGCCGCCGGCGCTCGCCTGGTGCCCTTTGCGGGCTGGCAGATGCCCGTGCACTACGGCTCGCAGCTCGAGGAGCATCACGCGGTGCGCCGTGCCCAGGGCATGTTCGACGTCTCGCACATGACGGTGATCGACATCGGCGGTAGCGGCGCCCGCGAGTTCCTGCGCTGGGTGCTGGCGAATGACGTCGATCGCATGGGCAGCGTCGGCAAGGCCCAGTACGGCGCGCTGCTGAACGAGGCGGGCGGCATCATCGATGACCTGATCGCCTACCGCCGCGATCAGGGCTACCGCCTGGTAACCAACGCCGGCACCCGCGACCGGGTGGTGCCCTGGCTGCTGGGCGCGCAAGCGCAGTTTGCCGGCGAGCTCGCGATTCACGAGCGGCCGGAGCTGGCGCTCATCGCCGTGCAGGGTCCGCAGGCCCTGGCCACGCTGGCGACGGTGCTTGAGGGCAACCCAGCTGGGGGCCTTGCGCCCTTCGAGTTTGCCGAACTGGGGGAGTGCATGATCGCCCGCACCGGCTACACCGGAGAGGACGGCGCAGAGCTGATCCTGCCGGGTGCGCAGGCGCAGGCCCTGTGGCAGGACCTCAGCGCCGCCGGCGTGCCGCCCATCGGTCTTGGCGCCCGGGACACATTGCGCCTGGAAGCCGGTCTCAATCTCTACGGGCAGGATATGACGGAGGAGACGTCGCCGCTCGAGTCGAACCTGGCCTGGACCGTCGCCCTGAAAGATGAAGCGCGTGCGTTCATCGGCCGCGAGGCGATCGCCGCGCAGAAAGCCGCCGGCCCCGCGCAGCGTTTGACCGGTCTGGTCTTCGAAGGCCGGGGGGTTCTGCGCCATGGCTATCCCGTGCATACGGACAGCGGCGAAGGGGTCGTGACGAGCGGTATCTTTTCGCCGACGCTTGGGTACAGTATCGCC
>JBCDIK010000048.1:0-18689 GCA_038749065.1 Pseudomonadota bacterium | reverse complement strand
GAATCCCAGGTCTTCGAGCAGCGCCAGCACGGTGATGCTGAACGAGTCGTAGATCATGGCGACGTCCATCTCCTGTGGGGTGACGCCAGCCTGAGCGAAGGCCTCAGGGGCGGACTGTGCACCGGCGCTCACGGTAATGTCGCCCTCTGCGGTGACGTAGCCGGCGGCTTCGCCGGTTCCGAGGATCCACACCGGAGTCTTGCGGCAGTTACGCGCCACCTCGGCGCTCGCGATCACGACGGCACCGCCGCCATCGGAAATCATGCAGCACTCGAGCAGGTGCAGCGGGTCCGCGATCATTCGAGAGCCCAGCACGTCCTCGATCGTCGTCTCCCGAATGTCGAGGAATTCGAGATCCTGCATGGCCTGCACGGCCTGTGGGTTGCGCATGGCGTGGTAGCGCGTTGCGGTCGCAATCTCGGCGAGCTGCGCGCTGGTGGTGCCGAACTGATGCATGTGGCGCGCGGCGACCATCGCGTAGTTAGCCACCAGGGTCATACCCGTGAAACCTTCCATGTTGTCCGTCGGGTGCCGTCCGCCACCGCGCCCGCCGGCGCCGATCGCGGCCGCGTTGCTGTGCGCTGTTGAGCCATAGCTGAGCAGCGCCACAGACGCTTTGCCGGCGGCAATGTCGCGCAGCGCCGCCGCTGCCTGGAACTCGTAGGAAGAGCCGCCGACTGCCGTGGTATTGATGATCCGCGGCCGGATGCCGAAGTACTCGCAGATCGTGAGCCCGGTCATGCCGCCGCCATCCTGAGCATCGTAGATGGCATCCACGTCGCGCCAGTCGAGCCCGGCATCCGCCAGCGCCGCCGCGGCGCTCGCTGCCTTGATCTGCAGCGCGTTGACCTTGCCCTCGACGTCGCGGGAGGGGTACTCATGGATGCCGACGATCGCGGCTGTACGGTCGACCACGGTTAGACGTCCATGGGCTTTAAGAGCTTAGGCCAGCTGTCCATCGTGTCCGCCATGGCAGCGCCGATCTCGGCCACGGTGAAGGGCGCTTCTGAGGCTTTCTTGTTGGCGATGGTATCGACCTGCCAGGACAGCAGGGAAACGCGGTTGCCGCCCACGGCAAACTGCCGCCCGGTGACCTTCTCCGCGTCGTCGCTACACAGCCAGACCACCACCGGCGAGACCTTTTCTGGCGCAAGTGCTTCTTCCGTGCCCTCGGGCATGATGTCCTCGGTCATGCGCGAGAAGGCGGCCGGTGCCAGCGTGTTGACGGTGATGTTGTATTTCCGACCTTCCAGCGCCAGTACCCGCGTCATGCCCGCGATACCCGCTTTCGCCGCGCCGTAGTTGGCCTGGCCGAAGTTTCCGATAAGGCCAGAGGTGGAGCTGGTCATCACGAACCGCCCGCCGGTACCCTGGGCGATCATCTGGTCCCAGGCCGCCTTGGTGACCAGGTAGGTGCCGCGCAGGTGCACGTCACAGACCAGATCCCACTGCTCATCGGTCATGTTCTTAAAGGACTTGTCGCGCAGGATGCCGGCATTGTTGATGACGATGTCGACCTTGCCGAAGTGCTCGACCGCACACTGAACCATCGCCCGCGCGGCGGCAGGATCCGTCACGCTGCCGTAGTCGGCGACGGCTTTGCCACCGGCGGCTTCAATTTCAGCCACGACCTGGTCCGCCATGGTGTTCCCGCTGCCGCTGCCATCGCGAGCACCGCCCAGGTCGTTAACGACCACGCTTGCCCCCTCCTGCGCCAGGAGCAGCGCGTGACAGCGGCCGAGGCCCCCGCCAGCGCCTGTGACCAGCGCAACCTTTCCATCCAGTGACCCCATCCGTTCTCTCCCTCGTCAGTTGTCTGTGAGTGTTCGGCGCCTTGGCTTACGCGGAATCGAGCAGCACATCGTCGGCGACGTCGCGCACGAACAGCGGCTCGATGCCGAGCGCGTCGTGATCGGCCGCGAGCGCGGCTTCATCTGCAGCGCCTGCGTTGCTCGCCGCTTCGAGAACCGGGCGCAGCAGAGTCGCATCGCTCGTGGTGTTTAGGAACAGCCCGGGCCGTGCCAGCACAAAGTTCACCGCACGGGCGATGGCCTCAGGATCGCGCAGTGGCTTATACCAGCTCAGACGCCGCTCATCGTCCCCCTCTCGCCAGCGTCGCTGGGCGATGGCCTTGATGGTCTGTACGGCGATGCCCCGGGTCTGGCACTGCGTGTACAGGGCTTCGAAGTCTGCGGCGTATTGCGGGTTCTTCATCATGGAATAGCTGTAGGGGAGCAAGACGCTCGCAAACTCAAAACGTGAGAGGCTCTCGAGATGCCGCTCGGCGATATAGGTTCCGTGACCGGTCACACCGACGAACCGGACCAGGCCCTCGGTCTGCGCGCGCTGCAACGCTTCCACAGCGCCCTCCGGGCCAAAGGCGGTTGCCAGATCCTCCGGTCGTGCCAGGTTGTGCAGCTGGATCAGATCAACCTGGTCGACCCCCATGCGTTCCAGGGACGCTTCCAGCTGCGCGCGCGCCGCAGCGCCATCGCGCTGGTCGGTCTTGGTGGCCAGAAACACGGATTGGCGATGATCGGTCAGGAAATCTTTCAGCCGGAGCTCAGAATCGCCGTACTTGGCAGCCGTATCGATGTGATTGATTCCGAACTCGGCGAGCAATTCGAGCGTGCTGTCGGCGCGGCTCTGGCTCATGGCGCCGAGGGCCGCCGCGCCGAAGAGCACGCGGCTGCTGTGGTGGCCCGTTCGGCCGAAAGGAATCTTTTCGATCAACGTTCGCTCCTGCGGTCTGTCTCGCCAAGTTCAGTCATCGATGTCAGTCATCCAGATGAACGGCGGGGATAAAGGTTTCAACGGGCGTGAGCCCCTCGTTCAGAGAGCCGCTGCGAAAGCCCTTCAGGTCGAGCGCGACGTAGCGGTAGCCGAGCGCAACCAGGGCGTCCTGCATCGCCTGCGCCAGCTCCAGGGCGCGGGGAAAGTCCGCCGGCGGCAGCTCGACCCGGGCCAAATCGCCGTGGTGGCGGACGCGATACTGGGAAAACCCCTGCGCGGCGAGCCAGTCTTCCGCCGCCTCGACCTGCGCCAGTTTCTGCTCATCGATGGCGGTCCCGTAGGGGAAGCGGCTGGAGAGACAGGCGGACTGCGGCTTCTGCGCATTCTCGAGCCCCAGATACGTCGCCAGGGCGCGAATGTCCGCCTTGCTGAAGCCGCACTCGGACAGCGGGGCGCGTATCGCGTAGTTCGCCGCCGCCTGCAGCCCAGGACGGTGATCGCCCAGATCATCCAGGTTGGTGCCACTGAAGATGGTGGGGATCGACTCGCGCTCCGCCATGGTGGTCAACGCTTCGTAGAGCGACGACTTGCAGTGAAAACAGCGATTGACCGGGTTAGCGCGGTAGTCGGCTTTGCTCAGCTCGTCCGTATGGATGATCCGGTGCGTCAGTCCCCAGCGCGCCGCCAGGTCCTCGGCGAGCGCCAGATCCGAGCGTTTTAAGCTGGGGGAAGCGGAGGTGACAGCGACCGCGTTCGTGCCCAGCACGTCACCGCTCACCCAGGCGACTAAGGAGCTGTCGACGCCGCCGGAGAAGGCCACGATGGCCCGCTCGCTGGCACTGATCGTCGCGCGGAGCTGCGCGTAGCGCTCGGCGAGCTCGGGGCTTAGGGAAGCGCTGGACATCACTCGATGCTAACGCCGATTGATGAGGGTCGCCAGATAGCCTGCGCCGAAGCCGTTGTCGATGTTCACGACGCTGACGCCGGACGCGCAGGTGTTCAGCATCCCCAGTAGCGCTGCCAGGCCACCGAAGGCCGCGCCGTAGCCGACGCTGGTCGGCACCGCGATGACAGGGACGCTCACGAGTCCCCCAACCACACTTGGCAGCGCGCCTTCCATGCCGGCGACGACGATGACCACACGCGCTGAGCGAATCTCTTCCAGCCGCGCGAACAGCCGATGAATGCCGGCGACGCCGACGTCGTTGATCGGCAGCGTCTGCTGTCCGTAGAACTCGCAGGTCAGGCGCGCTTCCTCGGCCACGGCATGATCCGAGGTTCCGGCAGCGACGATGGCAATCCGGTCCACACTGTCCGGCGTGAGGGCCCGCCAGTGGAGCAGCTGGGCTTCCTCTGCATACACCGCATCCGGCAGCAGGGCCCGCATGGCGGTCGCCTTGTCCGCGGCCAGCCGCGTGACCAGCAGAGGCTCGCCGGAAGCCGCGAATGCGCGCGCGATGTCCTCAAGTTGGGTCACGCTCTTCCCCTGCGCGAAGACGACCTCCGGATCGCCGGTGCGACTCGCCCGATCGAGATCGAGCGTCGTGTGCCCAAGATCCAGACTCGCCGGTGCTGCTGCCGCGGCCGCGGTTGGCGCCGCCGCCAGCGCCGCGGCAGCGTCGTCCACCGTCAGCTCGCCCCGGGCCAGGGCCTCCAGCACGTCCCTCACTCGCCTCGTTCCTCTGCATCGCCTACGTGGTCTGCGCCCTCGCCGGCGGTCGCCAACCGGGCGCGTACGGCTTCTTCCAGCACCGCTCGGGTTTGCAGGTAGCTGCGCCCGTTCCCGCTCAACCGCAGTACGTCATCGTGCTCGACCTTGAAGCGCTCACCGCCGTCCGGGAGCGTCACGATTTTGGCCCGGGCTGAGCCCGCGGGCGTGTCGACGGTCAGCGTGCGGCGCGGCAGCATCCATTTCGTTACCCGGTAGGTACGCGCGCCGATACTGGTCGAGTGCTCGAACAGGGCGCGCAACACAGCCGTGCGTTCGCTTTCGCGGAGCAAAGCGCTGATGCGGAATCCCGGCCGCTGCTTCTTCATAGCCGTCGGGGTGATCTGCACGTCGAGCACGCCAGCCTCCCACAGCGCAGCCAGCAGGGGCTCGCAGGCTTCCGGCGACAGATCGTCGAGGTCGCTTTCGAGCGCCAGGTTTTCTTCCAGGGTCCAGGGCTCAGGGGCGTCCGTTGCGCCGGTTTCTCCGCGGGCAATCCGCAGCACATTGGCCACTTCGAAATCCTTCTGCCCGATCCCGTGCCCCCAACGCTGCGCCGTAAACGATGCTGGCGGGGCAGCTGCCGTTACGACGGTCTTGAGGATCGCAGCGCCGGTTGGCGTCGTGGCTTCACCGCTGACGCGCCCGTAGTGGCAGGGCAGGCCTTCGAGCAGGCGTGCCGTGGCCGGTGCCGGCACCGGCAGCAGCCCATGCTCGCAGCGCACGGTCCCGCTGCCGACTTCTACCGGGCTGCAGAACACCGTTGGCGCTTCCAGGTGGTGCAGCCCGAGCGCCGCACCGACGATATCGACGATCGCATCGGTCGCGCCGACCTCGTGAAAGTGCACCGCGCTGACGTCGACGCCGTGCACGGCTGCCTCCGCGGTGGCCAGCGCCTCGAACATCGCAGTCGCGCGCGTTTCGACGCCGGCCTCGTAGCCGGCGCTGGCGATGATGCTCAGCACCGCGTCGAGATTACGATGGGGTTTTGCGGCATCTGAGACGGTGACCGTCGCGCGCGTTCCCGCAAGCCCTTTCCGCTGATCGGCCTGGGCGGTCAGTGCGAACTCGCCGGGCAGGTCCATCCGCGCCAGTTCAGCCTGCAGGTAGGGCTCAGGGACGCCCAGGTCGAGCAGGGCGCCCAGGTGCATGTCGCCGCTGATGCCGCTGAAGCAATCGTAGTAGAGCGCTTTGGGCAATGGCGCGCGTCAGGCGAGTAGGCGGTGTGTCGGTGCGCACAGCACGTCCACGGCGAGGCCGTGCGGGCAGGCGCTTTGGCAGGGCTCGCCGCTGCAGCTCAAGCACGGGGACGCGTTGGCATCGATCGTAGCGTACTCGCGGCGCGCAAAATCCAGGTCCTGATAGTCGACCGCATACATGCGCGTGCGCAGCACTTCAGCAATGTCGACGCCATAGGGGCATGCCCCGCTGCAGCTGTCGCAGGCATGCTTGCAGTAGCTCGCGCCGTTGCGGACGGCGTACTCACGCAGCAGCGGCAGGTCCCCGGCTGCCAGGGCATCCGCACCACTCGCGCCGAGATACTCGTCGATCTGCGCAGTGCCGGTCATGGAGACGATCAGAGCATCCACAGACGGGTTGCTCAGCGTCCAGCGGAAGGCCGCCTGGGCGAAGCTGTTGCCGGCGGCTTCCAGTTCCCGCAGATCATTCAGTCGCGCGCCCATCAGGGTTTTCATCGCGATCACGCCGATGCCTGCGCCGTGCGCCTTGTCGAGCACCCGCGGCAGGTCCGGCTGTGTGGCCACGAAATCGAAGGAGCGGGTGATGGACTCGTAGAACTTCGGATCCTGGCCGAAGTTGTAGCCGACTAGAATTACGTCGACGAGCTTGTTGTCGACCACGTAGTCCAGATTCTCGATCAGACGGCCGGCATGCCCGGAGATGCCGGTAAAGGCGATCTTGCCCTGTGCCTTGGCTTTCTCGGTGAAGCTGTACCAGGCATCGTTCTGCATGCGCTCGACATCGTTGACCGCATGATTGAAGTAGATCTCGATATGATCCGTCTGCAGCCGGCGCAGCGAGCCTTCCAGGTCCTTCATCATCTGCGCTTCGCTGGTCCGGCGCCCGGCGAACTGCTTCGAGGCCAGGATGACCTGATCCCGTTTGCCCTTGAGCGCGTTGCCGAGGACGACTTCCGAATCGCCATCGGTGTAGCTCTCGGCGGTATCGAAATAGTTCACGCCCGCGTCTAGCGCATGGTGCACGAGCGACTCTTCGCCAATCCTCAGGCGGCTGGAACCGAAGCTGATGTCGGCGATCTCGAGCCCGGTGTTTCCCAGCTTGCGGTAACTGCGCACCCGTGGCGGCGCGTCGCGCGTGCCGGCCGCTGCGGTCTCGGCATAGCTGTGCAGCGGCAGCAGCGGCGCACCGAGGCCGACAGCAGCACTGCGCTGCACGAACGCACGTCGAGCTCCGTCGACCGGGCTTTGCCCAGCCTTGGCGGAACGCGGCCCGCTTTCGGAAGACTCGTCTCCACTGGGGGAAGAGTCGAGGAAACCGTCGGGGGAACGCGGGTCTGCCATAGCCGGGCTCGCTGTGCGTTGCGGAACCCCAAGCCTACTCTTGTCCGCGGCTGGCTAGAAGCGCCGGGTCAGACGCAGCCCATCCTTCGAGACGCTGACCTGGTTGGCCTGCTTCTGCCAGACGAGCGTCAGCCCGGAGTCCAGGCCCTTCTGGCGGCCAAAGTACCAGCGGTCATTGAGCCGCCAGCCGGTGAGCTTGGTATCGTGATCGAGTTGGTAGCGATTCACACCCAGCGCGTAGCTCTTGTTGACCTGCCAGCGCGCATTGAATGGTTGCCGCTCGGCCGCGTTGGCCGCGGGCAGTGCGGCGGTCTGCAAGCCACTGGTCGGTGGCGGGGCAGCCGAGGCCACAGAACTGGTGAGCATCAGCCACAGCGCACCTGCCAGCATGAGCAGGATCCTGCCGCCTGGACCGCGTCGGCTGAAGCGGAAGATGGATGATGGTCGATGGGAACAGTGCATGCCTTAAGACTGAGGCTTGAGTCTGCGGGAGCTTCGGAGAAACTATGGAGAGCCGAATGATCTTCTATGGATTAGAAGTATTCTATAAGATATTGAATAATAAGAATAATAATTCTCCTATCAATTCGAGAATTCGCCGCCGATGAATCTTTTACCCATCCCCAGGCCCAATGGCGACATCCCCGTTCTCGGACATCTGCGTCTCATCGACCGGGACGCGCCCGTGCAATCGATCCTCGAAATCGCCCGGGAAATGGGGGAGATCTTTGCGCTCGACTTTGCCGGCGGGCAGCTCGTAGTCGTCTCGAGCCAGCGTCTGGTGGACGAGGTGTGCGACGAGACGCGCTTCGATAAGAAGGTCAGTGGCGCGCTCTACAACATTCGCGACATTGCCTACGACGGGCTGTTCACCGCGCATACGACGGAGCCGAACTGGCAGAAAGCGCACAACCTGCTGATGCCCGCCTTCAGCATGGGCGCAATGGCGAACTACTTCCCGATGATGCTCGAGGTCGCGGAGCAGCTGATCGGGCGTTGGGCGGCGCTGGGCCCGAACGATGAGATCGATATCCCGGATGACATGGTGCGCCTGACGCTGGAGACGATCGGGCTGTGCGGTTTCGATTTCCGCTTTGGCTCCTTTACGCGAAGCGAGCCGCACCCCTTCGTGACGAGCATGCTGGTCGCGCTGGAAGAAGCGCTGGCGCGGGCCATCGATCTGCCGCTCATGACGCGGCTCAATCGCGGCCGCCAGCGCCGCTACGAGGCCCACGTCGATAACCTGAAGTCCGTGGTGGATCAGGTGATCGCGGAGCGGCGCAAGGTGGGCACCAGCAGCAGCGATCGGGACCTGCTCAGCCTGATGCTGAGCGGCGAAGATCCAGAAACCGGTGAACGCCTGTCGGACGAGAACATCCGCTATCAGATCATCACGTTCCTGATCGCCGGGCACGAGACCACCAGCGGGCTGCTGTCCTTTGCAACCTATTACATGCTCAAGCATCCCGCGGTGATGGCGCGGGCCTGCGCCGAGGTGGACGCCGTGCTCGGCCCGGATCCGACGGTACCGCCCACGCTCGCACAGGTGGGGCAGCTGCGCTACCTGCGGCAGGTGCTCAACGAAGCGCTGCGGCTGTATCCACCCGCCCCGGCGTTTACGGTCATGCCGCTGGAAGACACGGTCCTCGATGGTCGCTATGCGCTGCGGGCCCGGCAGCCGATCATGGTCCTCGTGGGTGCACTGCATCGGGATCCTGCAATCTGGGGCGATAACCCGGAGCTGTTCGATCCGATGCACTTTGCGCCTGAGGCCGAGGCTGAACGCGCGCCGAATGCCTTCAAACCCTTTGGCAATGGCCAGCGCGCCTGCATCGGTCGCCAGTTCGCGCTACAGGAATCCGTGCTCGCGCTCGGCATGATCCTGCAGCGGTTTCGGCTGATCGATCACCTGAACTATCAGCTCGACATTCGCGAGAGCCTGACCTTCAAGGCCGAAGGATTTCGCATTCGCGTGCGTGCTCGCTCCGATGAAGATCGCCAGCAGCTGAGCACGGAGCAGGCTGCGGTTGCGAGCGCTGCGGGGCTCCAGGATGAGCCGCGGCTTGACCAGGGGCACGAGACGCCGCTGCTGGTGCTCTATGGCTCGAACATGGGGACTGCTGAGCAAGTCGCCCGTCGACTGCTGGAAGAGGGCGAAGCGCAGGGGTTCAGTGGTCGTATCCGTTCCCTGGACGAGCAGGTCGACGACTTGCCCACGGAGGGCATCGTGCTGATCGCCAGCGCGTCCTACAACGGCAAGGCCCCGGACAACGCGCGCGCCTTTGTCGAGTGGATAGAGCAGGGGCCGGGTGATCTCAGCGGCGTTCGCTTTGCCGTCATTGGCCTTGGCAACCGGGACTGGGCCAGCACCTACCAGCGCATCCCGCGCGTGATCGACGAGGCCCTGGCGGACGCCGGCGCGCAGCGCCTGCTACCGCGCGGCGAAGCGGATGCCGCAGGCGATTTTTTCGGGCAGATCGATCACTACTTTGCCGGGCTCTGGAGCGGTCTCGCGGCAGAACTCGGGCTGACGGCGCTCAGTGCGACCGATCTTGGCCCGCGGCTGAGCGTGTCGGTCGTCGCCGGGACGGAGCTGCGTGGTCGACAGGCGGCCAGCCACGATCTGGTACCCATGACCGTGCTCGAGCAGCGCGAACTCGTGACCGATCCCGAGCGCTACGGCAGCAAACGGCACCTGCGGCTCCAGTTACCTGAGGGCGCGAGCTACAAGACAGGGGATCACCTGCTGGTCATGCCGGAAAACCCGCCGGCGCTGGTGGATCGAGCGCTGGCGCGCTACGGCCTCACCGCCGTCCAGCAGGTGGTGCTGGCGGCAAACTACGGCGACAGCTCGGCTCTGCCACTCGGTGAGCCGGTCGCGATAGGCGATCTGCTGCGCTATTGGCTGGCACTGGCAGAGCCGGCGACCCGGCGCCAGCTCAAAATGCTACGGGCGGTCGTGAGCTGCCCGCCGGATGAAGCGCTCCTCGACGGCTGGTTGGAGGATGACGAAGCGTTCGAGGCGCAGGTACGCCTAAAGCACCTGAGCCTGCTGGACGTGCTCGAGCGGTTGCCGAGCTGCGAGCTCCCGCTCGCGGAGTTTCTCGACCTGCTGCCGGAACTGCATCCGCGCTACTACTCGATTTCCTCGGCGCCTTCGACGGTGCCGGGCGCGGTGGACATTACCGTCAGCGTGCTGCGGGAGCCGGCCCTGTCCGGCTCCGGTGTGTTTGAAGGGGCCGCATCGACCCTCATTGAGCGCACCGCTGTGGGTGAAACGCTCCATGCGCGTGTGCGCGCCGTTGACTCCAACTTCCTGCCGCCGGCTTCGGATGTACCATCCATCATGATCGGCGCCGGAACCGGCGTCGCGCCCTTCCGCGGCTTCGTGCAGGAGCGCTCGGCCCGCGCAGAGCGCGGCGAGCGATTGGCACCGGCCTGGCTGATCTTCGGGTGCCGGCACCCGGACCAGGATCTCCTCTATGGCGATGAGTTTCGGGCGGCGGCGGCTGCGGACGTGATCGAGTTGCTCCCCGCGTACTCGCGGCTGGAAGACAGCGACTGTCGCTATGTCCAGGACCGGCTGCTTGCCGAGCGCGCCACCCTGTGGCCGGCGATCGAGGCCGGTGCGATCATCTACGTCTGCGGGGACGCTCAGCACATGCTTGAGGGGGTTCGTCAGGCGCTCATGAGTCTGTATCGGGAGGCCGAAGCCGGGCGCGCCGCTCAGGCCGCTCAGACCTGGCTCAAGGAGCTCGAGCTGAGCGGGCAACTGCGCATCGACGCCTGGTCGTGATGCGCGCCGGCTGCCGCTGCAAATCAGGTTGAACCACGGGCCAACGATCCCGCGACATTTTTTTTCCGACTTTCAAATCGCCACGTTTCCAGCCATCAGAGAGGAGATATCACATGGCAAACGCTGCACTCGAGGCCGCCCAGGCGACCCTCAAGGATAAAATCGACAATCCAGGCAACGCCACAGATTGGTTCGAGATGACGCAGGACCGGATCAACACCTTCGCGGATGCGACCATGGATCACCAGTGGATCCACGTGGATCCCGAGCGCGCCAAGGCGGGCCCCTTCGGAGCGCCCATCGCGCACGGCCAGCTCACCATGTCCATTCTCAGCTTCCTGCCCGGTGGTTCCGATGTGGGCATCCCGCCGCTGGAGGGGGTGAAGCTGGGCATTAACTACGGCTGGAACCGGGTCCGTTTCCCGTCGCCGGTGCCTGTCGGCGCGCACATCCGGACCCGCGGCTGCATCAAGTCGGTGGAGGCCAAGGGGGATATGCTCGAGGTCGTCAATGAGCTGACCTGCGAGATTAAGGGCTCGGACAAGCCCGCCTGTGTCGCAGAGAGTGTGTTGCGGCTGGTCTTCTGACCCGCGCATCGCCGCAGGCGCGCCCGGTATCGCGGGCGCGCCCTGGTTCCTGGGCGCGCCCTCTGCTCAGCGCCCGGTGCTAGGCTGCGTCGCCCGGCTGTAGGGACTCGCGCAGCTCACGCTTTAAGAACTTGCCGGAGGCGTTGCGGGGCAGCGCCTCATCGCGCAGCCATATGTAGCGAGGGATCTTGTGCTTCGCGATGTGTTCGGCGCAGTGCGCACGCAGCGCATCGGCGGTGATCGACGCGCCGGGCTTGACGACCACCGCAGCGCCCACTTCCTCGCCCAGGCGGTCATCGGGCACGCCGAACACTGTGCACTCCGCAACGCTTTCGTGCTCAAAGATCGTACTTTCGACCTCAGCGCAATAGACGTTCTCGCCACCGCGCAGCACCATGTCCTTCAGGCGATCGACGATGTAGATGAAGCCCTGCTCATCGATCCTGCCGATGTCGCCGGTATGCAGCCAACCATCGGTAATCGACTCGGCGGTTGCATCCTCGCGGTTAAGGTACCCCTTGATGACCGGTGCGCCGCGGACCCAGAGTTCGCCCAGCTCGCCCGTCGGCAGGGCCTCGCCATCGGCATTGACGGTGATGGCCTCGAACACTGGCATGGCCGGTCCGGCGCTCTCCGGGCGATCGACGAAGAAGTCACCGGAGATCGCGGTGATGATCCCGCAGGTCTCCGTCATGCCGTAACCGGTGTTCGGGCGCGCTGCGACCGACTCATCGATCTTCGCAACCAGGTCCGGCTGGAGCTGTGCGCCACCGCCGCCGAGTGTCTGCAGCGTCGAAGTGTCCGTGCTGGGGAAGTCCGGGTGCGCCAGGAGCTCGCGAGCCATTACCGGAACGCCGGTCATGGCTGTGATCTTCTCGCGCTCGATGATCTTGAGCGCTTCGCCTGCATCCCAGCGATAGGTGCAGATCAGCTTGCCGCCATTGGCGGTGATCGGGTGCGCGACGCAGTTATTGGCGGTCACGTGAAACAGCGGTGTTGTCACCAATGCTGCGGGCTGCGGAAGCGACTCGGGGTCCGGTATCGTCTCTCCGGCCCGCTGTGCGACGAACGTGTTCAACGCAGCGTTGAAGCCCATGTTCATCAGGTTGGCGACGCAGCCGCGATGCGTCAGCTGAGCCCCTTTGGGGCGACCGGTGGTGCCGGACGTGTAAAAGATGCAGGCATCGCTATCCGGATCGATCTGCAGATCCGGCAGGGTTCCGGGCTGCGCCTTGAGGCTGTCGTAGGCGATGGCGTCGGGAAAGACCTCGGTATCGCAGCGCACGGCAACGACCGGCATCGGATCAAACTCCCCCCTGTGCGCTGCCAGCCGCTCCAGTCGTTCCTTGTCGGCAAAGAGGGCCTTGGGCTTGGCGTCGTTCAGCCCGTAGACCAGCTCCGGGCCCACCCACCAGGCGTTCATGCCGACCGCGGCTGCACCGACACAGAGGGTGGCCCAGTAGGCGAGCAACCATTCCGGGTAGTTGCGCATGGCCAGTGCCACTCGGTCTCCGGGACCGATGCCCTGTTCGGTCAGCCAGCCGGCGAGCGCAGCGACCTCCTGGTGGGCCTGTGCATAGGTCCAGCGCTCGGATTCATAGACCAGATAGTCGCGCTCGGGAAACTGCAGTGTGGACAGCCACACCTCGCGCAGGGAAGGGGGCGCGGCTGCATAGGTGCGGATGGGGACGCCGCGGACCACGGTGGTCGTGACGGCAAAGTCACCGCCTGCCCCGGTGAGGGCCTCCCAACCCTCGTGAAAATGGCTGTAAATTGACGGATCCGTTGAATTGGTCAACCGTCTTTCCCTCCCTTCCGGCAATGTTTATAAGTTGCTGACATTCTGCGGTGGCCTCATCTTCCGGCGCAAGGCAGATGGCGCTATGATCTTTTTCGAGAATCGATGCCTCTGTAAAACTGCCTGTATATCAAGGCAGTAGCGCTCAAAAGGGCGTGAAAGGGGCGCGGTTTCGTCGCGCGAAGTGGTGGCCGGGGGGCCAACGCCGCCGACCTTGAGGGGGACTATGGCAGGCCGATACCAGGCAGTATCTATCCGCGCTCGCAGCCGCGCCTGCGAGGCCGCCAAGCAGTGCGGCGATACCCGCTATCTGTCGCTGGAAGCGCCCTCTTTGCCGCTCGAAGGGTGCACCAATACCGCGGCCTGTCGGTGCCGGTACCGACATCACAAGGATCGTCGCGATGAGCCTCGGCGCGATGCGGATGTGGGCATGCCCGGACGATTGTGGGTGGCGGAGGAGCGGCGCAATCATCCCGGCCGACGCGCCACGGATCGACCTGCCGCCTGATGCGCCTCACGTTTTTCGGTGCTGCCGGTGAAGTCACCGGTTCCTGTCACATCCTCGAATGCAATGGCCACCGGGTCCTGCTCGACTGCGGGCTGATTCAGGGCGGTCGCGACAGCGAGACCCGCAATCGCGAGCCGTTTCCCTTCGACGCCGCGAGTATTGATGCGGTGGTCCTCAGTCATGCGCACATCGATCATTCCGGCCGTTTGCCGCTGCTCGTGCGACGTGGATTCCGCGGTCCGATCTGGGCCCACAACGCGACCTGCGATTTAGCGGAGATTCTGCTCGAGGACTCCGCGAACCTGGCGGCGAGCCGGGCCCGACGGGCGGCGCGCCGCGATGCCCAGGACCCCCAGGCCGAGCCGCTCTACGAGCGGGAGGACGCCGCCCGGGCTGCCAGACTGCTCAAGGGGCTGCGCTATGGCCAGGCGCAGGAGGTTGCGCCAGGCATCTCGGTCACTTTCGCTGACGCCGGTCATATCATGGGCTCCTGCGTCGTGACGCTTAAGCTGAGCGAGGGCTCGCAGCGAGCCAGCCTCGTGTTCAGCGGCGACCTGGGTCAGTACGACACACCGATTCTCAATGACCCGGTCACCTTCGGGAATGCTGATGCGCTGCTGCTCGAACACACCTACGGCGGGCGGAATCATCGTGAGCGACAGGACACTGTGGATGAACTGGGCGCGATTATTCGCGAGGCGGATCGGGATGGTGGGGTGCTGCTGGTGCCGGCCTTCGCAGTGGGGCGCAGCCAGGAGATCCTCTATCAGCTCGGCAAACACTTCGATGAGTGGGGCCTGAAACGCTGGAAGGTGTATCTCGACAGCCCGCTGGCGATCAAGACCTGTCGGATCTACTGGGACTATCCGCACCTGTATGATGAGGAAGCGACGCGCCTGAAGCGCACCATCGACCCCATGCCGGTGCTCGATAATCTACACATGAGTCGCAGCGCCGATCAGTCCCGGGCCATCAATCGGGTTCGCGATCGGGCCATCGTGATCGCCGGTAGCGGCATGCTCAACGGCGGTCGCATGCTCCACCATCTGAAACAGCGGCTGGGCCGACCCGAAACCCGGGTGCTGTTTACCGGGTATCAGCCCGGCCACTCACTCGGTCGTCGCCTGATCGATGGCGTCGACGAGGTTCGTATTCATGGTCGCCCAGTCAAGGTCGCAGCGCAGATGCATACGCTGGGGGGGCTGTCCGCCCACGGCGGGCAGGATGATCTGCTGCGGTGGTATCGGGCGGCTGAGAGCCGGCCAACGGTGTATCTGGTGCACGGCAATCCAGACCAGGGGGAAGCGCTCGCGGCGCGCCTGCGCAGTGAGGCCGGCACTCGGGCGTACCTGCCCGAGCCCGGTGCCAGCATCGACTTAAGGGCGCCCGGGGCGCCAGAGCGTTTGCCTTAGCGCGGACGACGCTCAGCCCGCCTGGCCAGCCTCGTCAGCCTCAGGAAGGGCAGACTTCAGCCGCTGTTTCGCCAGCTGCAGCTTCTTCTGGTAGCGCGTCTGCACGATATCGGTCAAGACCAGTACGAAGATGACGAAGTAGAAGGTGGTCTTGGTCATGGCGTAGATCGGCTCACCAAAGATCGTCATGTGTGCCAGATGCGCCCCGTCGGTCAGCAGCATGATGCCCACCACGAACAGAATGAACAGGCCGAGCACTTCGTACATGCGATTGCGCTGCAGGAAACCGGCCACCCGGTCGGCCAGCCAGATCATGAGAATCCCGCCGATGACGATCGCCGTGGCCATGACCGCGAACACATCCGTCAGCGCCATGGCGCTCAGAATGGAATCAATGGAAAAGACCGCGTTCATGACTACGATGGTGGCGATGACCAGTGCCGCTGGTTTCTGACCGCTGTCTCCGTGGCTCTGCTCCTCCAGCGTCATCATGTGCAGCACTTCTTTGGTCGCGGTGTAAAGAATGAACACGCCGCCAACCAGCACGATGATCGCGTGCAGGGTGAAGTCCGCACTGAACCAGTCACCGAGTTCCACCTTGAACCAGGACTCCTGAAACAGGCTGATCAGCCGTACCAGCAGGAACAAGAGCACGATGCGCAGCAGCACTGCGATGCCAATGCCGAGTCGGCGCACCATCTGCTGCTGTGGTGCCGGTGCCCGTTTCGACTCGAGCGAGATATAGAGCAGATTGTCGAATCCAAGTACCGCCTGCAGGAGCACGAGCATGAGGAGTGTGAGCAGGTTTTCAAAGGTCAGCAGTTCCAAAGGGCACAGCTCCGGTCAGATCGGCGCTAGGATGGCGTGGCCCTGGGGCGCTGACAAGCCCCTGCCCGTGGCGCCTTCAGGACCCGGCGCCGGGCAGCGGCAGCGCGGTGGTCGATTTCAGGCACTCCATGGCGAACGAAGAAGAAACGTCACTTAAGGGAGACAGCGCAATCAGGCGCTTGTAGACGCGGTCATAGTCCTCGATGTCGCGCACCACAACCTTCAGCAGATAGTCGACATCGCCGCTCAAGCGATAGAACTCCATCACTTCCGGTACCGCAGCGACAGCAGCCGCGAACTGGGTCAGCCAGCGGTCCGTGTGTTCCTGAGCGCGCACGGAGACGAAGACGGTGACCGGGAGCCCCAGAGCTTTGCGGTCCAGCAGCGCCACGCGTTGGCCGATAACGCCGTCCTCTTCGAGGCGCTTGACGCGACGCCAACAGGCGTTGGTCGACAGCCCGACTCGCTCGGCCAATTCCGCATTGGTCTGCCCGGCGTCGCTCTGCAGCTGGTGGAGGATAGCGCGGTCATAGCGATCCAGGTTCGTCATGATGAGTCGTCCGGGCGAGGCCTGTGATGGAAGTAACAACCTTAAGGTACTTCAAAAAAACTTCACGGGAGGGGTCTTGACTTGCCATCGCCGCAGTCCTAAAACCGGCATTGACAGCGCGCAATCCATGCCAGCATGTGCGCCGTCCTTGCTGAACTTTCGGTGCGGGCCATTCAAGTGCCCGTCATGCAGACGCGGTCAACACAGTGGATGGTGGGGCAGTGGCGAAACAGGTAGTGCAGGCAGGGGGCCGCAGCGCGCGTGCCGGAAGCGGTCGTCGCGGGTCAGCGGGCGACGCGGAGGATCTGGAACTCGCGGCGGCCGCGAATGATGAAGACGGCAGCCAGATCGATGATGACGACCTGCTGACGTCCGCGTCCGAGGCGGATGCCGAGCCTGATACCGAAGCGGCCGCGCTGGCGATCGACGACGAAGATGCCGAGGCGGGTGACGACGATGATCCTGATGCCGCGGTGGACGTTGACCTCGAGCAGATCGCCGGTCAGTGTACGGGCCGAGAGATGTCGATCCGCCGGGCCATAGAAGAGCGCCGCGAAGCCCGCCGGTTGCGAGACGATCTGGACTATCTGGATTTCGACGACTAGGACCTGACCGCGGCGCCTGACTGAGCGAGCCATCAACGACGCTTTTCCGAACGCGCCCGGCTATGCGCCGATCCGGGATCTGGTGCTGGTCGGAGGCGGCCATGCGCACGTGCAAGTGCTGCGGCGCCTGGGTATGGACCCGCTGCCGGGTGTTCGGGTTACCGTGATCGCCCGCGAGCCCCACACGCCGTACTCGGGCATGCTCCCGGGTCATGTTGCCGGGGACTACGACTACGACGACATGCATATCGACCTGGGCCCGCTGTGCCGCTTTGCGGGCGCACGGCTGTTGTGCGCGGAGGTCACCGGGGTCGATCTCGAGTCACGTACGCTGTTCTGCGCACAGCGACCGGCCCAGCGCTTCGATCTCCTGTCACTGAACATCGGTGCCAGTCCCCGGGCGCTGCCGGGCGCGACTGATGCCGGGACCACCGGCCCCGGGCAACTAGCGTTGCCGGGGACCAGCGCGCCACCTTCAGAGCGGCCGGAGCCGGCGGAGCGGCGGGCCTTGAGCCGAGTAAAGCCGATTGGGCAGTTCCTGCCCCGGTGGCGGGCAACGCTCGAAGCGTTGCGCGAGGATGACCGCATCCTGTTGCTTGGGGCTGGCGCTGGCGCGGTGGAACTGGCCTTTGCCATGCGCCGCGCGGTGCCGGCGACCGTGGGCATCGCGCTGGTCGGCCGCACCCTACTGCCCGGCTTCAGCGAGCGCGCTCGCACCACGATCCGGCTCCAGCTGAATCGCGCGCGCATCGCGCTGCTGGAAGGGGATGCAGTCGAGCATCTCGACGACGCCGGAGCCCGCACGAGCAGCGGCGAGCAGCTGCAGGCCGAGCACTACTTCGACGTGACCGGTGTTCGCGCTCCAGCCTGGCTTGCGGGCAGTGGCCTGTTGCTGGATGAACAGGGCTTCGTGCGCGTAGATGAGCACCTGCGAACGCTCTCCCACAGCTTCGTGTTCGCCGCCGGCGACGTGGCACATCTGGAGGGCCAGCCCCGGCCGAAGTCCGGGGTCTACGCGGTCCGGGCGGGACCCGTGCTCTACGAGAACCTGCGGCGCAGCTTTACCGACTTGCCGCTCAAGCGCTTTCGGGCGCAGCGCCAGGCGCTCGCCATCCTGTCGACAACGCCTGGGCAGGCACTGGCTGTCCGAGGTCCCTTTGCCTGGCATGGGGCCGGACCCTGGCGGCTGAAGCAGCGCATCGATCGCCGCTTCATGCGCCGGTTCCAGGAGCTGCCGACGATGCCGGAGCCGGTGCCGCCGCCGCAGCTCAAGGCCGCATTGCGTGCTGAGCTGCCCGACCCGATGCGCTGCGGAGGCTGTGGCGGCAAGCTGCCCGCCGATGCACTGGGTCGTGCCCTGGCCACCTTGCCCGCGCAGCACCACGAAACGCTCGTCGCGGGGATCGGCGACGACGCGGCGCGGCTGCAGCTGGCGTCGCCAGGTCCGGAAGTACTGGCGACCGTCGATGGGTTCAGCGCGTTTATCGACGATCCCTATCGCTTTGGCCGCATCGCGGCCCATCATGCGCTGGGCGACGTACTGGCCATGGGTGGTCGGCCGACCATCGCGCTCGCGCTCGCGACCCTGCCGCCCATGGCGCCAGCACTCCTGGAAGGGGATCTG
>JBCDIK010000047.1:0-18756 GCA_038749065.1 Pseudomonadota bacterium | reverse complement strand
GGAGCATTTCTGCACCCGGGAAGGTTAGCGTTGTGACGCGCTGGGCATTTGCTGCCTTTGTAATGCGTGTGCAGGATCTTGCTGGAAAACGTCCGAAACGCTGTAAAAGAACGGTAAATTGACGCACAAAGTGGCGGGAACCGATGGACGTCGGTGCGGTCGTGGTGGGGGTCTAAGGACAGATTCCTGACGGAATCTTTGGGACTGACTTACTCGATGCCGTCCGGCTCGAAAGCGACGTCGTGACTGAGCATCACGGGGTCTTCATCCTGCTTCGCTTCCTCCGCATCATCGGCTTCGATCCCGATGTGGTAGGTCGCGAAACCGGGCATGACGAACTGGTTCAGGGCCATCCCGATCACCCGTCCGGAGAACGGCGAGCGGATCTCTTCCTGCTCGTTGCTGATGGGATCCGTGACCGTGCCCAGCAGGTCATCGCGCTTGATGCGCTTGCCCAGCTTGATCTTGCTGAACAGGATGCCGCCGGTGTCTGCCCGTACCCACTCGGAGGTGTAGTACACGGGCTCGGGCCCGCCGCGGATACCGCGCTTGTCATACATGCCCAGGGTCTCGAGCAGCGTGTAGATGCCGCGCACGCTATCGCGGACCTCGTCGTCCTGCAGCCGTAGGGGCTCGCCGGCTTCGAGGGTGACCGCCGGAATGCCCGCTTCCACCGCGGCGCGGCGCAGGGTCCCAACGCCGCCCTCGCTGTGGAGGATGATGGTGGAGCCGAAGCCTTCGGTCAGCTTGACCACCGCTTCGTTCTGCAGATCAGCGCGCAGCTGCGGCAGATTGGTGCGGTGGAAGGAACCGGTGTGAAGATCGACCAGGCCATCGCAGCGGACGATCACCTCGCGAAAAAACGAGTAGGCGATGCGCGACGCGGAGCTGCCCCGGGGGTGCCCGGGGAAGAACCGGTTCAGGTCCCGCCGGTCCGGAAGGTACCGGCTGTGGCGCTGGAATCCGGCCATGTTCACGATCGGCACCCCGATGAGCGTGCCGTTGAGCTTCTCCGGTGGAATGTTGTGGACGATCCTCCGGACCGTCTCGATCCCGTTCAGCTCGTCGCCGTGCACCGCCGCTGTCAGGCAGAGCGTTGGCCCCTGCTGAGCGCCATGGGACACGAGCACCGGGGTCGGCACGGTGGTGCCGGAAAAAGCTTCCGTCGCGTTCCAGGTCAGGCGCTGCATCGTACCTGCCTCGATCGTTGTGCCGAGCATGGCGAAGGGATCCTGCATCGGCGGTGGCGTCTTGGCGGTCTGGGCGCTCGCGAGCACCGCGGCCGCTTCTGCGGCATCTGCTTCCGCGCGGGCGGACAGCACCGCATCAGCGGTCGGCTCAATGACCGGCTCGCTGAGTTCGGTGAGCGCATCGGTCGCGGGCACCGCGACCGGATCGACCACCGGTAGCGCGTCGGTTGCCAGCGCCTCGGCAATGGGCTCGATGGTCTCATCGAGCAGTGCTTCTGCGGCGAGTGCTGCCTCGGTGTCGTCGGAATTGACGGTGACTGAGTCTGTTGCGTCGACCGGCGCGCCCTCGTCGAGCGTGTCTTCACCTTCGATGGCGGCGGCTGCCGTCTCCATCGCCGCGGTGACCTCGGTCGCACCCATCGGGTCACCGGAAGCCGCTTCTGAAGTGTTGGCAACGGCGGGCATCGACGCCGCCGGCGCCAGCGCATCCGTATCGGCGATCACAGCCTGCCGGGCCGTTTCCGTTGTCGGTGCCTGCATGCCCGACTCGCCTTCCTCGGTCTCGCGCCCCGGTGGGAGCGCTGCGGCCAGGCTCACCCGCTCCGGTGACAGCGCACCGATTGTGGCTTGAGACGCCTCGTCGGATGTCGGCTTGGATGGCTCGCCGGTGGGCGTCTGCGCCGCTGCGTTGGCCGGAGTCTCCGCCGGTGCGTCCAGCAATGCCAGTGCCAGCGACGTTGCCGGCACGCTGCGGGTGTCGATTAGCACCGTTGTATCCGCGGGCGCTGCGTCTGATGGGGGAGCAACGGGTTCGGCCGCGCTCGCAGTCTCAACCGCCGCGGGATCGGTTTCCGGAGAGCCTTGGCTGGCGGGCACAACAGCGCACAGCAGCAACAGCACAGCAGCGGTGGAGAGGATCGAGCCGTCCATTTACTTTCGATTTATTCTGGAAAAATGGGCTATGTCGTTGCTTTCAAATGATCTTGTGTGATGGCCGGTATGAATGCAATCAAAGGGCGCCGATGTTGCGACGCGGCTTTGTCTGCCCTGGGTCGACCGCACACTGCGTTGACAGTTTCACGGGCCATTGCCCAAACTGCGCAGCCATCTTAGCCACCGGGCCTGCAGTTTCAGTTAAGCAGTCTGTAAACCGCGCCCTGGCTGTCTTCGGGACCGGTGAAAAGAGACCTGGTTCCGCGGCGGTCGTGGCCCAACGGCAAACCCCCTTTACTGATCAGGAACGAGCATGAGCATTCAAGAAGGCGACAAGATTCCGGCGGCAACGCTGTATGTGATGGAAAACGGCGCCCCCGTGGGCAAGAGCACGGAGGACCTGTTTGCAGGCAAGAAAGTCGTCCTGTTTGCGGTGCCCGGGGCGTTTACTCCGACCTGTTCCCAGGCGCACCTGCCCGGCTTCGTGGTTCACGCAGACGAGCTGCTGGGCAAGGGCGCTGACAGCATCATCTGCATGTCGGTTAACGATGCCTTCGTCATGGGCGCCTGGGGCGAGCACGCCAACGCTGAAAAGCTCATCATGGCCGGTGATGGCAACGGCGAGTTCACCGCGGCCCTGGGGCTGGAGCTCGACGGCACCGGCTTTGGCCTCGGCAAGCGCTCGCAGCGCTTCGCCATGATCGTGGATGACGGCACCGTCACCAAGCTGGCCGTGGAAGCGCCCGGAGCGCTGGAAGTCAGCACCGCCGAGGCGATGCTCGCCGCGCTCTAAGAGCGTCGACGGCGCGTCCTAGCCGCATCGCTGCTCCGCGACGGAGCGCTCGGCGGCCGCCCGCGCCGCATCGCTGATCGGGCGAATCAGGCACTCCTGGGCCGCGGTCGCGACCAGGTCCCCGGCGCGGTTGTAGAACCGCCCACGCACGAACCCCCGAGCGCCCGCCGCGCTCGGTGAGGCCTTCGCGAACAGCAGCCACTCGTCGGCCCGGAACGGTCGGTGGAACCACATGGCGTGATCCAGGCTGGTGCCCATCACGTCGTCGCGCGTCGGGCTGCGCGGGTGGGGCAGGGTGCTCGTGCTCATGAAGTCCATATCCGACATGTACGCCAGCATCGCCAGGTGCACCTCCGGGTTGTCCGGGAGTGGATCGGCGGTGCGAATCCAGGTGTGCTTGAAGGGCGGGTGCTGGCCTTCCGTGGTCAGGAACAGTCGCTCGACCTGGCGGCTGTCGATGGCCTGAAAGCGGAACGCGAAGCGCTTGATGTCCGGCCGCTGGCGTGCGAGTTCCTCATACACGGCTTCATCGGTGCGCAGAGCGCCGGGCGGCGGCACATCGGGCATGGCTTCCCGATGCTCGGGCCCGGCTTCGGCCTTGTGCCAGGACGACGCCAGCTCGAAGATCGCGCGCCCGTGCTGAATGGCAACCACGCGGCGGGTGCTGAAGCTACGACCGTCGCGGATCGGATCAACCTCGTAGAGGATCGGCGCCTGCCAGTCCCCGGCGCGCAGGAAATAGCCGTGCAGGGAGTGCATGTGGTGGTCCGGCTGCACCGTGCGATAGGCGGAGGCGATGGCCTGCGCCAGGACCTGGCCGCCGAACACGTGCTCCGTGTTGTGGCACTGGCCCCGGTACAGATTTTGCTCGATGCGCTCGACGTCGAGCAGGGAGACGATTTCTTCAAGGACGGGGTTCATCGTAAAATGCTATCAGATCAGGGGAACGCGATTTATGACCGTCACGCTCTATGGCCAGTCGGGCAGCCGCGCCGTGCGCTGCCTGTGGATGCTGGAAGAACTCGGCATCGAGTACGCGCACGAGCCAACTACCTTCAGCGAACAGGCCAAGGCGCCGGCCTTCAAACAGATCAATCCCTTTGCGCGCATCCCGGCGCTGGTCGATGGCGATCTGCAGCTTGGCGAGTCCATGGCCATCAACCTCTATCTGGCGCGCGCCTACGACGGCGGACTGGCCGCGGGCAGCCTTGCGGACGAGGCTCGGGCCACGCACTACAGCTTCTGGGTCATGACCGAAGTCGAGAAAACGCTGCTCAACGCCCTGTGCTTCGTGCGCGGGCTGTTCGGTCTCGAGCCTTCGGCGGAGAAGGCGGCGAAGTGCTTTGCCGATCTGGCGCCGGCCTTTGCCCGCCTGGAAGAAGCGCTGGCAGAGCGGCCGTACCTGCTGGGCGAGACGTTCTCGGTTGCCGATCTGAACGTTGCGAGCGTGCTGCTCTGGGCGCGCAACGCCCGCGCCGATCTGGCCGCGTACCCGCTGCTGGACGCCTGGCTGGAACGTTGCCTGACGCGGCCAGCACTCGCCCGTGCCCAGGCCATGCCCTGACATCACGATCGCTCAAGCAAAACATCCCGGAGATCACCATGTTCGATATCCATCAGTTTCCCTGCCTGAGCGACAACTACGGCTTCCTCCTGCACGATTCCGACAGCGGGGCCACAGTCTGTATCGATACGCCCGATGTCGATGCGATCAACACAGCGCTCAAGGCGCGGGGCTGGACGCTGACCGCCATCTGGAACACCCATCACCACTTCGACCACGCCGGTGGTAACACCGCGCTCAAGGCCCAATGGGGGTGCGAGATCGTCGCGGCGGCGGCTGATGCCCATCGTATCGAAGGCATCGACCGCACCGTCGTGGAGGGGGACCAGGTTTCTCTGGGCGCCGCGACGGCGCGGGTGATCGAAACCCCTGGGCATACCACCGGCCACATCGCCTATCACTTTGCCGATGCCGGCTGCGCCTTTGTGGGGGACACGCTGTTCGCGCTGGGCTGTGGCCGGCTGTTCGAGGGCTCACCGGCACAGATGTGGGACAGCCTCGGCAAGCTCGTGGCGCTGCCGGACGAGACGGTCATCTACTGTGCGCACGAGTACACCGCGGCCAACGCAGCATTTGCGCTGTCGGTGGATCCGGGCAACGCCGCCCTGGTCACGCGGGCGCAGGAGATCGACGCGCTGCGCAGCGAGGGCCGGCCGACGGTGCCGACACGGCTGGGCCTGGAAAAGCAGACCAACCCCTTCCTGCGGGCGACGGCCCCGGAGCTGGCGGCGAACCTGGCCCTTGCGGCCACGGACCCGGTGGCGGTGTTTGCGGAAACGCGCCGGCGCAAGGACAGTTTCTAGTTCGCCGAAGGCTCGCCGAAGGCTCCCCTAAGGGTCCGCGTCGCGTTCGCACCCTGGTGCGCTCAGGGCCGATAGCTGCGTGTGAGGTTCTGTTCGAGTTCCGCCTCGAAGTACAGCGGACTGCGCAGCTCCTCGCGCGCGAAGGCCTCCGCCTGGTCACTGAAGTGGGGAGAGTCGGGGTCGCTCGGGTTCGAGCCGAAGTGATGCGTGCCGCGCACGCTCAGAGTGCCGTCCGCGTCGAAGGTCACCAGGTAGTAGAGCCCGTCTCCACCCAGGTTGGTGAGGTACCCGTCTTCCTTCAGCCCGCGACCATAGATAGCGCGCAGCGTATCCGGGCCGCCGCCTACGGGCACATTGACGCTGCCGCGCACATGGCGGTTGACCTCGCCCCAGGGCGGGTCCAGGCGTCCGGTCGCCGTTTCCAGGGTCGCGACGCACTCGCGCAGCACCGGCACCACCGGCGGCGCTGGTTGCCCCGCCTGCTCGGACAGCCACTCGGCTGACAGCAGACACACGCCGAGGGCAGCCTCGCGGTTGTCGACGGTGGTTTCGCGGTTCCAGCGCTTCAGTAGCGACACCGCCTCACGCAGCTCTGCCGGCACCGGGTCCAGCTCGAACAGCTGGCTCAGCCAGCGATAGCCACGGTAGTTGGGAGAGTAGGTCTTGTCGTGCTTGAGCGCGCTGAAGGCAGCGCCGCTGACCTCGGCCATCCCTTCCAGCAACTCGATGCCGCGAACCGCGCGGTTGGTGATGCGCGACGGGTAATCCTGGGGTCGCGCAAAGTCGTCGGGGTCCGGGTTGTCCGCGGCGCCGGAGACGTAGAAGGGCGTCTGGTTGGCGCTGTGGAGGAAGCCGGAGGCCGGGTTCTCGATCTGCGGCAGCGCGCTGAAGGGCTCGATCTCCGTCCAGATGAGATCGGAACGATCGCCCGGGAGCACGCCGGAGTAGTCCCAGCCCGGCAGGCGTACGGGCATGCGCGCGTTGTGGACGAAGTAGATGTTGCCCGGTGCGTCCGCGTACACGAAGTTGAAGCTGGCGAAGCTCTGCATGGCCATGGCGTCGCGCCATTCCTCAAGGGACCTGGCCTTGTTCATGCGCAGCCACTGCTCGACCTGGCGGATTTCGTTCAGGCCGGCGACGCGAACCGCGTAGCTGCCGTGATCGGTCTCGATGACCGGGCCGTGGACGCTGTAGAGCGCGCGGCGCTTGATCGTCTTGCGGACCGGGCCGAAGAGCTTCACGCGAAAGCGGATCTCACGCTGCTCGAAATCGCGCCACTGGTCGTCGAGGCGGTACTGCAGCGGGTTGTCGGGATTCAGGGTCAGGCGATAGATGTCCACCAGATCCGGCTTGTTGACCGTGACGCCCCAGGCGAGGTGCCGGTTGAAGCCCAGGCTGATCTGCGGGCTGCCCGGGAACTGTCCGCCCATCACGTCTAGGCCTTCGTCGCTCTTGGCGTGGGCCTCGTACCAGGCCAGCGGCCCGGTGGTGGGCTGGTGCGAGTTGATGGCCAGCCGGGTGGCTGCGTCGCTGCTCTTGTCGGGACCGACGGCGATGGCGTTGCTGCCGACTGGCAGCGCCCCGGTCGCGCCGGGGCCCTCGACCAGCAGGCCGCGCGGCGTCGCAAGCGGCAGGGCCGTGAGGGCCTCGTCAGCAACCGGTTCGGAGCTGCCCTGGGGCGGCGTCGCAACGGCCGGCGCCGCAGGCGCTTCCGTCAAGGCCTTGAGCTCCCCCTCGAGCCCGAAGAACAGCAGATGACGGACCGCGAAGCCAAGCACGATGTCCTGCCCGGTGATCGGCAGCATGCGGCGGTCGGCGCGACTGCCATGTTTGGCCACGTAGTAGTTCACGCCGTCGGCGAACGCCTCCACGTAGCGGCGCGTCGCTGCGGACAGTTCCCGGTCATAGCCGTCGCGCACGCGCTCGCGAAAGCCCAGGGCACGCACCAGGTAATCGGTCAGCGCGGCCTTGCGCCCCGCCGTGGCCGCGGCGGTACCGCGGTTGAAGCGCAGCGTGCCGCGCATGAGTGGCCAGGCGTCTTCGCCCTGAGCATAGGCCAGCCCGAAGGCGGCGTCGGCATCGGTCTTGCCATACACGTGGGGGACGCCCCAGCGATCCCGTCGAATCGTCACGTCGTAGCGCGCGCCCAGTGCCAGGTAGTCGGCGCGCTTGCCAGCGGCGGCGGCCGGGCTGCTCGCGAGCGGCGCCAGGGCCAGGATCGAGAGCAGGATAGTGAGCGCGCCCCGGGTCAGGTGCTGCGAACCGTTGTGCGGTTGCGCCTGCGCTTTGCGTACGCACGGATTTCGTACGCGTCTTTTGCGTACGCACGGCTTTCGTACGCGTCTTTTGCGTAAGCACGGCTTGCGTACGCGCAGCCTGCTCCCTAGGCTCGCCGCTCTGAAGCTGTAGGTGGCGCGTTCGATGGAAGTCATAGGCAGGGGTCAACGGTTAGGTGCGTAGCCCGGACTCTAGCGCAACTGATGTGGGCAGCGCTGACCGAAGCGCCCGCAGCGGCCCGGCATTCGCCATCGCCGCCTACACGATCTGGGGCATCGCGCCGGCCTATTTCGTGTGGGTGCGCGATGCGACCGCCGCGGAAATCCTGTCGCACCGAATTCTCTGGGCCATTCCGCTGTTGGCCGTGCTGCTGACCTTCGCCCGTGCCTGGCCGGCCCTGTTTGCGCTGCGGGGGCGCAAGCTTGCCGCCCTGTTCGTCAGCGGCGCGCTGATCGCCGCCAATTGGGGCATCTACATCCACGCCGTGTTGGCGGAGCGCGTGCTGGAAACGAGCCTCGGCTACTACCTGAACCCACTGATCAACGTAGCCCTGGGCGTGGTGTTGCTGGCGGAACGGCTGCGGCCCGGCCAGTGGCTGGCGGTCGCGATCGCGGCGCTGGCCGTGGCGGTGGAGCTGACGCAGCTGGGTCGGCTGCCTTGGTTTGGCCTGTCCCTGGCCCTGACCTTCGCGCTCTATGGCTACGTGCGCAAGGTCGCTGAAGTCGGGGCGATCGAGGGGCTGATGATCGAGACACTGCTCATGGCGCCCTTTGCGCTCGGCTATCTGATCTGGGCGCACGGGCAGGGGCTCAGTGCGACTGCGAGCGACGATCCCGGGCTGCTCGCCAGGCTGGCGCTGGGCGGGGTGGTCACGGTTACGCCGCTGCTGTGCTTCACCGCGGCGGCGCTGCGCATGCCCCTGTCGGTGCTGGGCCTGTTTCAGTACCTGGCGCCAACGCTGGCACTGTTGCTGGCGGTCTTCGCGTTCCGCGAGCCCTTTCTGCCGCATCAGTATCTGACCTTCGGTCTGATCTGGCTTGCATTGCTGGTGTTCACGGTGGAGGGTTGGGGTTCTCATCGCCGAGCCGGGAGCAAGCCGTCATGATCCGTCTGTTCACCATGGAGCGGGACTACCCCTACGGCACGCTGCGATCGACCAATGGCTCGAAGACGAAAGTGGTGCTGGAAGAAAAGGGGCTCGCCTACGAGACGGTCTGTGTCCGTCCCGGAGACGTGTGGAAGAAAGTGCCCGAGATCACCGCACGGCACCCCCTGGGCAAGGTGCCGTTCATCGAGGTCGATGGCGACGAAGGCAGCTTTACGCTTTACGACTCGACGGTGATCAACGAGTACCTCAACGAGCTGCAGCCGCTGCCAGCGCTGTTGCCGAGCGATCCGCAGTCCCGCGCGTTGGCCCGGGCGCGGGAGAACTACGGCGATGAAGGCATTCTGATGGCCGCACTACCGCCACTGTGGATGCCCTGGTGGTCGCCGCCGGAGAAACGCGATGTCGCCGGCATGGACCGGGCGCGCGGCCTGCTGCGGGAATCGGTGTTCCCTGTGCTGGCGCAGATGCTCGGGGACCAGGAGTACCTGTGCGGGGAGTTTTCGCTCGCGGACGTGCCGCTTATGGCGATGGCCATGGTGCTTGAGGTCGATGACCTGGTGCCGGAACCGCCCGCGCTCGCCGATTACCTCGATCGGTTGCGAGCGCGCCCGAGCTATCAGGCGATCGCGCCGGCCACGCCCGCTGCCTGAGCGGGTCGTGGTCGACCTGTCTGCCGATCAGACCTTTGCCGCCGGTTTCCCGCACGAGTTCTTCTGCGAGCTACGGGAGCGGCCAGGGCTGTACTGGCACGAGCCTACGGCGCAGACCCCCGATGGCGAGGGGTTCTGGGTGGCCACCCGTTACGCGGACGTTGCCGCTATCCAGCGCGATCATGAGCGCTTCTCCTCACAGACCGGCGGCGGCCTGCGGGAGCGGGGCGGGACGGCGCTGAAGGACGAACGCGCCGCCGGCGTGTCCTTGAACATGACCGATGAGCCCCGGCACCGGCAGATGCGCGCCCTGCTGGCGCACGGCTTTACGCCCCGGGCGGTGGCGGCCCTGCGTGCGGACCTGGCGCGCATGCTCGAGCGAATGCTCGACGCCATTCCCGAGGGCGCGCCCTTCGATGTCACCGGTCAATTTGCGCGCGAGCTGCCGCTGCGAGGGATCTGCCTGGTGCTCGGCGTGCCGGAGGCGGATCAGCAGCAGCTGATGGATTGGGTCGACGCCGGCATCAATGAACCGTCCGCGAGCATTCTGGCCCGGGAGCCGCTGACCCAGCTACGCCGCTACGCCGAGGACTTCGTCGCGGAGCGGCAGGCGCGCCGCGGTACCGATATCTTCTCCGAGGTTGTGCACGCGCGCCTCGCCGGCGGCGAGCGCCTGAGCGACCGCGAGCTGGTCGCGTTTTTCACGCTGCTGTTTCCCGCCGGGGCAGAGACCACCCGCAGCGCCCTGGGCGGAGCGCTGCTGGCTTTCGCGGAACATCCCGAGAGCTTTGCGCAGCTGAAGGCCGAGCCGGCGTTGCGCCGCAGCGCTGTCGAGGAGGTGGTGCGCTGGTCGAGTCCGTCCTTGTACAAACGCCGCACAGCGACAGTGGCGACGACGTTGGCCGGCACGGCGATCGCGGCGGGAGAGAAGGTCACCCTTTGGGAGATGTCTGCCAATCGCGACCGGACCGTGTTTGACGAGCCGTTTCGCTTTGCGATTGACCGTTGGCCCAACCGTCACCTCGGTTTCGGGGCCGGTGTGCACTTCTGCCTGGGCGCGAGTCTGGCGCGCCTCGAGCTCGATCTCGCGCTCGAGCGACTGACGGCGCGCTTCAAGGGCGTCAGCCTGGCCGCACCGGTGACCTGGACACCGAACAACCGGCTGCTCGGGCCACGGTTGTTGCAGCTCGCCTTCGAGCGCGCCTGAGCGCTGCTCAGTCCGCCGGTGGCCCGTCCGGCAGCGCCTGCGCCCGCAGCATGGCGGCCTGCAGCGTGCCCAGCCGCCGAATCCAGGGATCGAACTGATCGAGCGGCGCGGGCAGTTCGGTGGCCGCGCTCTGGGCACGGTCGAACGATTCGTAGATCCCGAGCAGCAGCACGTAGAAGCGGCTGCCGTCCCGTTCTACCTCGGCCGCAGTCAGCCCCTCAATGTCCAGCTCCCGGAAGAACCGCTCCAGCTCGCCGGCGCTGCGCATGGCCGTGAGCTGAACGGCATAGAAGCCGGGCGGCATGTCCAGCAATGACACCGGCTGCGGGGGTTGATAGGCCAGCCGCTGGTAGCGGGGCGCATCGCCGTCAGCGATCGGAGCGGCAGGCAACGGCGGGGTGTCCGTTGCCTCAGCCACGCTCTCTGCCAGCGTTGCCGTAGTTTCCGACGGTTCGGGTGCTTCGGCTGCTTCTGGCACAGCAGCGGCGTCCTGCTGGAGCGGCGGCAGCGGCGGCACTGGTTCCGGCAAGTCCGCGCCGGCTTCCGGTACCGGCGCCAGGTCGTCGGCGCCGGGGTCCACCACGCCCGCTTCCAGCTCCGAAACCGGGGTCAGCGGCACGAGGGTCTCAACCGCTTCCTCGGTCTGCTCGGGAACCGGCGCTGGGACGACCAGCACGGGCTCCGCAGGTGGCCGATACGCCCCGGGGTTGGCGACCTTCGCAGGATCGTTGTCGCAGTCCCAACCTTCGCGACCGGCATCGGGCAGGCACAGCCATGGCCCACCGGCGTTCTGGGCGGCGGTCAGCTCCGGGTCCGGTGCGCCGACCTGTTTGTTGCGGCCGCTGCAGCCGGCAAGCACCACGGCCAGCGCCACAAAAACGACACAGAAGTTGGGCATGGTCATGGAAGAAGGATCGCCGGGCAAAGTCGGGGCGCAGTTAGCCATCGGTGCCGGCGACTGTCAAAAGACCGCAAGGCCAGCGTTTTCAGGGGTTTGCGTCAACCCTGGGGATTGGCCATTATCAAGGGGAACCGGCAGTGCGCGCCTGCATCGGGGTCCGTTGCGACCCGGTAGGTGGACGCAGCGCCGGCAACAGATGGAATGGCAGTGACCGCGACGATCGCCGAGTATCCCCGGATACCGAAGATTCTCAGACTGAACATTGCCGGACACCCGGTCGAGTGGGTCTCCTGGCAGGAAGCGGTGTGCCTGTATGCCCGGGAGCTCGTGGTCTGGACTCTGGGCGATGCGGTGCTGCGCATCCGCGGTGGGCATTCGCGGCTCGATGGCATGCCGAGCAGCATCGAGATCCACAGCATTATCGCCTGCGATGGGCAGGTGGTGAGCAAGTCCCGACCCGTGCCGCCGTTGACCAATCAGGCGCTGTTCGGTCGCGACCGCCGCCACTGCCTCTACTGCGGTGGTGAGTTCAGCGATCAGGAGCTGACCCGCGACCATGTTGTACCCACGTCCCGTGGAGGCCGCGACCGTTGGGATAACGTGGTGGCCGCCTGTCGCCGCTGTAACCACTACAAGGGCAATCGCCTGCTCGATGAGGTCAGCCTGGAGCTCAAGGCGCTGCCTTACGTGCCCAATTACGCGGAGTACCTTGCGCTGATCAACAGCGGGCGCATCCTCGGTGATCAGATGGATTTTCTGCGCCGTAGCTTCGGCGCCAACAGCCGGCTGTTGTCGGCCTGAGGCGCCGTGCGCGCTGTGGTGGGCGTGTTTACTCGAACCCCCGCACGCAGTCGTAGCGATAGATCCAGTCGAGGCGCGCCATAGCGAGTTCCGGCAGAAAGCGCCCCGTGAGGGTGCTTGTCAGCCGATCGCGGGCCCGGGCCAGAGGCGTCGCAAACAGGAGTCGCGCCGTCGCTGCCTGATCCCGGGCCAGCAGAAGCGCGGCCCGTTTGCTTCGATAGCGCACGTACTGGGCAGCGGCTTCCGCTGCCGCGTGTTCATGCTGTTCCAGAAAGCGCGACAGCACCCAGGCGTCCTCGAGCGCTGCCGCCGGGCCCTGCAGCAGCGCGCCGGGCAGCGGATGCGCGGCATCCCCCATCGCAACCGTCGCCGCCTGCGGCTCCAGCATCGGCTCGCCGCCAGCCGCGGGCCAGGGCAGGGGGGCACAGCAGGTCGCGTGCTGCAGCAGCGTGCCGATGACCGGGTGCCAGCCCGAGAACAGGCCTTCGAGTGGCGCCGCGCCCGTCCGTCGAGGCGCCGCGATGGCCGTGAACTGCGCTCGGCCGGCGACGGCGCTACGGCGCAGCCACAGCGCCCGGTCGCCGCCCACCCAGAGCGACTCGCTGTTGCTGCGCAGGGACTCGGGCACGGCAGCGAGCGGCACATCGCCGCGCCAGGCATTGAGTTTGGCGCTCTCGCCCACTGGCGTGGATGCCGGCGCAAGGCCCGTTGCCAGCACGATCAGCGCCGTCGGGCCAGTACCGGACGCATCGGTGCTGGTCGGCCAGCGCACTGCGCGCATCGGCACGTCCCGGCCCAGCGCATCTCGCAGTGCGCCCAGGAGCGCTTTGTAGTCCACCAGGTAAAACGGCGCCCCGAAGCGGTCGGCGCCAAACGTCCCCAGAGGCAGCTCGCGCAGCGCGAAACCGTTGCCGCCGACCCGTTCCTCCATGGTGGCGGGTTGCTCGGCGTTGGCTGCCAGCCAGTCCCGCAGTCCCAGCGCGTGCAGGACGCGCGCGCCGTTGGGGGTCACGGGCATCAGCTCCGAGGGCGCTGGTGTCGGGTCGCCAGCGTCATAGAGCGCCCAGTCCGACAGCCCCGCGCGCTGCAGCGCGAGTGCCAGGGCGAGGCCGCTCAAGCCGGCGCCGGCTATGATGACGCCGGGGCGAGTGTCGCTCATGGCACAGAGCTCAAGGCCGGTGGTCGCTCAGCGCTCGACAGCTCGCCAGCGGGTGGTGCCATCGCGGCTGTCTTCGAGTTCGATGCCGGCATCCTGGAGCGATTCCCGAATCGCATCGGCCCGGGCGAAGTCCCGGTCCGCCTTGGCCTGGCGGCGCTCGTCGATCAGCGCCTCGATGCGCTCCGGCGCAAGTTCCGCGGCGGCGGTGAAGTAGGCTTCGGCTGATTGCGTCAGCAGGCCCAGCAGCCAGCCGCCGGCCAGCAGCGCCTCCCCGAGCTGCGTGCGGGTCGCCTCGTCCGTTGCCTTGTGAATCTCGCTGGCGAGTGCGTGCAGCTCGCGGATAGCGGCAGGCGTGTTCAGATCATCGGCCAACGCGGCCAGGACGGCATCGGGGAACGCATCGCCCCCGGCGTCTGCCCAGCCGCCGCTGTAGCGCTCGCGCAGCGCCGGCACGGTGCGCAGCGCGCTGTAGAAGGTGTCCAGTCCTTTGCGCGCCTGAGTCAGGAGCGCATCGCTCCAGGCCAAGGACGAGCGATAGTGCGCGGACAGCAGGGCGTAGCGCAGCACGTCGCCGCTGTGCTGCTCGCGCAGGCCGGCAATGGTCAGCACGTTGCCGAGGCTCTTCGACATCTTCTCATCGCCCAGGGTGAGCATGCCGTTGTGCAGCCACCATCCGACCGTTTGCTCCTGGCCGAGCGCGCAGCGGCTCTGGGCAGCTTCGTTTTCATGGTGCGGGAAGATCAGGTCACTGCCGCCCCCATGGATGTCGATGCGATCGCCCAGATGCTTTTCGATCATGGCGGAGCACTCGATGTGCCAGCCCGGTCGGCCGCGTCCCCAGGGACTGTCCCAGCCCGGCAGCTCGTCCGTTGATGGTTTCCACAGCACAAAGTCCTTCGGGTCGCGCTTGTAGGGCGCCACATCCACCCGCGCGCCGGCCAGCATGTCCTCTAAGGACCGGCGGCTGAGTTGGCCGTAGGCGGGATCGGCAGGCACGTGAAACAGCACGTGGCCGTCCGCCGCGTAGGCGTAGTCCCCGGCGATGAGCTGCTCGATCATCGCGATGATCTCCGGAATGTGCTCCGTCGCGCGCGGGACCACCGTCGCGTCGAGCACATTCAGCGAGGCGATGTCGTTGTTGTAGTGCGCCGTGTAGCGGTCCGCGAGAGCCTTGATGGGCTCGCCATTGGCCAGGGCGGCGGCGTTGATCTTGTCGTCGATGTCCGTGACGTTGCGTGCGTAGAGTACCTGCGGGTAACGCAGGCGCAGCAGTCGATAGAGTGTATCGAACACCACCGCTGGCCGGCCGTTGCCGATGTGCACGTAGCTGTACACGGTCGGCCCACAGACGTACATGGTCACCCGCGCCGGATCCTGCGGTACGAACGCGCGTTTGGCGCCCGTGCGGCTGTCGTGCAGCTCGATGTTCATGACGATTCCGTTGTGGTGCGCGACTAGCGCTGTGGGTCGGTTTCAGGGTCCGTGGAGACGACCACCGAGTCGCCCTCGACGGTCAGGTAGAAACAGTTGCGGCGCAGTGTATGGCAGGCGCTGCCCGTTTGCTCGACCTGCAGCAGCACCGCGTCGGCATCGCAGTCGAAGCTGAGGCTGACGAGCTTCTGCAGGTGCCCGCTCGTTTCCCCCTTGCGCCAGTACTGTGCGCGGCTGCGCGAGTAGTACCAGGCATAGCCATCGCTGAGCGTCCGCTCGATGGCGGTGCGATCCATCCAGGCCAACATCAGGACTTCCTGGTTGCGACTGTCCTGGGCGATCGCGGGGACCAGCCCCTGCTCATTGAAGCGCACCTGCTCCAGCAACGCGGTCAGGGGAACGCGGGTGCCGCTCGGCGCCCTTTCCAGCGCCTTCGGATCGCTCGGCGGCTCACTCACGGGCGGCGGTACCGTTCTTCCAGGTAGGCGAACACGGCTCGCATGGCCATGGCTTCGCCACCTTCCGGCCGGCCGGGCCGGTTGCGGATGTTGAAGGCCATCAGGTCAAAGTGGACCCAGGGGGTCCCGTGGACGAACTTCTCCAGGAACAGGGCCGCGGTCACGGCGCCGGCGTAGGGCGAGGGCGCGCTGTTGAGCGTGTCTGCGACCTTGCTGTCGAGCAGGTAGCGGTACGGCTGGTGCAGGGGCATACGCCAGAGCGCGTCGTCGACGGCCTCACCGTGCGCCTGCAGCGCGGCCGCGACGCTGTCCTCGTTGGCGAACATGGCGGAGACCTCTGCACCGACCGCGCTGCGCGCGGAACCGGTCAGCGTGGAGAAATCCACCAGTAGCTCTGGGCTCTCCTCACAGGCAAGGGTCAGCGCATCGCACATGACCAGCCGGCCTTCCGCGTCGGTATTGTCGATCTCAACGGTCAGGCCCTGGTAGGTCTCGATGATGTCGCCCGGTCGGTAGGCGTTGCCGGCGATGGCGTTCTCGACCGCGGGCACGAGCACACGCAGCCGGACCGGCAGGTTGCGCGCCATGATCAGCTGGCCCAGGGCCAGCGCCTGCGCTGCACCGCCCATGTCTTTCTTCATGGTGCGCATGCTGTTGCCGGGCTTGATGTTCAGCCCGCCGCTGTCGAAGCACACGCCCTTGCCGACGAGCGTGATTTTCGGGTGGGCGTCATCACCCCAGGTCAGGTCCAGCAGCCGGGGCGCGTCCGTGGCGGCGCGGCCGACGGCGTGAATCGTGCGATAGCCCGCCTCCAGGAGCGCATCGCCCGTCACGCAGCGCAGGGCCGCCCCGTGCTCGCCGGCGATGGTTTCGGCAGCCACGGCGAGCTGGCTCGGCAGCAGATCGCCAGCGGGGATGTTGATCAGGTCGCGGGCGGTCGCGGCCGCATCGGCGATGGCGCTGACGCGAGCCCGCTGGTCGGCATCGTCGACGGCCAATTGCGCCGGATGGCGCTTGGGGGCCTTATAGCGGCTGAACTGGTAGCTACCCATGGCCCAGCCGAGCACAGCGATGTCCGACAGCGGGCGGCTGACCCGGTAGCAGGTTTCCGGCAGGGTCAGCGGCAGCGCGCCGAGGGTCGACAGGCTGTCCGCCGCGGGCGCACCGGCCAGTTGGAGCAACGGCTCAGTGGCGGTTGGCGGCAGGCGCAGGGTGGTGCCGGTGGCGGCGCTGAAGCCCTGCGCTTCCACCCACGCGCGGCGCTCGGCGCTGGCACCCTCAAGCCAGGTGGGAAGCTGGTCCGTGGTGAGCAGGACCAGCTCGATGGGCTCGGAAGAGGCCGCCGCGGGGTCGATGATGACGCGGGCGCTGACAGAGTCGGACAAGATCGTTCTCGCTTGCTGGGATGATCCCGCGGCCACTGCTCGGCGGTGCTTGCCTGCTCGGCCCGGGGCCGCGTACTTTACTACAGCGACCCTGTCGCCATCCGCTGACCCTCAGCCATAACCGGCCCTTCAGAACAGGATCATTCATGCCCGCGCTACTTCGCCGCTTTCCGATTCCTCGTTGTCTCCACACTGTGCGCCGAGGCACGCGACTGCTCACTGCGGCCGCGCTGCTGCTCGCAGGCCCTGCTGTCGCCGCCACGCAGAAGCCGATGATCTATGGCCAGGAGTGGCTGGCGATTACCGGCAAGCCCCTGGCGGCCACCGCGGGCGCGCGCATCTTCGAGCAAGGGGGCAACGCGGTGGACGCGGCCTGCGCCATGCTCGCGGCGACTTCAACCATGTTCGATGTTCTGAGCTGGGGTGGCGAGACTCAGGCGCTGATCTATCACCCCGGGGAGCAGAAGGTGATTGCGATCAACGCGCTCGGGGTCGCGCCCAGCGGTGCGACCCCCGAGTTCTTCAAGAGTCGCGGCTACGAGCAGCCGCCGGAGTACGGTCCGTTGGCAGCCGTGACCCCGGGGACCCCCGGGGGCCTGCTGGTCATGCTGGCGGAGTACGGCACGCTGTCTTTGGCCGAGGTGCTGGCGCCCGCCATGCGACTGGCCGCCGGGTATCCCATGGAGGCGCAGACCGCCAACTCCATCGAGCGTCAGAAGGAAGAGATCCGCAAGTGGCCGACGTCAGCCAAGCTGTTCCTCACGCACCCGGGTGAAGATCGGGAAGCGCCTCACCCCGGTGAGATCTTCCGCCAGCCCGATCTGCTGCGCACCCTGGAGAAGCTGGTCCAGGCTGAGCGCGCGGCCCTGGCCGACGGTGCGGACCGGCGCGCCGCGATCTACGCGGCCTATGACCGGTTCTACAAAGGCGATATCGCCGCCGCCTTTGCGGCGGGCTCGCAGGCCCTGGGTGGCCTGCACACCGCCGAGGATCTGGCGAACTGGCAGGTCCACATCGAGGAGCCGGTGAGCAGTCGCTACCGCGATCTCACGGTGTTCAAGCTGAACAGCTGGGTGCAGGGCCCCGCCATGCTGCAGGCGCTGAACCTGCTTGAGCCGATGCCGCTGAAGTCCATGGGGTACAACAGCGCGCCCTATATCCACACGGTCTACCAGGCCATGAATCTGGCCTTTGCGGACCGGGACTTCTACTACGGCGATCCCTACTTTCCGCCGGAGGAGCCGATGGCGGGCCTGCTGTCGAAGAAGTACGCCGCGGAGCGGCGCAAGCTGATCGACCCGGAGCGCAATGACCCGTCGATCGGGCCTGGTGATCCCTACCGCTTCCAGCGTGGTCGCCATCCGTTCCCGGAGTACCTGAAGAACTGGACCAACGTCAGCGACGGCGAGCGCGGTGTGATGCCGCCCTGGCAGCAGGCGGCGCGCGACCCTGCGGCGCATGAGCGCCAGTTTCTGGCGGGCACCACCTCAATCCAGGCGGCCGACAAAGCAGGCTGGGTGGTCAGCGTGACCCCGTCCGGAGGCTGGATTCCGGCGGCGATCGCCGGCGACACGGGGATCGGCATGAGCCAGCGCATGCAGAGCTTCGTGCTCGATCCGGCCCAGAATCCCTACAACGTGCTCGAGCCGGGCAAGCGGCCGCGAGCCACCCTGACGCCGGGCATGGTGCTGCGCGACGGCAAGCCGTACCTGTCCTTTGCGGTGCAGGGCGGCGATATCCAGGACCAGGTACTGCTGCAGTTCTTCTTAAACGTGGTTGAGTTCGGTATGAACGTGCAGGAGGCGGCAGAGGCCCCGCATTTCTGGAGCTACCAGATGCGCAACTCTTTCGGCGATCACCGCGCCGAGCCCGGCAAGCTGCTGCTGCGTGACGATACGTCACCCTGGGTACGCAATGATTTGAAGCAGCGAGGCTACAACCTGATCTTCCGGGAGCGCAGCTCCGGGCCGATTATGGCCATCGAGTTCGACCACGAGCGCGGCATCTTCATGGGCGGTGCGAGCAACTTCGGCGAGGACTACGGGATCGGCTGGTAGTTCCGACGCCAGGACAGCCGCCACAGGCCGCCGAGCAGC
>JBCDIK010000046.1:0-18961 GCA_038749065.1 Pseudomonadota bacterium | reverse complement strand
GGCACCCCGCGGCTTTTGGGAAATGCCTCGAGAATTTTGTAGGTCGTGCGCGGATACAAATATTCCGTGCCATCGAGAACACAGCGCATCACGCCCTGGCACCAGAGTTAGTACACCGCCGGGATCGCCTGCTGGTTCGGGGCGGCGCCGGTATAGAACACGTTCTCGGAAGATTCCTCGCCTTCGTACTGCACCGGGTAGAAGAGCAGGCTGTCGAGCTCCTCGAACACGGGCAGAACGGACTTTCGCGAGACCGATGTCCAGCATCCGAAAACCACGTCCACCTTGTCCCGCTCGATCAGCTTGCGCGCCTGCTCAGCAAAGCGCGGCCAGTCTGATGCGGGATCGACGACCACGGCCTCAAGCTTCCGGCCCAGCAGACCACCCGCTTCATTCTGCTGCTCGATGAGCATCAGCACCGTGTCTTTGAGGGTGGTCTCGCTGATCGCCATGGTCCCGGATAGAGAGTGGAGAATGCCCACCTTGATGGGCGGTGGCGCCGCCTGTGCCAGAGCCTGTGCCGTGCCCAGCGCTAGCGTAACCGTCGCGAGCAGTACCCTCGCGCTCCGACCGTAACCCATCGTGATCCCCCTTGTTGGCCGCAGCAGCGGCCTGTTCAGAACAGCGTCTCTCCTAACGGTCCTTGCAACGAACGCGCCAACAGGGCGCGGCGGCATCTTTTTGCATGTTCCCGGTGCGGCAGCGCTTCGCCGTGGTGCTCGTGCACCAGCGTGAGCGCAGTCGGCGCACCAGAGTTGTTCCGGCACCGAGGCGAGGATTCACCTTGAAGTGAATCTTCTGCACCTAAAGGGCGCGCGCGATCGGTCCCGACGGATTGTTGGGCGGACGATCCCCCACTGAAGCCTCTGAATAGGCGACGCTTTTTGAGCAGACGCACGCATCGCTCTGCACTTGCACCAAATTGATGCGGGCACGGGTGGCACAGACCTTGCTGGCTCGTCCATTACGGTGGCGTCGCCAGGCGCCGGGAACGCACCAGCACGACAACAAGACAAATCACGTGCCGGTACGCGCAATGACTCCGCAAGAGAGGCATGCGATCCAGGCGGCTCAAGCAGGCCGCGCCTCCGGGAGTCCATCAAGAGGAAGAGATTATGCGCGGAATACAGCGTGGCCGAAGGCAGCTGCCGTTCGGCTCGGGGGTCATGGCGGCGTTTTCGGTTCTGGCGGGCAGCACGGCAATGCCGGTGGCACTCGCTCAGGAAGACACCATTATTGAAGAAGTCGTCGTGACTGGATCGCGCCTCCGACGCTCGAATGAGTCGTCCAGCCAGCCATTGGCGCTTGTGACCGGCGAGCAAATGGCCCGAGCCGGGCAGCCCGACATTGGCGAGATTCTCAACGACCAGCCCGCGCTGCTGGCCTCGGTTACAGGCACAAACTCGATCGACGCTTCGGCCAACGCGGCCGGCACCAACTTTGACGAGGCTAACAGCGTCGGTGGTGCCGCGCTCGATCTGCGTGGCATGGGTATCGCCCGAACGCTTGTGCTGGTAAACGGCCGGCGGCATGTATCTGGAGTCGAGGGGACATCCGCAGTCGACATCAATACCATTCCACCCGGGTTGATCGAGCGCGTTGAGGTGCTGACCGGCGGCGCTTCCGCCGTGTACGGTGCTGATGCCGTTACCGGCGTCGTCAATTTCGTTCTAAAGGATGACTTCGAGGGATTCGAGTTCGATATCCAGTCGGGTATCAGCGGAGAGAGCGATGCGGAATCCAGCGTGTTTAACGCGATCTTCGGCCGAAACTTTGGAGATGGTCGTGGCAACATCACGCTAGCGGGACGTTATGAGACTCGGGTAGGCCTGCGTCAGGGCGATCGTTCCTTCCTCGCTGGCGATGGCCTATGGGATAACGATACCAACCCGGCGTTGCGGTTTCAGACTGGTGACATACAGGCCAGCAGCACGCCCAACTTTGCGCAGTTCTACAATTTCGAGAACACCGGGTTGTTCCCCGTGGGTCTGAACATTCCCAGCGCAGACGACTTTATCAGTGACTACACCGCTGAATTCGGTGCTGCGCCCAGCCTGACGCAGACAGAGTTAGATCTCATCGATCGCGCTGCTAATGCTTTCCCCCAAGCCATCTTGCCCGGACGCACCTTTAACATCACGTCGCCTTATGGCGTGGTTGCCGCTGGTGATTTTGGCAGCGGTGCCACGCCGCTGGGCAGCGAGCCCGATCTTGATGGCAATGGCGTTTCAGACTGCCTGGACAGCTTTACCGGCTACAACTCTTCGCTGGCCGGTGCGGGCTCCTTCGGCGCCGCCGGCGGGTGTTGGGTAATCGATGAAAACGGCAATCCGCAGCCTTACCGGGATGGCCTCGTCTCAGATAACTTTAATCAGTTCGGCGCGTCCCAGAGCTTTATCGCTGGTGACCGTGCCTTCGTGGTGCCGGATGAGAAGAAGTGGTCCATCGACTTCAATGGCCGTTATGAATTCGCTCCACAGCTGGAGGCGTTCTTCGAAACCAAGTACGTGTATCAAGAAGTGGACTTTGGCGCTGCCGGTCACAACTTTACAGATCTACTCTACGGGGCCCCGGACAACCCTTTCTTGCCGGAAGCTCTTCGACCGCTAGCCAACAATGATGGTGTGGGGTTCATCGGGCCGGGCGGATTGTACATCTCCCGTGACTCCGATGACTGGGGCCCCAATGTCAGTACGAATGAGCGCACCACCTATCGAATCGTCGCCGGGTTGCGGGGCGAGTTTGAGTCCGCGGGTCTCAGTTACGAAATCAGCGGCAACTACGGCAAGTTCAAAAGGGAGCTGCTGGACCCCGAGGATCAGATCGCGGACCGGTTCTTCGCGGCCATCGACGTCGTGACCGATCCCGCAACGGGAGAGCCGGTCTGTCGCTCAGATCTCGATCCTAACGCCTTCCCGAGAACGACGCCCTTCGACATCTTTTCTTTCGTTGGCGGAGGTGTCGATTCTTCGTTCTTCACTTTCACTCCCGGCGATGGCCAGTGCCAGCCCGCTAACATCTGGGGCGGCCGCGGCGCGATCAGCCAGGAGGCGATTGACTTCATAACGCGTGATCGCACGGTGGAGGATGAGATTGAACAGACTGTCTTCACCGCGTTCATAACCGGTCAGACGGACAATTACTTTGAACTTCAGGGTGGCGGAATCGACTTTGCCTTCGGCTTCGAGTACCGCGAAGAAGACAGCTCGCGCCAGTTCGACAGCTTCGACGAGGGCATCATTCTGGTCGACGGTGTCACCAGTCAGGGCGTTCCGTTCTCCGCGGGTGACTCAGTTGGCGATGTGAGTGCAGCGGGTAGCTTGGGTGAAGATCCGTCGTTGCAGTTCACCAGCGGCTCGGGTGGCTATGATGTCTGGGACGTATTCGCAGAGATCTCCCTGCCTTTGCTGGCAGACGTGCCCGGCGCTAAGGAGCTGACGGTCGATGCTGCCTGGCGGCGTGCGGACTACTCGACTTTCGGGAGCAACACGACATACAAGTTTGGCGGTGTCTGGGCGCCGTCTGACGAGCTGCGGATGCGCGGCAGCTACAGCCGTGCCGTGCGCGTACCGAACATCTTTGAGTTGTTCTCCCCGGATCAGGGAGGCTTCTTTCGTCCCGCAGATCCCTGTGATGCCACACAGATCGGCCTTGCTGCGGATCCTGCGCTGCGTGAGGCGAACTGTATCGCCGACCTGCAGGCCTTCAACGTCAGCGCAGACAATATCTTCAACGCGGCCGGCGACTATGCGTTTGAGGATCCACTCTCGGCGGGCTTTCCCGGCGTCGTGGGCGGCAATCCCGACCTTCAGCCCGAAGAAGCCACAACCCGTACGCTCGGTATCGTTGTGACGCCGGCCTTTGCAGAGAACCTGGTGTTCACCGTGGACTACTGGGAGATTGATATCCAAGACGCCATTGCAAGCATTTCAGATCAGAACATCGTCAATGGATGTTACGACGGTGCGACGCTCGACAATCCTTTCTGCGGGCTGATCAATCGTAATCCCCAGACCACTAGCGCCCAATCCGGTGGACTGACCTTCCTGCGGCAGATACAGCTCAACTTCGGCGCCGTAAAAGCGGAGGGCTGGGACCTCACAATGAATTATGGCTTCCAACTCGGTGGCTTGAATTTTGATCTCAATACGAGCGCGACCCGGCAGACGCGGCTCGACCTCATTGAACCGGACAGCGGCGGCGACGGCCGTTCTGTCGATCCGGAGCTCGGCGAATCACGGCGCCCGAAGTGGTCTGCACTCGCGACTCTTGGCGTAAGCCGAGATCAGTGGCGCCTGGCCTGGCAGACGCAATACCTCAGCAAACAGGTACTGGCGTTCGAGGACGGTGCTGAGATCGAAACGGTTGATCAGAACTTCGGCCCGGCCGGGTTCAGCGATGAGACTTACATTCACTCGCTGACCGGTTCCTGGGCGCTGTCCGAAGCCTTCACGCTCTACGGCGGTATCGACAACGTGCTCGATGAGCGACCGTTCCGAACGGAGTTCGCTTATCCGGTCGGGCCCCGCGGACGTTACTTTTTCCTGGGCTTGAACGCGCGGCTCTAGGCCACGCACCCGGGCACCGCACCGCGCTCGTCGCTGTCAGGGGTCCGTGTCCTGCACGTGACACCCCTGACAGCGGCGAAGCGGACCATGCTCTTCGCCGCCTAAGGCATGGTCGAGATGGCAGCCCTGGCAGAGGCTGTGAAACTGCTCGGCGATTTCCGGCGCGAGCGTGAGATCGCGCTTGTGGCAGTCCAGGCACAGACCCGGCCCCGCGCCGTCGACATAGTCGTGATGGCAGGTAGCGCAGTTCTCCGCCCGATGATCATTGTGCGCAAAGGTGAGCGGCAGCAGGGGCGCGCGCTCTCGCTGCGCCGTGCCGAGGGCGTTGACCGTTGCAAAGCCCGCGGCCAGCGCGATCCCGATGATCGCCACTCGCACACCCATGGTCCGTAGCCCCTTCAGCCCCGCGTCCCCAGGTAAATCCCGATCAGCACCGCCACGCCGGTGATCAGGACCAGAGCATGTGCGGCCGGCCGCCAGGCTGTTTGTCGTCGCGGCCAGCGATCCCGCTCGCCATGCCGCCACCAGAGCACGCTGACGGCCAGAACCGAAAAAGCGAACAGGACACTCGCGCCATCCTGCGCCAGCAGGTAGCCGCTGCCGACGATGTGCCAGGTTGCCAGCAGCAGCACGATCAGGGTCAGCGCCCGATGGAGGCGCGTAAAGCGTCGGAAATCTCGGTGCCAGCGGCGCCGCAGGGGCGCCCAGCCGTGCAGTCCCAGAAACAAAAGCCCGAGAAGTGCGAGGTTGCCCGCATGCATATAGATGGGGGCACGCCATTGCAGATATTCGATGGCGACGTCATTTTCGATCAGCAGCCACAGCCCATGCAGCAGGGCCAGCGCGACGACGACGCTGCCGATCAGGTGGTGGTAGCGAAGCTGGCTGGAGCGATAACCCGTGTGCGCGTTCGGCGCCATGAGGGTGCTGAGTCCGAGCAGCACAAAGCAGGCGATCCCCAGGCCGTTGGCCAGGTCCCAGCTGAGGGCGTCTGCTGGTGCTCGCGACGCGAGCAGCAACAGCAGCTGTAATGCGCACAGCGCAAGGCCGGCGCGCCACAGAAAGATCTCTTTTCCGGGTGATGAGTCGATGGCGAAACTCCTGCAACGCCCAAAGTTGGTGCGATCACCGGTGCGCCGGTGTGCTGTTTCGGTTCACGTGGCTCAACATCTGTGCCCTAAACCGGACGTTGCCTCACCTTGCACTCGTGGCACCGATCTTGAATGGTTGTGGGGTCGGGATGAAGCACGCAACCGCGCGTGAACCTTGGGGGTAAAGCATGACCGGATCTTATGCAGGCCAAAAGGGGGGCTGGGTGCGCGCTGCATTGCTCGCCCTGCTACTGCCTCTGACCGCCGCGGCCGAGCAGGCCTGGTCGCCCCCGGACTCGCTCGCCGCCAAAGTTGAAGCGCTGACCCCGGCAGCTCGGGCGTTTGTCACCAGCGGTGCGTTCCGACGCTACCTGCCGGAGCGCCAGCTCGAACACGAGCTCAACACGCGCAGCGACGCTGAGCTGCAGACATTCCTCGCGGACCTTATGAACGTGGCCAGCGCAATGGGCTATGACCCGAGCCGCAACATGGGCGCCATGCCTTTGAATCTCACGACCAAGGAATTTCATGCGGGCATGGTCGTCACGCCCAAGCCGCTGCGAAAGATCGAGCGGGCTGACGGCCCCTTCAGCGTTCACCGCTACCTGTTTCCGGAGTCGGGCGTTCCCACCTTTGCCGGCGCCGATGTCGCGATCTGGCCCGAGGACCTGCTCGCTGGTGCCGTCGACGTTGCCATCGTCGGCATTCCTAACGACATGAGCAGCGGCACCCGGAACGCCGAGTACGGGCCCCGCGCCATGCGCGCGCTGAACACCATGGGCTTGCCTGATGACCAGTCGCTGGTCGATCCCCTGGCGACCCTGAAGGTCGTCGATTACGGGGATTTTGCGGTAGATAACATGAGCACCGAGCGCACCGTGGGACATGTCACGGCCATGGTGCGGGAGACGGCCGCGACGGGCGCGGTGCCGTTCATGGTCGGTGGCGATACGTCCATGCTGTATCCCGGGGTCAAAGGTGTCGCTGAGGCGGCGAGCGAACCCTTCGGTCTGTTGCACTTCAGTGCTCATCCCGATGTCGATACGGATGCGGTGCACACGATCAGCGATACGCAGGCGGTGTTCCTGTTGCTGCGCGAAGGGCTGGTCGAGGGTCGCGATCTGGTCCAGGTCGGAGCGCGCGGTGCGGCGGTGACCGCGGACAGCCTGCAGTGGCTGCGCGACCAAAAGGCGCGGTATCACACCATGGCGGAGCTCGAGCGTCGCGGCAGCGAAGCGGTCCTCAAGAAAGTGCGCCGAGAGGTGGCGCGCGGTCCGGCGCGCTTCTTTGTCAGCGTCGATGTGAGCGTCGTGGAGCCCGCAGAAATGATCGCGGCCGGGCGCGTGGTGGCTGGTGGCATCCCGATGGCTGCGCTGACCGCCACCATTCGCGAAGTCTGCGCCTCCAAAGAGATCGTGGGCTTCGAGATCACGGACATGGCGCCCATGCTCGACCTGTCGCGCCTGTCGGCGCTCAATGCCAACGCGATCGTCAACGCCTGCCTGGTCGGCATGGCCGTACGCCGTGCCGGTTTCGCCCCGGACTACATTCACCCGCTGGCGGCTGGTCATGGCCAGCGTTGAGGAGGGCATCATGAATATCCGGTTGCGCACCTTCGCCCTGGCTCTATGTCTCGCAGCGCCCCATGTCTTCGCCGCAGAAGCCGTCATCGCGGAAGAATCCGAGAGCGTGGTTGCAGGCGCGCCCACTTACCCGGAGCACGTGACCGGCACGCAGCCCTATCCCTTTCCGACGGTCGATGCCCGTGAGAAAGAGCCGCCGGCGATCGAGCTGGATGAGGCCGTCATGGCGAAACTCGCGGAGCTCTCCGAGGCGGATCGGACCTTTCTGCTCAGCGGCAAGGCGCGCATGTTCGCCGGCGATGCCGAGGCCACTGCGAAAGCGGTCGAGGAACGCACACCAGAGGCGCTCGAGCGGTGGATCGCGGCCATGCGATCCGTGCTGGCGGCGAATGCTTACGATGCGGAGCGCGATGCCGGCAGCATCCCTTTGAACACGGACTCGACCAAGTTCAATGCCTGGCGTGCCCTGCGCCCGCGCTCTATGGATCCTGAGCGTGAGCCGGGCCCGATCCCTTTAGGTCGCTACAACGGCCGTGGTGGTCCACCGACCTTCGGCGGCTTGCCGCTGGCGCTGACCCCGGAGGATCTGGAGGCCGGGGAGGTGGATGTCGCCATCGTCGGCGCACCCTTGAACATGGGCTCGGGCTGGCGGGACTCGGGTGCCAACGCGACCGTCGCGATGCGCGTACTTGGGCGGCCGATGGGCAGCTCGGACCAGTACGTTCAGATCGATGCTTCGAAGGTGCTGAACATCGTCGACTACGGTGACATTGCCATCGACAACGACAGCACCGAACGCTCCATGCAGCACGTTCGCGAGGTCGTGCGGGAGATCGCTGAGACGGGCGCCGTGCCCGTGATTATCGGCGGTGACCACTCGCTGGAGTATCCCAACGTCGCCGCCCTGGCGGATGTGTACGGCAAGGAGAAGGTCTCCGTCATCCACTTCGACTCGCACTACGATGCCTGGTGGGGTCGGGCCCATCTGATCAGCCACGGCGCGCCGGTGTACCGGCTGCTCAACGAAGGCCATGTGCGGCCGGCGGACTACATTCAGGTTGGGCTGCGGTCCAGTGGCCCGGACAAGGTCGCCTTCAAGTGGATGCGCGAGATCGGTATGCGCTATCACACGATGGCGGAGGTCGAGCGGCGGGGCTGGGACGATGTGCTGGATCGGGTCGTCGCAGAGGCCAGCGAAGAAGGGCGCAAGCTGCACATCTCCTTTGATATCGACGTGCTCGATCCGGCGTTCATGGTGGCGACAGGCACGCCCGTATCCGGCGGGCTGACCATGCGCGAGTCGATCACCATCGTGCGGCGCCTGTGTGCTGAAGCCAATGTGGTCGGTTTCGATCTGGTCGAGCTGCACCCGGCACTGGATCCCACCTACGCCACAACCCTCAACAGCGCGCACATTGTGAAAGCCTGTCTGACCGGCCTTGCGCTGCGGGAAAAAGAGCTCCGGTCGCCGCACTACCTCAGTCCGATCGCCTCTGAGCATGCGATCGACGACTACTATGGTGATCAGCAGCGCTATCTGGATGCGACAGCGGCAGAAGAAGAGGCGCAAGGAGCGGCGCAAGGGGCGGCGGACGAGACGGAGCGCACGCCGGACTGACGGGCGCCGAACATGGCAGTTGACAGCGCGGGAGTGTGCTACTAAATTAGCACTGTGCTAAAAAGATAGCATCCTGTTGGGTGCCTCTTTGCCGCACTCCGAAGGGAGACGTGCTGATGCCTGAAGACACCCACCTGCATTTAAGCCGCCGCGAGCGTCAGATCATGGATGTGCTCTACGCCCAGCCCGGCGCTTCCGCGGCCGATATCCAGGCTGCCATGCCGAACTCCCCCTCTTACTCCACCGTGCGGGCGCTGCTGCGCAAGCTCCTCGACAAGGGCCATGTGACCTTCCGTGAGGATGGGCCGCGCTATCTCTACGAACCTGTCGTCAGCAAGGCGGAAGCCAGCTCCGGCGCGGTGCGGCGGCTGGTCGACACCTTCTTTGCCGGCGATCGCGCTGCGGCGGTCGTTGGCCTGCTCGGGCGCAGCGAGGCGCCGCTGAGTTCGACGGATATCGAGCAGATCGAAGCGGCGCTGGCCCGGCTCAAGGCGGGCCGCGATGCCGACTGAAGCGCTGGCCGTCGAGGCGATCGCGGCCTTTGATCTGCGCGCGCTGCTGCGCGTGGTCCTGTTCTCCCTGGCGTTGACCCTGCTGGGACGTAGCGCCCTACGGCGCAATCCTTCGGCCCGGCGGACGCTGCTGCTCAGTGGCATCGCGCTGCTGGCGCTGTTGCCGCTGCTCCTCGGCGCGACTCCGCTGACGCTGCCGGTCGGTATGCAGGAACAGCCGTTGCTGTCCCTGTCGATCCCGCTGCCCTCCTGGCTGCTGCTGCTGTGGCTGCTGCCGGCGGCTGCGCTGCTCACACGGACCCTGATCTCGGTGCGCCGGGTCCGGCGGACGCTCCTTGCCCTGCCGGCCGTCACCGACCGCCGACTTACCGCGCAGCTGCAGGAACTCGCGGCTGACCTGGGCACCGTGACACCGCAGCTGCGAATCGGCGAGGCGACCTGCGCGCTTGGCGGCCGCAGGCCAGTGGTGGTGCTGGCGGAGCCGCTGCTTGAGGGATCCGCCAGCGCCGACGGCGTTCGCGCCGCTCTCGTCCACGAGCTCGTTCATTTGCGGCGGCGCGACGATCGCGCACTGCTGCTGACTCAGCTCGCCATCGATCTGTACTGGTGGATGCCGTGGCTGAAGGGCCTGGCGCGTGCCCTTGAAACAGCGATCGAGGAAAGCTGCGACGATCGTGCGGCGGACCTGTTCTCACCGGGGGACCGCTACCTCGCTGGCGTGGTCGATGCTTCTCGCGCTGAGTGTTCACCGCCGGCGCGCTCCCAGGCGGTGACCTATATGAGCGCGCATCCACTTCTTGCGCGGGTGCTGCGCTTTGGCGAGCGGCGCGAGTTCGATCCGGACTGGCCCGGGAGCCTGGCGTCCGTGGGCGCGTTGGCGCTGGCGCTGCTGCTGGTAACGGGTGTGCAGCCGGTGCCCCTGCCGCGGGCCGAACAGCGACCGGCGGAGCGGGCGCCGTTGCCCCTGATGCTCGAGCGCCCGGCGCTGGTGCGCGCTACTGGCGTCATACCGGCGGTCGATCGGCTGGCTGTCAGTGCGAACGAGCCGGCCCTGCTGCGAGCGCTGCGCGCCGATGCGCGCGCTTACCTGCCGCTGCCGGTCTATCCGGGCAGTGCGCTGCGCGCTGGGATCGGCAGCGAGATCGCGGTGCGCTATAGGGTGCTGCGCGATGGCAGCATTGGCTCCTTGAGCTTTCCGGATAGCCATCCGGCCCACGCCCCTTTCGAACGAACCGTGCGTGCAGCGCTTAAGGCCAGCCGCTATCCGGCGCTGCACCGGGTTCGCACCACGCTGCCCCTTGAACACTGGCAGGCGCGCCAGACCGGCCCGCCCCTGATGGTCATGGAGCGCTACCGCTTCGCACTGCAGGAACCCCTGTAGCCCACCGGCGGCCACGCCGCCGACTCTCTCCAAGACGACAACCCAAGGAGGCCCACGATGGCAGCCCTCAGCATTCCTGTGCTTTCAATTCCTGATCTGCCACCGCTGCAGCGCATGCTACGCGTCGGCGCGGCGGTGTGCCTGGCGGTCCTGACGACCGCATTGCTGGCGCTGTTGATGCAGCGACTCATTGCTGCGGAAGACACGCCCTATACCGACTCGCCGGTTCGTAACTGGGTCGACTTCGTGCCGATCCTGCCTGAGCCGGAGCCCACGGTGAAGCCAATCAAGCGGCAGAAGGTGCCGCCGAAGCCCACTCGAGAGCCGGAGACGCGGCCGGAAGTGGTGACGGGTGGTGGCGACATCGTTGACATCGACGGCGGTTACGAGCCACCGCCAGTGGACCACGGCCATGGTCCCATAGGTGGCCGAGCAGACGGTGACCTGCTGCCGATCGTCGCCATCACCCCCGACTACCCGAATCGGGCTAAGCGGCAGGGTCTGGAAGGTTACGTCACCCTGGAGTTCACCGTGAACGAGCGGGGCCAGGTGCGCGATGCCCGCGTGCTCGAGGCCCAGCCGCAAGGGGTCTTTGACCGTGCTGCCCTGCGCGCGATCGAGCGTTTCCGCTACCGCCCCCGCGTCGTGAACGGCGCGGCGCAGAGCGTCGAGGGCGTTCGCACGAGGCTGCGTTTCACGCTCGACTCTTGAGGAATCCCGGCCTGTTGATGACCCGCTGCAGGCCGGTCGCCGTGTGTTTCCGTGCGGCCCTTGCCGCGCTGGTGTCATGCCAGCGCGGCTTTTTTCTGCGCGCGGCTCCGGCATGAGGCCCCTCGCCGCAGATCGAGATCGAAATTCGCCAGCCCAAGCCCTAGGATGCTCTGCGGCGACGGCAGCCGACCGTGCCGTCGCAACCGCGCCCGGGAGCACCCGACTTGAACGATCCTCAGACCATCGCCAGCGCGCCCGCTCCGGACCCGGCCGGCCCCCGCCCCCGCATGCACCTGGTCGGCTGCCATCGCAGCGGCACCACGCTGATCATGGAGCTGCTCTGGCACTGCTTTCGCTTTGGCGGCCGCGTGCCCCACGAAGCGAGCCTGTTCGAGCCCATTCCCGATGGCGACGGGGTGTACCTGACCAAGAAGCCACCGGATACGCGCTGGATCGAAGCCGTCTTCCCGGCGGATCGCAACCTGTACGTGCTGGCCATGATCCGCGACCCACGGTCGGTCATCAGCAGCATGCATGCGGCCAAGCCGGGGCGTTACTTTCGCAGCTACCATGTCTGGGAAGACTTTGATCGAGTGATCGAGCGGCTCGAAGATCACCCCCGCTTTTTCTGCCTGCGCTACGAGTCGCTGCTGGCCGATCCTGCCGCTGCCCAGGCCCAGATCGCGGCCCGCTTTCCGTTCCTTAAGCGCACCGGTGCTTTCGGTGATTTTCCCGATGGCTTCGACATCGACCCTGGCGCTGCCACCTCCCTGAACGGCGCTCGTCCGTTTGAAGCCACCCGGGTGCGGAGCTGGGAAGACCATCTGCCACGGGTCAAAGCGCAACTGGCGCAACATCCGCAAATGACCGAAGCACTGATTCGCCGTGGCTATGAGGAAGATGCAGGCTGGACGGCCATGCTCGATTCGGTGGCGCCCGCGCATCAGCAGTTTAAGAATGCCCGGCCCGGCCCCCTGCGGCGCTTCGAGACCTGGCTGCGCTTTCAGCGACGTATCGCCCGCTACCGCCGCGCCCGCGGGCTGCACGCCGCGACCTCTTGACCGGGTTGGCCCAAGGAACGCGAACTGTCGCACATCAGTAGCAGAGCGCTCTCGCCACAATAGTGGCGTCAAAGCCTTGCAGCGCCGCCCTTCGACATGGATGTTCGTTTTTCGCCGTTCGAGATCTACACCGGCACCGGTGCGCTGTTCCTGTGCCTGGTCTTCATCGCTGTGTTCTCGGAAGCGTCGGCGATCGAGGACGAACTCGGTGCTGCGGTGGCCGGCAAGATCGCCGACCAGGAACTGTTCTGGTCCAGTGTCGAGCCACAGGGCCAACGCATCGTGTTATCCGGTGCCGCGCCTGATCACCGTGCCAAGGTCGCCGCGGGAGATCTAGCCGCGCAGGTCAACGGTGTCTCCGTTGTTCGCAACGAGATCTCCGTGATCGGCGAGGCCGGGACCTGTCAGCGCGAGTTTGATCAGTACCTGCAGGATGAGCGGGTCAACTTCAAGAGCGGTCGCGCAGACCTCAGCGATGGCAGCCTGGGACTGCTCGGCATGCTGGCCAGCGTCATTCGGAACTGCGATGTCCGCGTCGAGATTGCTGCGCACACGGATGCGGAAGGCGACAGCGCCATCAATCTGAAGCTGAGCCAGCGCCGCGCCGAAATGGTTCGCAAGTATCTGGTGAGCAGCGGTGTCCCCGTGGACTACATCACCGCACGTGGCTATGGCGAAAGCCAGCCCATCGCCGACAACGGCACCGCCGATGGGCGTGCCGCCAACCGCAGAGTGGAGTTTCGGGTGATAGGAAGCGCCTCATGATGTTCCTCATTCTCAAGATCTTCGTTTATCTGGTGATTGCTCTGCTGCTCGGTGGGGCCGCAGGGTTTCTCCTGCGCCAGCTCAAGGCGCAAAGCGAAGCGGAGGAACTGCAACGTAACCTGCAGGATGCGAAGAGCAAGATCCCGCAACTCGAGTCGCTGCTGCGCGCCCGGGACGAGCGAATCCGTCAGCTATCAAAGTCCGCAGAAGCTCACAGCGAGGCGACCAAGGGTTCACGGGTTCAGGACGAAGAGCACGCGCGGCAGCTGCGCGAGAAAGAGATGGAGCTGCAGCGTCTGCGCAGCCGGGTGGCGTCCCTCGAACAGGAGCGCACTGACGGGCTGATCGATGGCGAGATGCTGACTCCAGCGGACCCAGTTGAAAACACCGCGCAGCAAGCTGCGGCACAGCCAGCGCCGCAAGTTGCGGCACAGCCAGCACTGCAAGCAGAACCCGTACCTCAGGCCACCGCGGAGGATGGCGGTGCCGTCGAGCCGGCGGGCGAGACCGATGATGTGCTGATCGTCGAGCTGCACCAGGAGATCGAGCGTCTCAAGGAAGAGTTGGCCGGCGCCGCGATCGCCCTGGAAGTTGCGCAGGATAACGGCGCACTCGAACAGGAGCTGCGCGAGTTGCGGGCCCGGTTACGCCAGAAGGCCGAAGACTACGAGCGCCTGCAGAGTCAGCTGGAGCACGAGCAGCGCAAGGTGGCAGAGCTGGAGCGCGAGCGCGAGCTGCAGAACAAGTCCCTTAAGGTCCTGCACCAGCAGCTGGAGATGGCTCGCGAGGCCAAGTAGCGTCGCGCCGCCGGATCACGAACGGACTGTGCTCTGATGCGGTAGCGGCGTGTCCAGAGCCGATCCGGCGAGACCGCGGATGGCGCGTTGGCGCCAGCCGATGGCGAGCAGCAGGGCGGCGAAGGTCAGGTTTGCCGTCATCACTGCCGCCGGCGCCGACCACAGCTCGGTCAGCGTGCCGAGGATGATCCCGCCGAGGGGCACCAGTGAGAACCCCATGCTGTAGATCCCCATCACCCGCCCGCGCAGCGTGTCGGGCACCAGCAGCTGCAGAATGGACATGGTAAGCACCATGAACGACGACGCGAACAGCGACGCGACAAGCGCGAGCAGCAATGCCGGGTAGAACCACAGTGCGCCACTGGCCAAGGCGAACAGACACAGCACCCCCGCGGCGGCGCTGGCGCAGGCCAGTAGCAGCACACCCAGGCGCTCCCGGCGCTCTGCGCCGCTCATGAGCAGCGTGCCAATCACCGAGCCGATACCGCCAGCGGACAGCAACATCCCGTAGCCGGTCTCGCTGCGGCCCATGAGATCAGCAAACACCGGCAGAATCTGAATATAGGCGTTGCTTAAAAGCATGCCGGCGAAGGTCAGGGTCACCAGGGATGCAAACAACGGCGTGCGGCGGATGAAACTGAAGGCCTCGATGATCTGCGCCAGCGCCGGGGCCGCGCTGCGTGATTCCTCCCGGACCTCGATTCCCGCCAGAACCTGATACATCACCAGAAACCCGGCGGCGCCGAGCGCAAAAATCACCCAGGTGTCCGTGTACGCGATCAGCAGCCCGCCCAGGGCCGGCATGGTCATGCGCGTGCTCTGCCAGATCACGGCGTTCAGCGCCACGGCGCTCATGTACGCGGGTCGCTCCACCAGCAGCGGGAAGATCGCGCTCCGGGTGGGCCAGTCGATGCCGGTGATGGTGGAGACGATGGCCGCGATGGTCAGCACCTGCCACAGCGTCACAGCGCCGGCGTAGTCGAGCAGTGCCAGCAGAGCCAGCGCCAGCGCCGTCGAGAGGCTGGTGATGCGCAGGATCTGCCGCTTGTTGTACCGGTCCGCGACCACGCCGCCGTAGAGGGTGACGAGCAGGCTGGGCAGCGCGGCAGCCACGCCCAGCCAACCCAGGGCCAGGGCCGAACCGGTCAGCTCGAAGACCAGCCAGCCCTGCCCGAGCGTAATGAGCTGGGTCGCACCGACCGAGGCGAAGGAGCCGAGCCAGTAGCGCCGATAGCCGCGGGCGGCCAGCGCTGGATAACGTTTGAGGATGTGCGCTCGCAAAGTCTAGGATGGTCCAACGGCGGCAGATGGGTCCGCTGCGCGCTCAGTCTGAACGCAGCGCTGCGCGGGAAACACCAGTTTAGAAGGCCGAGTGTCACGATGCTGACAGAAAGCGCGAATCATCGGGCCGTGGCAGTCCGGTTTGCCCCATGGCTGTTGCTGTGTGCGGTACTGCTGACCGCCACATCCGCCGGGGCCCGGCCGACGGTGATCCTGTTGTCCTGGGATGGCCTGCGCCACGACTACCCGGACCGCGCGACCCTGCCGGCGCTGGCGCGGATGGCCCGCGACGGTGCCCGGGCCCTGCGACTGCAGACCGTACGTCCCTCCGACACCTTTCCCAGCCACGTGTCCCTCGCCACCGGTACTTATCCGGACCGGCACGGCATCGTCGGTAACCACTTCATTGATCGCAAGCTGGGCCGCTACAGCATGAGCAGCGAGACACGCTGGCTGCAGGCGGAACCCTTGTGGATTGCCGCCGAGCGCCAGGGGGTCCCGGCTGCGACCTATTTCTGGGTCGGGTCCGAGGCCGACTGGCGCGGCCAGGGCACGCGCTACCGCGTTGCGCCCTTTGACCCGGATCGGCCCGAGGCGGACAAGGTGGCGCAGATTCTGGCCTGGATGGCTCTGCCGGAGGCGGAGCGCCCGGGCCTGATCATGAGCTACTGGCGTGGCGCCGATCGGATCGGCCACCGCTTCAGCCCTGATAGCGCCCGGGTGACGGCTCAGCTCCAAGCCCAGGACGCCGTGCTGTCGGATCTGCTTGCAGGGCTCGACGAGCTCGACCGTTGGGATGAGGTGACGGTGCTGCTGGTCAGCGATCACGGCATGACCGCCACCGGCGAGTTGCTGCCCATCCGCACGGCTCTGACCGATGCCGGCATCGCGGCTCAAATCGTGGGCTCAGCGCTCGCTCAGATTTTTCTCGAGGATCCGGCGCAGATCGATATCGCCCGGAAAGTCATCGAGAGCGTCCATCCGGCGATTGAGGTGCATACAGGCACTACGCTGCCCGCGCGCTGGCGCCTGCAGCACCCGGAACGCACTGGGGATCTGGTCGTCACCGTGCCGCCGCCCTTCATCCTGACCGGGCCGGCGGGCATGGAGGGTCGCATGGCGGGTGCGATGCGCTTTTTTGGTTGGCGGTTCGGGGGGCACGGTTACGATCCTGCGCTGCCAGATATGGGCGCGGCGTTTTTCGCGCTAGGCGCGGGCGTGACACCTGGTCTCACACTGTCGACCGTGCACGTGACCGATGTCGCGCCGACCGTCGCTCACCTGCTGGGTATCGAGCCGCCGGCGCAGTCAGAAGGTGCGGTGATCGCCCTGCGGGCGCCTTAAGGGAAACCGGTGGTCAGCTAGCTCGATGCGGACATCCGCTCGTAGGTCAGCGTGCCTTTGTCTCGGCGGGTTTCGAGCCGCAGCCAGCGGTCGTCATCAGCGGCATACCAGAGCATCAGCTCCGCACCTGCGCCGGTGGTGAGTCGATAGCGCCGGGTTGCGATGCCGTTAATCTCGTCCTCGCCCTCGGCCTGAAACTCGATCCCTTCGAGTTTGCCGGTCTGGGCATTGAGCAGGGCGGCGCGCTCAAGCCGCGTGCGATCCCAGTAGGCGAAGCTCGCGGGGCAATCCGCCGGCACATCTTCCGAGTCTGCCTGGGGCTTGCGGCGCTCAAGGGTCAGCATCCCATCGTCTTGCCGTGCGCTGACGTCGTAGCGCGTGCCATCGTCGTTGGTTGTCGCGTCGAGGCTGACGAGACAACCATCGCGCCACAGCTCGCTGGCTTCATGGTCGTAGCGAAACAGGGGCACGAAGGCCAGGCGATAGCGCAGGCGGGTCGTGCTGGTCACACGCAGCGCGTCTGCTTCCGGCGTCAGGGTGTAGCGATGCGTTCCCAGTTTCCGCCCGTCGTAGCTGACCTCGAACTCGAGGGTTTGCGGTTGCTCGACGGGTCGGCTGAAGCTGTGCCCCGCCGGCTTGCTGACCAGGGTCGCAACGGCCTTCGGCTCGGCGTGCAGGCTGCCCGCCAGCAGCAGTGCGCTGGCAATGATCAGGAGACGTTGGCTCATGCGCGTGCTCACCTCCAGGCGGAGCGCCGATGCGGTGCTGGGCGAAGGGTTTGGCAGGGCCTGTTCGGGGCGGCGCTGAACTTCATGGCTGGCTCCAGTAACGCGTTGAAAAATAATTAGAAATTGGTGAAGTTGTTGTGATCCGATACGCTCTTTGGCGTTTGTTGCCCGGCAATCGCGCCGTTTGCTCGTTCAGACCGGCCGCGGGGCCCGTCACCGCGGATCGGGTTGACGTAGCATTGACCTGAAGCTGGTCACCGTCGCGCGGGAAACGTCCTCTCCACACGAGTGAGCTATGGATCGACAGACCCTGATCAACGCTGTGCTGTTCCAGCTCGTGTGGTTTGCCTGTGTGGTTGGCAGCGGGCGCTATGGCTGGTTTTGGCCCGCGATCGCGGCCACGGTGCTGCTGGTGCTATCTGTGCGCAACGCGAACAGCGCACGGCACGATGTACTGCTGGCCATCGTGCTGATGCCCCTGGGGTGGCTGCTGGACACCCTGTGGATTTACCTGGGCGTGCTCGACTTCCGTGGTCTTGCCGTGGCGCCGTCATGGATCGTGCTGCTGTGGCTGGGACTGGCGCTGACCATCAACCACAGTCTGTCCGTGCTGCGCGATCGCCCCCTCATCGGCGCGCTGGTCGTGGTCCTCACCGCGCCGATTACCTACCTGGCCGGCGAGCGGCTCGGAGCGGTGACGGTGCCGGAGCCGATGCGACTGGGCTGGGTCTCGCTGGCCTGGGGCGTGTTGTTCTATGGCGTGTTCCGCATGGCCTGCAGCCAGTTGCCAACCTGGTCGGAAGAGGCCCGCGCTTCATGAGCCCCGCTCGCACAGCCCGGGCCCGCGGCCAGGGCGCCAACAGCAAGATCCTGCGCGCTTTCGCGATCCAGCTGGTGCTGGTCTCCCTGGTGACGGTGCTCGGCATCTTCGTCACAAACTGGATCGTGCAGGATCTGCTAACGGAGGAAGCCCTCAAGGAAGAGGCGAACTACTTCTGGGAACTCTACGAGCACGACCCTCAGGTGCCGCTGCCCAACACGCAGAATCTCACCGGCTACATGCGAATCGCTGGCGAGTCGGCGCCCGATGTCCCTACGCCGCTGCTCGAGCTGACCCCCGGCTACGGACGTGTGGTCGAGCTGCCCAACGCGCCGCTGGTGTTCATTTCGGACCGTGGCGACGCGCGGCTCTATCTGGTGTTCGCACTGCGCCAGGTCTCGGAGCTGGCCTTCTACTATGGCCTGTTGCCGCTCGCGATCATCATGCTGGTGATCTACGTGCTCGCGCTCGCGACCTATCGCACCTCGATCAGTGCCATCTCGCCACTGGTGCGGCTCGCCGAGCATCTGCAGGACTTCGACTACAAGCACAGCGGCTCCCTGGATCTGGAGCCCTTTCGAGAGGTCAATAACGCCGAAGTGAACAGCATGGTCGATGCGATCAGCCACTATGCTGATCGCGTGGAGCAGGACCTCGAGCGCGAGAAGGTCTTTGCCCGTGATGCGAGCCATGAACTGCGC
>JBCDIK010000045.1:0-19440 GCA_038749065.1 Pseudomonadota bacterium | reverse complement strand
GGTAGCGTCAAAGCTGGCTCGCAGGATGCGAGCCGGCAGCGCACGGGACGCAAGCGCCCGCCCTCGCACCCGTCACCCGAGCTTGCCTTTGATCAGTGTGTTAACGGTGCCCGGGTTGGCCTTGCCCTGGGTTTCCTTCATCACCTGGCCAACGAAGAAACCCAGCAGCTTGGTCTTGCCTCCCTGGTACTGAGCCACCTGTTTCGGGTTGTCGGCGATGATCTTGTCGACAATGGCTTCGAGTTCGCCGCTGTCGCTCACCTGCCGCAGGCCCTCGGCATCGATGATGACATCGACGGTTTCGCCGGCACCGGACCAGAGCTTGTCGAAAACCGTCTTGGCGATCTTGCCGCTGATGGTGTCGTCCTCGATCCGCTGCACCAGCAGGCTCAGCTGTGATGGCGGCAGCGGCGCGGCCTCGATGGCGAGCGAATCGCGGTTGAGCGCCGCGCTCAAGTCCCCGAGCATCCAGTTGGCGATGAGCTTGGCATCGCCACCGCCGGTGATGGCCGCTTCGAAGTAGTCCGCCATGGCGGGGTCGGCGACGATCAGGCGCGCGTCGTCGCCCGTCAGGCCCAGGGTGTTCTCGTAGCGGGTGCGGCGTGCCGCCGGGAGCTCCGGAAGTTCGCTGCGAATGCGCTCGAGCTCCGCGTCGCTGATGACGAGGGGCATCAGGTCCGGGTCCGGAAAGTACCGATAGTCGTCGGAGCCTTCCTTGCTGCGCATGCTGCGCGTCTCGCCGGCATCTGCGTCGAACAGTCGCGTTTCCTGGACGATGCTGCCGCCGGCTTCGAGCACTTCGATCTGCCGCTCGATCTCGTAGTCGATGGCCTGCTCGACGAAGCGGAACGAGTTGATGTTTTTGATCTCTGCGCGCGTGCCCAGGGCGTTGCTGCCCCGGGGGCGCACGGAGACGTTGGCGTCGCAGCGCATGCTGCCTTCGGCGAGGTTGCCGTCACAGATGTTCAGGTAGCGTACCAGCGCGTGCAGTTGCCGAAAGTAGGCGGCGGCCTCGGTGGCGCTGCCCAGTTCCGGCTCGCTGACGACTTCGAGCAGCGGGGTACCGGCACGGTTGAGGTCAATACCGCTGTGTCCCGGAATCGCATCGTGAACGGATTTGCCCGCGTCCTCTTCAAGGTGCGCCCGAGTCACGTTGATTGTCTTGTCAGTCCCGTCCGGGAGCATGATCGTCAGTTGCCCGGCGCCCACGATCGGCTGCTTAAACTGGCTGATCTGATAGCCCTTCGGCAGATCGGGGTAAAAGTAGTTCTTGCGATCGAACACGGAGTACTGGCCGATCTGCGCGCCGATGGCGAGGCCGAAGCGGATGGCCTTTTCCACCGCGGCCCGGTTCAGCACCGGCAGCACGCCGGGCAGGCCGAGGTCCACCGGACAGGCCTGGCTGTTGGGCGGTGCACCAAAGGCGGTGCTGGCTCCGGAGAAGATCTTGCTGACCGTGTTGAGCTGAACGTGGACTTCGAGCCCGATCACCGGTTCCCAGTCACTGCGGCTCATGCGACATCCTCCACCGGCTGCGTCGGGGGGCGCTGCTCATGCCAGTCGCTGTGCTGCTGCAGCTGGTGCGCCAGTGCCAGCAGCGTGCGTTCCCCGAAATGGGGGCCGATGAGCTGGGCGCCCACGGGCAGCCCCTGGGTGAGGCCGCAGGGCAGGCTCAGCGCGGGCAGGCCTGCGAGGCTGACGGGCACCGTATAGATGTCCTGCTGGTACATAGTGACCGGGTCTGAAACGGTGTTCAGACCGAAAGCGGGCGTTGGCGTGGTGGGTGCCAGCAGCACGTCAACGGACTCGAACGCCGTTAAGAAGTCCTGCTGGATCAGCCGCCTGAGCTGCTGCGCCTTCAGGTAGTAGGCATCGTAGTAACCCACGGACAGTGCATAGGTGCCGGTCAGGATGCGGCGTTTGACCTCGTCCCCAAAGCCCTCGCTTCGTGAGCGGCGGTAGAGACTGGCGAGATCATCACTGGCCGCACTACGGTGTCCGTAGCGAACACCGTCGAAGCGTGACAGGTTCGTCGACGCTTCGGCGCCGGCGATAACGTAGTACGCCGGAATGGCGCTGCCGGTGTTGGGCAGGGACAGGTCAACGCACGTATGGCCGAGTGACTCGGCCAGGCGGCGCAGCCCCGCAAGGGCTTCGGCCCCTTCGATGTCGTCGGCATAGTACTCCGCCGGCAGTCCGATACGCAGCGGTCGTGCCGCGCCCTGCAGGGCGTTCTCGATCGCGTCGGGGCTGGCACCGGCCAGGGTGTCGAGCCAGGGATCGCGCTGCGGCGCGCTGGTGCCGTCGCGCTCGTCAGGGCCCTGCATCGCGGCGAGCACACAGGTGAGATCGGCGGCGGTGTGGCCGAGCACGCCGCCCTGGTCGAGGCTGGAGGCGAAGGCCACCATGCCGTAGCGGGACACCCGGCCGTAGGTCGGCTTGATCCCGCTGATCCCGCAGAACGCTGCCGGTTGCCGGATCGAGCCGCCGGTGTCCGTGCCGGTTGCGAATGCGCACAGCCCCGCCGCTACCGCGGCGGCGCTGCCGCCGGATGAGCCGCCGGGGACCCGGGAGGCGTCCCAGGGATTGCGTGTCGCGCCATAGGCACTATTTTCCGTGGAGGAGCCCATAGCGAACTCATCCAGATTGGTCTTGCCGAGGGTCACGCAGCCGGCCTGATCCAGTTGGGCCACCGCGGTCGCGGAGTAGGGCGCGACGACGTTGCCCAGGATTTTCGAGCCACAGGTGGTCAGCAGCCCTTCCGTGCAGAAGATGTCCTTGTGCGCCATCGGCACGCCCAGCAGCGCGCCGTCTGCGCCCTTACTGCGGGACTGGTCGGCCTGCGCGGCCTGCTCGAGGGCCCGCTCCGGCGCCAGGGTGATGAACGCGTTGAGGTCTGTCGCCGACTCGGCTCGCCGCAGGTAGTCACCGGTCACCTCGACCGCGCTGAGCTCGCGCCGTGCCAAGGCTCGCGCCAGAGCCAGGAGGTTGTGTGCAAGTGCCATGGTCACTCGACGACCCGGGGGACCAGATACAGCCCCGCTTCCGTCGCAGGTGCCAGGCGTTGGTAGGCCTCTCGATCAACGGTCTCTGTCACCGCGTCTGCACGCAGGCGTGTTGCCTGCTCGAGGGGATGCGCCAATGGCTCGATGCCGCTGGTGTCTACCGCCTGCATCGCATCGATCATGGCGACGATGTGGCGCAGGTCGGCGGCCAGCGCGTCCTGGGCCTCGCGCGTCAGCTCGAGCTGTGACAGGTCGCACAAATGTGCCGTATCGATGGCGTCTGCCACAGTGTTCGATCCTTTTCGGGAGGTGAGCGCCCTAGTTTACCGGTGTGCTGGCAGGGCTCCTATGGTTTGCAGCCGCTTGTGCACACCGGCGGTAACGTTGCTGGACAGTGACGCGGTTGCTAGAGTGCGCGCCCGCCCCGGACCTATACTGGGCAGTGTTTTATTGCCCTGTTGAGACGGACTCTCAATGATCTTCAAATACTTTCGGGGCCTGTTCTCGCGCGACCTCTCCATCGATCTGGGTACCGCGAACACGCTCATTTACGTGCGCGATCAGGGCATCGTGCTCGACGAGCCATCGGTCGTCGCCATCCGTACCCAGGGCAACCAGAAGAGCGTTGCCGCGGTCGGTAACGATGCCAAGCGCATGCTCGGTCGCACCCCCGGCAACATCACGGCGATCCGCCCGCTGAAGGACGGGGTCATTGCGGACTTTCTGGTGACCGAGCGAATGCTCAAGCACTTCATCGGCAAGGTCCACGAGAACAGCTTCATCCGGCCCAGCCCGCGCGTGCTCGTGTGCGTGCCCTGCAAGTCCACAGAGGTTGAGCGTCGCGCGATTCGGGAAAGTGCCTTGTCAGCTGGCGCTCGGGATGTGCGTCTGGTCGAGGAGCCGATGGCCGCGGCAATCGGCGCTGGCCTGCCCGTCGAGGATGCGGTCGGCACCATGGTCGTGGACATCGGCGGCGGGACCACCGAGATCGCGATCATCTCCCTAAACGGGGTCGTCTATTCGGACACCGTGCGGGTTGGCGGGGATCGCTTCGACGAGGCCATCGTCGCCTATGTGCGCCGCACCCAGGGCAGCCTGATCGGTGAAACCACCGCCGAGAAGATCAAGAAGGAAATCGGGGCGGCGTACCCGCAGAAAGATGTCCTCGAGATCGACGTGCGCGGTCGCAATCTTGCAGAAGGGGTGCCGCGCAGTTTCACCCTGAACAGCAATGAGATCTTAGAGGCGCTGCAGGAGCCGCTGTCGATGATCGTCCAGGCGGTCAAGAGCGCATTGGAGCAGTGTCCGCCGGAGCTGGCCTCGGACATCGCGGCGACGGGCATGGTCCTGACCGGCGGCGGCGCGCTGTTGCGTGATCTGGACGTGCTGCTGGCAGAGGAAACCGGTCTGCCGGTCATCATCGCCGAAGACCCCCTGACCTGCGTGGCGCGGGGCGGTGGCAAGGCGCTGGAGCTGATGGACGCAGCGGGCAATGCGGACCTGCTGTCCACCCAGTAGCCGCTACCTATCGCGCGGCCTGAACCGTCTGAAGCTTCAGGAGCGCAGCGATTAAGGCGCTGTTCGTCAGGGAGTCCGGAGCCGGTCTGCTGTGGGCGGCGCTGGCCCTGCTCTCTGCGGCGCTGATCCTGATCGAATTCACCACCCAGTTACTGGAGGGACCGCGGAGCGCGATCAGCTCTGTGGTCAGCCCCCTGCGCGTGGTGGCCGAGGTGCCCTACCTGCTCGGGGAACAGGCGGATGAGCTGTTTGCAACCCGGCGTGCCCTGCGCAGTGAGAACGAGGCGCTGCGCCAGCAGGTGCTGGAGCTGTCGCAGGTGTCGCAGCAATTCCTCGCCCTGCGCACAGAGAACGAGCGCCTCCGGGAACTGCTCGGCAGCCGGCGGCGGGTGCCTCTCGAAGTGCTGGTGGCGGAACTCATCGGGGTCGTGCCGGCCCCCGATCGGCTAGAGATCATTATCGATAAAGGGCGCAACGCGGAGGTTCGGGTGGGCCAGGCCGTGGTCGACGCCGCCGGCCTCTTCGGCCAGGTGATTGCCGTGGATGCCTACTCGGCGCGGGTGCTGTTGCTCACGGACTCGCAGCACGCGGTGCCGGCACAGGTGAACCGCACCGGCCAGCGCGGGATTGTCAGTGGCACCGGCGCGATTGACCGGCTGACCCTGGACGGGATCGCCGTCAATGCTGATGTGCGCGAGGGAGACCTCGTGGTCAGTTCCGGGCTCGGTGGCCGCTTTCCTCCGGGGTATCCCATCGGGCGGATCGATTCGGTACTCATTGAGCCCACCTCCGCCTTTGCGCAGGTCACTGTGCGGCCAGCCGCGCAGCTCGATCGCTCCCGGCACGTGCTGGTGATTTTTGCGCAGACTCTGGCCGATGAGGCCGCAGCGCTCGGAGCGGCCCCGTGAACCCTGCAGGCGGCGGCTGGCTGATCGCCCTGACGCTCATCGGCGCGCTGCTTTTGGCCGTGGTCCATCTGCCGGAATCCTGGCCCCAGTGGCTGGGCTGGCTGCGGCCCGCATGGGTGCCCCTGGTGCTGTTCTACTGGGTATTGGCCGTGCCCCATCGCATCGGCCTGATCAGCGCCTGGCTGGTCGGCTTGGTGCTGGATGTGCTGCAGGCAGAACCCCTCGGCCTCAACGGCCTGCTGCTGGCGAGCATTACCTTCGTCGCCTGGCGCTTTTATGAGCGACTGCGGATGTATGCGGGCCTGCAGCACAGCCTGCTGCTGCTGGTGCTGCTCACGCTGACCGAACTGACACGCCGCCTCGTCCATCTGCTCATGACCGGTGAGCCGGTGGGCTCGGCCTGGCTGCTGGTGCCGCTGATGAGCGCACTGGCCTGGCCCTTCCTCGAGGCGGCCCTGTCGCGGCTGCGGCTGCGGGTTCGGGTAGAGTAGGGGCGGCGCGGCGCCTTGGCCGCATCTATTCGGGCGAAGCGGGGCGGGCGCAGCGGAGCCGGCGAAGCGGGGCGGTGGAAGTGAGCAAAGCCACAGATCTACAGTCACTGGCGGCGGGTGTCCTGCTCGCCTCCGGCTCGCCGCGCCGCAGTGAGCTGCTGAGCCAGATCGCCCTGCCCCATGTCGTGGCACCAGTGCCCGTCGATGAAACCCCGCAGCCGGCGGAGCGTCCTGGGGACTACGTGTTGCGCCTGTCCCGGGCCAATTGTGCCGCCGCCGTGGCGGCCCATCAGGCCTGGCTGCAGTCGGGTCCTGACCGGGTGGTGCTGGCGGCGGACACGACGGTGGTGCTGGACGATGAGATCCTGGGCAAGCCCGTCGATGACGACGACGGCCGGGCCATGCTCAGCGCTCTGTCCGGTCGCACACACGAAGTGATGACGGGGGTCACACTGCACGATGGCGTCAGCGAGGTGAGTGAGCTGACGGTAGTTCAGGTCCAGTTCAGAGCGTTGGCAGTACATGAGATAGCCGCCTACGTGGCCTCTGGCGAAGGTCGCGACAAGGCCGGTGGTTATGGCATCCAGGGTATCGGAGGTATATTCGCCAGTCAGATCAGCGGCAGCTACAGCGCTGTCGTCGGGTTGCCGGTAGAGAGCGTCGAGACGCTGTTGCGGGCGCTCGAAATTGACCCCTGGCGGCTACGCAGTTATGGCTGAAGAACTCCTTATCAACGTCAGCGACTTCGAAACGCGCGTCGCGCTGCTCGAACACGGTGCGCTCGCGGAAGTCCATCTTGCCCGCGCCAACAACTACAGCCTGACTGGCAACATTTACCTGGGGCGCGTTGAGCGCGTCATTCCCGGCATGCAGGCGGCCTTTGTGGATATCGGCCTGGAGCGACCCGGGTTTCTGCATGCCCGCGACATTATCGACAGCCGTGGCGAAGCGGATGCCGAGCCTCGGGACATTCGCGCACTGCTGCGGACGGGGCAGGAGATCATGGTCCAGGTTGCGAAGGATCCGATCGCCAGCAAGGGTGCCCGCCTCACGGCGCAGCTTGCGATCGCCAGCCGCTATCTCGTGCTCATGCCGTTCAATGATCACATCGGTATCTCACAGCGGATCGATGAAGAGCAGGAGCGGGAGCGGCTGCGCGGCATCATCGAGGACACGCGCGCGGCGCAGGATATCCAGCTCGGTTTTATTGCCCGCACCGCTGCGGACGGCGCGCAGACATCGGGGCTGGAAGTGGACATGCGCTTTCTGGTGCGCATGTGGGACCGTATCCTGCGCAACCGCCACAGCGTCGGTTGCCCGGGTGCCGTCTATCAGGAGATTCCGCTGCACATCCGCGTGATTCGCGATCTCAGCGGCCCGCGCATCGACAGCATCATCATCGATCACCAGCCCACCTTCGGGCGCGTGCGCAGCTTTGTCGAGGAGTTCCTGCCGGAGTACAACGACAAGCTGGTGCTGTACGAGGAGCCACGGCCGCTCTTTGAGCGCTACGGGGTCGAAGATGAGCTGGCCCGGGCACTGGACAAGACCGTCGCGCTCAAATGTGGTGGCCATCTGGTGATCGAGCAGACCGAAGCTATGGTGACCGTCGACGTCAACACCGGCAAATTTCTGGGCACCAGCAATCTCGAAGACACGGTCTATCGGGCCAACCTGGAAGCGGCGGCGGCGCTGCCCCGACAGCTGCGCCTGCGCAACCTCGGGGGCATCGTGGTCGTGGACTTCATCGACATGGTGGATGAGGAGCACCGGCGCGCGGTCTTGCGCGCGCTGGAGAAAGCCTGTGAGCAGGACCCGGCCCGCATTCGCATCGAGGGTTTCTCGGCGCTGGGGCTGGTCCAGCTGAGCCGGAAGCGCACGCGGGAAAGCCTGGTGCAGCAGCTGTGCGAATTCTGCGAACGCTGCGATGGCTCGGGTCGGGTCCGCACCGCGGCCACCACCTGCGGCGAGATCTTCCGCGCCATCCAGCAGGATTCTGACCGGAGGTGCGACGACAGCGCGCGAGGGGAGTACCTGATTCGCGCGCCTGAGGCCGTCGTCGACCGGCTGCTCGACGAGGAAGCCGGGGAGCTGGCGCAGCTGGGCGGGCTCATCGGTCGCGACATTCGCATGCAGGTGGAGCCCAGCTACGGACCCGGCCAGTTCGATCTTGTACTGGTGCAGGGTGTCAGGCGCTAGCAGGGCCATGCGCATGACCAGGGCGCGAGCGCAGTGGTGCTGAAACGCCTGGCGCAGGGCAGCGCTGCGGTGCTGCTCGCGGTCGTGGTGTTGCTGGCTCTGCTGCTGGGGCTCGGTCGCGGCGCGATGCTGTGGCTCGATCAGGATCGGGCGCAGCGTCTGCTCACGCGCTATCTGCCTCAGGTGCCCATCACCCTCGAGGGCGCCCGTTTCGGCTGGCATCGCTTCGATCCTCAGGTGCGGATCGCCGGCCTGCAGCTGGGCGACAGCCGTATTGAGGACCTGGTGGTGCAGGTGGACTGGCTCGAAAGCCTCTGGCGCCGCGCACTGGTCTTCGCCCATCTCAGTAACGGCGCTGCCAGGCTGCGCTTCGAGCCGGGCCCCGACGGTGGCTTTCGCCTGGCGGGCATGCCCGCCGGTGACGGCGGTGGGCGCTGGCGGGCCACCTTCGAACACTCCGATGCGCTGAGCCTGCGGGCCGCGCTGTATCTGTCTTCACCGGGTAGCGCGAGCCCGCCGCTGTCGGTCGCTGTGCAGGCCACCAACCGGTCCGCGCGGCGGCGCTGGTCCCTGCGCCTGGCGGATCGTGCCTGCACGCCGGTCGAGGCCTGCACCCTGGCGCTCGAGGCAGAAGAACTGCTGCACGTGCCCTTGCTGCAATCACCGTCACTGGCACTGAGCTCAACGCTTGGGGAACAGGGGCTGCGCCTGCCCGCGACCTTGCTCGGGGGCATGGGTGTTCATCTGGAGCGAGCGCGGATTCGCTGGGATGCCACGCAGCGGGACTGGCGCACTGCCGGCTCGCCGCTGCGGCGCGGCGCGGCACAGGAGGCCGGCGCTGCGCCGGTTGCAGGCCGTCTCGATGTGGATCTCAAGCTACGCGACATCCAGGTCCCGGGTGGCGTGCCTTTTGCCGTGGCGCTCACCGCCAGCGGCTCGAGTCACCTGGGCTACGCGGTTGCTCGCAGCTTCGACGCCACGCTGACCGTTGGCGATGATGCGGTCGCCCTGCCGGAGCTGTGGATGCGCTGGCTGCCGGAGCGCATCCAGCTCTATACCGCCACGGTCGACTTGACGCGCGCGCTCGAGCAGATCGGACGCACCCGTGCTGACGACGACCCGCTCGGTATCTGGAGTCGTGCCCTCGCCATCCGTGGCCAGCTCAACCAGGTGCGACTGCAGGCCGATCTGACCGAAGGCACTCTGGCCTGGTCTGCGGCGCTGGCGGACGGGGCCCTGTCCGGTTACCAGGGTGCACCCACTGCTGCGGATCTTGCCGGTGATGTCCTCGGGTACGAACGCGGACTTAAGGCGAGCATCGAGGCGGGCGCCAGCGAGGTTGGGTTTCCGGATGTGTTCAACGAGCTGTGGCCGGTTGAGTCGCTGCACGCCCGGCTGCAGGTGCACTGGCGACCGCAGGTACTCGCGCTGCTGGGACAGGAGGTCGAAGCGCGCCTCACACAACCGGGTACCGACGGCACCGCCAATGTGACCGGGCGATTCCGGCTGGCCGTGCCGAGTGATCGGCTTGAGCAGACGCTGGCACTGACCCTTGCCGCGCCGACGCTGACGCTGTCTTCGGCGCGACAGTTTGTGCCCAGCCAGGTCAACGCCGAGCTGCAGCGCTGGCTGCGCACAGCGCCCCGGGGCGGCATGCTGCGCGATGTCACCTTCGCCTACCATGGCTATACCCGTGGCAAGCAGGGCCCGATCGCCCGCCGCAGTGCGCTGACTGCCACGGTGGAAGAGGGCGTGCTGCGTTTCGACGAGCGCTGGCCGGCGATCGAGCAGCTGGCCGGGCGGCTGGACCTGTCCGGGCAACGCGCAAGCTTCGAGGCGACCCGCGCGCGCAGCCTTGGCCTGACCCTCGATGGCTCGATGGTCCGGGTGCCGCCGGGTGGACGTGCCCTGAACCTGTCGCTGAGCGCCGCTGGCGATGGCGCCGCGGCGCTGAGCTATCTGCGAAGCAGCCCGTTGCAGGACGCGCTCGCCTTCGTCGAGCCGGACTGGGAGGCAGCGGGGCGCTTGCGCATCAGCGGTCCGGTGCAGGTGCCGCTTGCCGCGGGCGGGGAGGCAGCCGCGCAGATCGGCCCGCAGGCCCAGCTTGAGATTGCGCTGGAGGATCTGGCCCTGACGCTGCCGGGGCAGCGCCTCGCCTTTACCGGTCTGCGCGGCGACCTGAGCTACCGCACCCCCGCGCAGCTGAGGAGCGAGCGCTTGCTTGGCGCGCTGCACGAACGGGATCTCACGGCGCAGGTCAGCACCACCGAAGACGGCGTGATTCGTTTTGACTTCAACGGTCGCGCCGATCCTGCGCTCGCCTACCGGATTCTGGGCCTTGCTGATGCCGGGCTTGCCACCGGCAGCACCGAGTATCAGGGCGTGCTGGCGTTTCCTCGGGCACCGCAGCCGCCCACGCTCGAGCTGAGCAGCGCGCTCACGGGGATTGATCTGGATCTGCCCGGTGAGCTGGCGAAAGATGCCGCCGACCGTCGCTCGACGCGCGTGACCGCGAGTTTTGCCGAAGCGGCGACGCGGGTTGGGATTGCCCAACGCGTGCTCGACGGCTCGCTGATCATTCTTGATGGTGCGCTCCGTAGCGGTGAGCTGCGCCTGCGCGGCACGGCGGCGGGACTGCCGCAGGAGCAGCTGCTGGCGGCTGACGCGTTCGGCCGGACCCTGGCGGACGACGAGCGGCTGGTCATCACCGGCGCCCTCGCGGAACTGCCGCTAGCCGCTGGCGGCGCGGAGGGCGGTCTCTTCGGGGAGACGCCGGTGCGGCTCGACTCGCTGCGTATCGGCCATCTGCTGGCGGGCGATACGGATCTGGGCGCCGTTGCGCTGACCGGAACACTGGATGGCCCGGCACTGGCCATCAGTGCTTTTGGCGAGCAACTTCGGGGTCGCTTTGCTCAGCCCGTCGACGGGGTACTCGAGGTCGATCTCGACTTTCTGGCCCTGCCCGATGTCGATAGCGCCGGCGCGCCGCTGGCGGAGCTGGACGTGCGGCTGGTGACTGAGCCCGACCGGCAGCGCGAGCGGGTGGCTGTGGATACGCGACCCACACCGGAAGCGGACCCGCTCCCTGCGAGCCTGATCAGCGAGGTGCCGGCGGCGCGTATCGAGGTCGCGCAGCTGCAGCTTGGGGATGACCCCTTCGGACGCTGGTCCATGACGCTCGCGCCGGAACCGGGGCTGTTGCGCATTCTCGATCTGGACGCAACGGTTCGCGGCCTGACGATCGTGGCACCGGAGGTCCAGTGGTCACAGGCGCGCGGGGAAACCGATTTCAAGGGCGAGCTGACCGCCGGTGACCTGGCACAGGTGCTCCCGCAGTGGGACTACGAGGCGTCGCTTGCAACCGAGTCGGCGACGGTGCGCGCCGATGTGCGTTGGCCCGGTTCCCCGGCCAACGTCAACCTGCTCACTACGCGCGGGGATGCCGACTTTACGGCGCGCGATGGGCGCTTCCTGGAGATCGACAGCGGGAACAACGCGGTGCGCATCTTCAGCCTGCTGAATTTCTCAGCCTTCACGAAGCGCATGAATCTTGATTTCTCCGATGTCACCGGCCGCGGTATTGCCTTCGATGAGCTGATTGCTCCGGTCACGTTCGATCGCGGCGATCTGCGGTTTCGCGAGCCCATGGCGATGGAGGGCACGGGCTCCAAATTCCGCCTGTCGGGCACCGTCGATCTGGACACGGGGGCGCTCAACAACGAGATGGTGGTGACCCTGCCCTTGACCAAGGGCCTGCCCTGGTACGCCGCCTATGTGGCGCTCGCCAATCCGCTGGCCGGGCTTGGGGTCCTGGTCGGCGAGCGGATGCTGCGCAAACCGCTAGAACAATTCAGCAGCGCACGTTACCGGATCACTGGAACGCTCGACGATCCCGACGCCCGGCTTGTTAGTATATTCGACAACGATATGTCCACCGAGCTGCCAGCCGATGGCGTTGACGTTGATGCGGCCGCCCTCGAAAACGCGCCGGTTGCGCCGCAGGAATCGCTGGCACAGGAAGAGAAGGAATCCGAATGAGTAGCCCCATTGCCGCCGCGAGTAGCGTCCTGCTCGAGCCATCGGGCCTGGATGACAAGGATGCGCTGAAGGTTCTCGAGCACTTGCTGGGGCGCGCGGTCGATCTCGGGGAGCTGTTCTTTCAGCATCAGCGCTCGGAGAGCTGGGTGCTCGAAGACGGCATCGTCAAGGAGGGGGTCTACAACGTCGATCGCGGAGTCGGCGTGCGCGCTCTCGCCGGCGAGAAAACGGGCTTCGCCTACGCCGAGGATATCGTGCTGCCGGCGCTGACCCAGGCCGCGGACGCGGCGCGCAGCATTACGCGACAGGGCGCGTCCGGGACCGCTCGTATCACACCTGCTGCTGTTGCCCCGCCGGCGCGCTATCCGGCGGTTGATCCCTTAGGTTCCTGCGGCGAAGCGGACAAGGTGGCCCTGCTGCATACCGCTGATGAGGCTGCGCGCGCTGCCGATTCGCGCGTGCAGGAGGTCACCGTACGCCTGTCTGCCCAGCATGAGTCGATGCTGGTCATGGCAACCGACGGCACGCTGGCGGGCGACGTCCGGCCGCTCGTGCGCTTTGATGTGTCCGTGCTCGTCGAGCAGGACGGGCGTCGTGAGCGTGGCAACGCAGGCCTCGGCGGTCGCGGCGAGATTCCCGCCTTCATCCATGACGGCAGTGTGCGCGAGCTGGCCGCGGAAGCCGTGCGCATGGCACTGATCAATCTCGATGCCATCGACGCGCCGGCGGGGACCATGCCCGTGGTTCTGGGCGCCGGCTGGCCAGGCGTCCTGCTTCACGAGGCCGTGGGTCACGGCCTGGAGGGCGACTTCAACCGCAAAGGCAGTTCGGCGTTCTCCGGGCGCGTTGGCGAGCAGGTTGCATCAAAGCTGTGCACGGTCGTCGACGACGGCACGTTAAGCGATCGGCGCGGCTCGCTGTCCGTCGACGATGAGGGCACCCCGACCGGCGAGACGGTGCTGATCGAAGACGGGATCCTCAAGGGCTATCTGCAGGACAAGCTCAATGCCCGGCTCATGGGCGTCGCCCCGACCGGTAATGGTCGGCGCCAGTCCTACGCCCACATTCCCATGCCGCGCATGACCAACACGTTCATGCGCAGCGGGGAGCACAGCACGGAAGAGATGATCCGCAGCATTGACCGCGGGGTCTATGCGGTGAACTTCGGCGGCGGGCAAGTCGACATCACCAGCGGTCGGTTCGTCTTTTCCGCCACAGAGGCCTACCTGATCGAAGGGGGCAAGGTGACCGCGCCCATCCGCGGCGCGACGCTCATTGGCGATGGTCCTGAGGTCATGCAGAAGATCTCGATGGTCGGCGACGATCTCGCGCTCGATGCGGGCGTCGGTGTCTGCGGCAAAGACGGTCAGTCTGTGCCCGTCGGCGTCGGTCAGCCGACGCTGAAAGTCGATGAGATCGTGGTCGGCGGGACCCAGGCTTGAAGGCACGCCCACCGGTGCCGTGGATTCCGAGCGCGGCTCAGTCCGCGCCCTGGCCGTGATCGCGAAGCAGGGCGAAGAGCGCGCGCGCATCGCGACGGGCATTCCGCGCGCGACGCTCGTACTCGCCAGCACCAGGCGTAATACTCGCCAGCGCCCGGGCGCTCCGGCGGGCGTTGTCCACGGCCTGGCGCAGCGGCTGGCGGTCCACCTCCGGGTGCTCGTCGATGTACTCGGTCAGCGCCTGGCGGTCGGCCAGCAGCCGGTCGCGCCAGCGCTCAAGGTAGTGCAGCTCGTAGCGCGCCGCGGCGGAGCGGCCATCGCGCTGGTCCAGCGCTTCAGAGATCGGGGAGGTGTCCAGCTCGCGCATGAGCCCGGCAATGTACTGCAGCTGTCGCTTCCTGGCGCCACGCGCACGCAGGCGGCGAAACTCATCGAGGGCTCGCTGCAGGGATTCCGGCAGGGACAGGGTGTGTTGTTGAGCCGCAGTGAGCTCGGTCAGGCGCACGCCGAGCGCGCGCACGGCCTGCGCATCGCGTTTACGGGCGGAACGCGACGGCGCCTCCGACAGCGCTGCCTCAGGGTTGTCATCGTCAGCGCGACCTTCCTCGCCCTCCCAGTCGTGATCGTTGTCCGCGTCATTTCCCGCCATGGGACAAGCTTACACAGATTCGCTATGCACGCGGCGCGCGTGCAGCAGCCCATACACTTCCGGTAACGCAAGGCAAAGCATGAGCAACCCTCCCGTGACCTCTCCGGCCCGACAGGTCGATTTGCGTGACAGCGAAGCGGCGATTCGCGAACGGGTTTCCCAGATCCTCGAGGAGGCCGCGCGGCAGGGCGCGACCGCAGCCGAAGTGGTTGCCAGCGAAGACCTGGGCCTGGGCGTCAGCGTGCGGATGGGCGAACTCGAAAGCGTCGAGTTCAACCAGGATCGCGGATTTGGCCTGACCGTGTATTGCGGTGCGCGCCGGGGCAGCGCATCGACTTCGGACTCGCGTCCGGAAGCGGTCGCCGACACCGTGCGAGCCGCTATGAACATCGCCCGCTATACGCAGGAAGACGAGCACGCGGGGCTTGCGGACGCCGAGCTCATGCCGACCAAGGTGGCGGACCTGGATCTATTTCATCCCTGGGCGCTGGATGCCGATCAGGCCCAGGCCCTGGCGCTCGAATGTGAAAGTGCCGGTCGCGAAACGGACCCGCGTATCGCTAATTCCGATGGCGCGTCGGTCAGTAGCGGTCAGCTATGCCGGGTTTACGGGAACTCCCATGGCTTCATCGGCAGCTATCTCGGGACCCGTCACTCCGTCAGCGCCATGCTGATCGGGGAAGAGAACGGCTCCATGCAGCGCGACTACTGGTATACGGTCTCCCGGGACCCGGCCGCGCTCGAGAGCGCCGCGGCGGTTGGCCGGACCGCCGCGGAGCGCACCCTGCGGCGCCTGTCGCCGCGCCCCTTGGCCACGGGCAGCGTGCCCGTCGTGTTCGCGCCGCAGATGGCAATGGGCCTTATGGGGCACGTGATGGGCGCGCTGGCCGGTAGCGCAATCTACAAGAAGGCGAGCTTTCTTCACGATGCCCTCGGCGAGCAGGCGCTGGCGCCACACCTGTCGCTGGTGGAGGAACCGCATCTGCCCCGCCAGCTTGGCAGCGCTGCCTTTGATGGCGAAGGGGTGGCGACCTGGTCGAAAGCCTTCGTGGAAGCCGGTGTGATCGAGCGCTGGATGCTCAGCAGCTACTCGGCCCGACGCCTGGGCCTGGCCACGACCGGCAACGCCGGCGGCACCCACAACCTCACGCTCAAAGGCCGCACGCTGCCCTTCGAGACACTGCTCCGCGAAGCCGGCAGCGGCTTCTACGTCACGGAGTTGATGGGACAGGGGGTGAACACGGTTACCGGCGATTACTCGCGCGGAGCCTCCGGCTTCTGGTTCGCGGACGGGGCGCTGCAGTACCCGGTCGATGGCGTCACGATCGCCGGCAATCTGAAGGATCTGCTGCAGCGGGTAGTGGCCATCGGGGATGATCTGGACGAACGCGGGAACTACCGCGCCCCCAGCGTCTGGATCGAGTCCATGACTGTCGCCGGCGGCGCTTAAGCGCAAGGCCCACGCGCAGGGCGCGCGCCCACGGCTGTCTTCCAGACGTCGGGATCGAATTTCCGGCGCACCGGATCTACACTGCGCGCACGGCTGGCAATCGCGCTGTCAGACAAAGCGCTTCACGGTGTCAGGAGAGGCACCGTTGCCGGCATCGCCGCTCACGTTGGGCCTTGCCCGGTGAGTGCCACCACAAGGGTCAGGAGAGACTTTCATGAAGCGAACTGCTGCGCTGTTTGCGCTACCCGCGCTCGCGTGTGTTCCCGCCGCGCAGGCGGAGGACCTGTTGATCGAAGAGATCATCGTCACGGCCACGAAACGGGCTTCCACCATTCAGGACGTGCCGTTTTCCATCAACGCCCAGAGCTCAGAAGACATTCAGCGTTCCGGCGCGACCAACATTGAGGAGCTATCGCGGAACGTCGCTGGCCTGATCGTGCAGAACCTGGGGCCGGGACAGAGTCAGGTCGCCGTGCGCGGCGTCTCTGCCGGCCAGATCGTTCGGGACCAGCCGGGCGTGAAAGAACAGGTCGGCGTCTACCTCGACGAGTCTGTGATCTCCCTGTCGCTGTTCACCCCCGACCTCGATCTCTATGACCTGAACCGCGTAGAAACGCTGCGCGGTCCCCAGGGCACCCTGTTCGGTTCCGGCTCGGTTGGTGGCACGATCCGCTACATCACCAACCAGCCCAATCTCGAAGAAACCGAAGCCTCCGTCGAGGCCAATCTCAACACCGTGACGGACGGTGGCGAGGGTGGCCACCTCAAGGGCATGTTCAACCTGCCCCTCGGCGATCGTGCGGCGCTGCGCGTCGTCGGCTACGCGACGGAGTACGCCGGGTTCATCGATGCGCTGGGCGAGAACAACCAGCGCGAGCGCGATGTCAACGACGGGACCAACCGTGGCGTGCGCGTTGCGCTGCGGCTCGAGCCCAATGAGCGCGTGGCGATCACGCCGCGCGTCGTCTACCAGGAGATCGAGACCGACGGCTTTAATCGGCAGGAGGTCTTCAATCTGTTTGCGAATCCGTTCACCACAACGCGGCCCGCCATACAGCTCGATGAGCGCGAGCAATTCCTGCGCCTCTCCGAAGGCTTCAAGGATGAAACGCTGATCGCCGACCTCACGGCCGAGTTCAGCTTCGATTCGGTCGATGTCACGTCGATCACGAGCTACACGGAGCGCGATATTCTCGTCAGCCGCGACGCCAGCGCGTTGACCGGCAGCGTGTCGGTGGATCTGGGTTACCCGGAGGACTCTGTGTTGCTGCCCTCCAACCTGCGAGACACGACCGACGTGGAACAGTTCACCCAGGAGCTGCGCTTCAGCTCCAACGGCGATGGCAAACTGCAGTGGGTGGGCGGGCTGTTCTACTCCGATACGGAACGGGTCTATGCCCAACGTCTGCCAACCTCGGGCTACGACGCGGTGACCGATGCGGTGCTCGGTGCCGGCACTTCGGCAGCCGTCGCCAACGGCTTCGGGGCAGACTCGCCCTTCAACTCGGATCTGCCCTACGACCTGGAGCAGATCGCCGTGTTCGGTGAATTCACCTACGACGTGACCGAGCGGTTGCAGGTGACCGTCGGCGGTCGCTACTACGACTACGAGGAAGAGCGCACCATCACCACCGGTGGCCTGTTCGCGGCCGGCGATTCCGGCCAGGTGGACAAGACGTCTTCCGACGGCTTCAACCCGCGCTTTCTGGCGAGCTACGACCTGAACGAGACCATCACGCTGAACGCGCAGGCGTCCAAGGGCTTTCGTCTTGGCGGCGTAAACGACCCCCTGAACACCGCGCTGTGCACCCCGGGTGATCTCGTGACCTTTGGCAGCTTCCAGTCCTACGACGATGAGACCCTGTGGAACTACGAGGCCGGCTTCAAGGCTCAGTTCGATTCCGGCATTACCATCAACGCCGCGGTGTTCCGCTCGGAGATAAAGGATCTGCAGGTCACCCTGGACGCGGGCTCCTGTTCGTCGCGGATCTCCTTCAATGTCGACGAGGCGCACAGCACGGGGTTCGAGCTGGAGATTGCAGCCCGCCCGACGGAGAACCTGGAGTTCAACTTCTCGGCCAGCATCCTCGAGTCGGAGTTTGACGATACGGTACTGGCCGAAGGCGGGGGCATTCTCGGTGGCGTCGAAGACGGCAACCGGCTGGCCTCCGTGCCGGAACTGCAGCTCGCCGGCTCGGCAACCTACAGCTTCCCGATCGGTGCCTTTGGCGGCTCGACGGCGTTCTTCTCCGGAACCGTGCAGCACCTGGGAGACCGCTTCACGCAGCCGGGTGACCAGGTCGCCGGCGCTGGCACCTTCAGCTCCGGCCTGCCCTTCGGTGGCGCATCCGGTGCCGAGACCACGACGCTGGACCTGGAGCTCGACCCCTACACACTGCTGAATCTCCGCGCCGGCATCGCCAAGGACGAGTGGGAGATCGCGGCCTACATCAACAACGTGACCGATGAGAACGCGGACCTGTCCTTTGATCGGGAGCGGGGAGGTCGGGCTCGCCTGGGCTTCCGCACCAATCAACCCCGCACCGTCGGGCTGGTGTTCCGGCTGTTCTACTAACGAGGTCGGGGGTCTTTCCAGCCTAGAGCCGCAGGCGCCAGGTCTCGTCCATGGCGCCTGCAGCGAAGCCGCGGTTTGGCTCGCTCGCGACCCGCTCGAAACCGAGCTTGCGGTACAGCGCTCTGGCGGCGACCTGCTGGTCGGTCGTCCACAGCACCAGCTCCGGCTCGCCCCAGGCCCGGGCCTGCTCGATGACCGCTTCCCCCAGGATCTGCCCCAGCCGCTGGCCGCGAGCCCGTTCCAGCACCAGCATGAGTCGCAGTCTCGCGGTCCCGTCCGCGTCGCGGCTCAGCATGACACTGCCGGCGCGCTCTCCCTCATGCTCGGCGATCCAGCAGCGCTGCCGGCGCTCGCCCTCGTTGGCCGGCGCGGTGGTACTGTCGGCGAAGTCGGCAACGATCCTGGCGACGATGCCCTCGAAAGCTGTACCCCAGCCGAAGGTGCGCGCGTAGAACTCACCGTGCACCTGGGTGATCCAGCCGAGATCGCCGGGTTCCGGGGCGCGTAGGAGACTCACAGGGTGCGCGCTCGAGCGTTGTGAATGGCCACCTCAGCCATAGGCCCAGGTCGCAAGGCCCAGAAATGTGAAGAAGCCGACCACGTCGGTCACGGTGGTGAGCACCACGCCGCCGGCGATGGCCGGGTCGATGTTCAGCGCGCTCAGCGTACCCGGCAGCAGGCTCCCGGCCAGGGCCGCGACGATGATGTTGATGATCATGGCGACGGCGATGACGTAGCCGAGGATCAGGTCGTTGAAGACCAGGGCCGCGGAGGTGGCAACGATCGCGGCGAGCATGACGCCGTTCATGGCCGCAACGATCACCTCCCGGTTTAGCAGATACAGCAGGTTTGAGCGCTCGATGTGGCCGAGTGCCATGCCCCGGACCACGAGCGTCAGCGTTTGGGTCCCGGCAATGCCGCCCATGCTGGCCACGATCGGCATGAGCACCGCCAGGGCGACGACTTTCTCGATGGTGCCCTCGAACAGATTGATGACCGCCGATGCCACGAAGGCGGTGAGCAGGTTGATCGTCAGCCACAGGGCCCGGCGCCGGAAGCTCTTGGTGATCGGCGCGAAGGTGTCTTCGTCCGGCTCGAAGCCCGCCTGAGCCATGACCGCTTCGCTGGCGTCTTCGATGATCACGTCGACCACGTCGTCGATGGT
>JBCDIK010000044.1:0-19494 GCA_038749065.1 Pseudomonadota bacterium | reverse complement strand
GGCGGCAAAGTCTTCGCTCGGCCGGCTGAAAGAAACGACCGTGCCGTTGCCGTCGACGACGGGATTGATGAACGGCGGGCTGAAGAAGCCGGAGAACTGCGTGTCGAGAGACTCGATCTCGAAGTCCGTGTACAGGCCATCGAGAGTGATTTCCAGCGTGTCCGTGGGGCGGAACTGGAACGCGCCATTGAGCGTCAGGCGCTCGCGGCTGCGCACGTCGCGGCTGACCACCACCTGCTGCTGCACCCGCCCGTTGGGCAGAGGCACGATGGAAGACGCGTCGAGACCGACACTGTCTTCCGGCGCGTCCACGATGGGCGCCCCGTCGCGCAGGCTGAAGCCGTTGGTGAAGACTGAGTCATTCTGGTTCTCGCGATCGGAGTAAGATGCGCCGAAGAGGACGCCCACGGTCCGGTCCTCGTTGATCCAGTTGCCAACCGCGGTCAGCTCCGGTGAGGTTTCCTCGGCGAGCTCGTCATAGAGGCCGGCCGCGGAGACGGAGATGTTGGAACCACTGCGATCGAGCGGCTGCGCGGTCACGATGTTGACGTTCGCACCAATACCGCCGGAGGGCAGCTTGGCGCTGGCGGTCTTGTACACCTCGGCGCGCTGGATGATGTCCGACGCGAGCACGTCGAAAGAGAATTCCCGGCCATCATTGTCTGTGGCCATCTGCCGGCCGTTGATGGTTACCGCGTTGAATTCCGGGCCCAGGCCGCGGACGGTAATGAACTGCCCCTCGCCGCCGTTGCGGTCGATGGCAACGCCGGTGATGCGCTGCAGGGCTTCCGCGACGTTTGTATCCGGAAACTTGCCGACATCTTCCGCGGACACGGCGTCGACGATTTCTGACGCGTCGCGCTTGACGTCCAGCGACTGCCGGAGGCTGCCGCGGATACCGGTGACGACGATTTCTTCAATGATTTCTTCTGCCACGGCAGGCGCGCCGGGCATGCTGGCTGCAAGGGCGCAGCACAGCGCGAGAACGCTTGAGTTCTTCATGCTTCGATCCCCTCGAATTGACCCCTTGAGCCGGGCGCGACGATCCGGTCGGATGCGCCTGCCGGCAGCTCGCTGGCGAGGGTAACGTGCTGAATTGAATGGCAAGAATGGGCAGATTGGGCACCCATGTGTTTTTTGGGTGCCGGCCGGGAGAGATGTCAGGCCGTCAACGCAGCGCCGCCCGGGCGTTGCGGAAGAGCCGCATCCAGGGACCGTCCTCCTCCCAGGCAGGGTCGCGCCAGGAATTGGTCCAGCCGCGAAAGACGCGCTCTGGGTGGGGCATCATGGCGAGGATCCGACCCTCCCCTGCCGTCAACGCGGCCAGGCCCTGCGCGGCGCCGTTCGGGTTGAAGGGGTAGCGCTCCGTCGCCTGGCCGTCGGGCAGTGCGTAGCGCAGCGGCGCGGCTCCGGTCACCGGGTCGAGGATTCGGGCCTCGCTGGCGGCGTCATCGAACTCCGCACGCCCTTCCCCATGAGCCACGGCGATCGGCAGCAGGCTGCCGCCCATGCCGCTCAGCCAGGGACTGCTGCCATCGAGCACGCGTAGCAGGCTCACGCGCGCCTCGAACTGCTCGGAGCGGTTGCGAACGAAGCGCGGCCAATCTTCCGCCTGCGGCATCAGCGATTTCAGCGCAGCGAACATCTGGCAGCCATTGCAGACGCCCAGAGCCAGTCGATCCCCTGCGAAGAACGATTCGAACTGCTCGGCCAACGCGCTGCGGAACAGAATGCTCTTGGCCCAACCGCCGCCGCCACCGAGCACATCGCCGAAGCTGAAACCGCCGCAGGCGACCAGCGCACCGAAGTCCGCCAGCCGCATCTCGCCATCGAGCAGGTCGGTCATGTGCACATCGACCGCCTCGAACCCGGCGCGATCAAAGGCCGCCGCCATCTCGAGCTGGCTGTTGACGCCCTGCTCCCGCAACACGGCGATACGCGGGCGAGCGCGCCCCACCTGCACGGCGCCGATCACGGCGTCGTCGGGACGATAGGTCAGCTCCGCGCGCAGCCCGACGTCGGTCTCATCAATGAGCGCGTACTCGCTATCGGCGGCATCCGGGTTGTCGCGCAGGCGCTGCATGCGATAGCTGGGCGTCGCCCAGATCCGCTGCAGCGCAGCCCGGGATCGCTCCAGCAGCACCTCGCCGTCGGCCCTGGCGATCCGGATCTGCTCCGCCGCCGTGGCCCGACCGATGACCTGACACCCGAGGCTCAGGGTTGCACAGCGCGATTGCAGCGCTCCCAGCGCAGCGGTGCGGATCTGCACCACCGCGCCGACTTCCTCGGCGAACAGCGCGGCCAGCGGACCATCGGCCAGCAGCGCGTCCGGCAGCATCAGGTCGAGACCACAGCGACCCGCGAATGCCATCTCAGCGACCGTCGCCAGCAGGCCACCGTCACTGCGGTCGTGGTAAGCCAGCGTATCGCCGGCACCGGCAAGCGCCTGGATCAGATCGAAGAGGGCCGCAAGCTGCGCTGGTTCGTCGACATCGGGCACCGCGCCACCGGTCGCGCCAAACACCTGGGCCAGCGCGCTGCCTCCCAGTCGGTGCCGGGCCGTGCCGGGGGTCAGCAGACAGAGCACGGCATCTGTCTGCGGCTGCAGTTGCGGGGTCAGGGCACAGCGGAAATCAGCGACCGGCGCAAAGGCCGATGCGATCAGCGTCAGCGGCGCCACCACCTCCTGTTCGTCCCAGCGCGTCCGCATGGACAAACTGTCTTTGCCGACCGGAATCGCGATGCCCAGTGCCGGGCAGAACTCCAGACCCACCGCGCGCACCGCATCAAACAGCGCCTGGTCCTCGCCCCGCACCCCGGCCGCCGCCATCCAGTTAGCAGAAAGCACCACGCGCTCACGCGCGATCGCGCCGGCCGCAGCCAGATTCATGAGCGATTCCGCAACAGCCATGCGCGCCGAAGCGGCCGGATCGGTCAACGCCAGCGGTGCCCGTTCCCCCATCGCCCAGGCCTCACCGGTATGACCGCTAAACCCCGTTGCCGTGATCGCGACGTCGGCGACGGGCACCTGCCAGGGACCCACCATCTGGTCGCGAACGACCATGCCGGTAATCGAGCGATCGCCGATGGTGATCAGAAACGCCTTGCTGGCAACGGCCGGGAATCGCAGCACGCGGTCAACTGCCTCAGGCAGCGCCATGCCCGACAGGTCCAGCGGCGCGACTGCCGGGCTGTATCGCTCAAAGCGGCGCGTCATGCGCGGCGGTTTGCCAAGCAGCACCGCCAGGGGCATGGCGACCGGATCCTGTTCGCTGGCGCGATCGGTGACCTGCAGCTGCGGCTGGGCCGTGGCCTCCCCCACCACGGCGTAGGGACAGCGTTCGCGTGCGCAGAGCGCCTCGAAATCCCTAAGCCGCGCCGCGTCGATGCCGAGCACATAGCGCTCCTGAGACTCGTTGCACCACAGCTCCATGGGAGACAGGGAGGGATCAGCGCTGGGAATGCGCTGCAGGTCGAAGCACCCGCCCGCTGCGCCATCGGCCACCAGCTCCGGCAGCGCGTTGGAGAGCCCACCGGCCCCCACATCGTGAATCAGCAGGATCGGGTTGTCGGTACCGAGGGCGACGCAGCCATCGATCACTTCCTGGCAGCGGCGCTGCATCTCGGCGTTGTCGCGCTGCACGGAGGCAAAATCGAGCTCTGCTGCGGCGGTCCCGGAACTCAGGCTCGACGCCGCGCCGCCGCCGAGCCCAATGAGCATCGCCGGCCCGCCGAGCACGACGAGCGCCGTGCCCGGCGGCAGCGGCAGGGCCTGCACGTGCTCCGTGCGTACGTTGCCGACGCCGCCGGCAACCATGACCGGCTTGTGATAGCCACGAACACGCTGCGGGTTCGATGCGTCAGCCTGTTCAAAGGTGCGGAAATAGCCGCACAGGGCCGGACGACCGAACTCATTGTTGAACGCAGCGCCGCCGATGGGGCCCTCGAGCATGATCTCCAGCGCCGATGCCATATGCTCGGGCTTGCCGGTCGCCAGCTCCCAGGGCTCCGGATGATCAGGCAGGTTGAGGTGCGAGGTGCTGAAGCCGACCAGCCCCCCCTTGGGCTTGGAGCCGCGGCCAACAGCGCCCTCATCGCGAATCTCACCACCGGAGCCGGTCGCCGCTCCCGGATAGGGCGCGATCGCGGTGGGATGGTTGTGGGTCTCCACCTTCATGAGCACATGCACGGGCTCCGCGTGGTAGCCGTACCGGCGCGTGTTCGGGTCGGCGCGAAAGCGTTGTGTCTGCGGCCCTTCGATCACTGCGGCGTTGTCCGAGTAAGCGCTTAAGATGCCCGCGCCGTTAATGTGCCGATGCGTGTTCCGGATCATCGCGAACAACGAGTGCGGCTGGGCCTGCCCGTCGATCTCCCAGTCGGCATTGAAGATCTTGTGCCGGCAGTGCTCGGAGTTCGCCTGCGCGAACATCATGAGCTCCGCATCGGTGGGATCGCGTTCAAGCTCGGCAAAGGCCGCGGCGAGATAGTCAATCTCGTCATCGCTGAGCGCCAGCGCGAATCGTGTGTTGGCTTCGTGCAACGCTACGGCTCCTTCGGCCAGCAGCGGGACCGTGCGCAGCGGCCGGCGCGCCTGGACCGCAAAGCAGGCCGCAAGGTCCGCTCTAGCGACCACCATCTGCGTCATACGGTCGTAGAGCAAGGGTGCCAGGGCCGCCAGTGCAGCGGCGTCCGCGGGCACGCCATCGGCAAAACGCAGCGACCAGCGCAGGGCCCGCTCGACGCGCTGCACGACGGGCAGGCCAGCCACGGCAAAGATGTCCGTCGCCTTGCTCGACCAGGGCGACACCGTGCCAGCACGCGGTGTCACGTACAGACTCGCCGGCCCTACGGGCGCCGGCTGCTCCCGCTCCGGGCCGTAGCGCAGCAGCGCCCGCGCAATGCGCTCCTCGTCAGCGTCGAGCGGGCGCTCGCACTGCAGTAGATGCACCCAGGCCGCTTGCGCCGCTCGCAGGGGGTTCGCCGCCGGCAGGCGGTCTGCAGCACGCTCCAGCAGCTTGTCGAGGCGAAAGGACGAGACCGCGGCCGGCCCGTCCCAGATCAGCACGAGGCTCACGGCGCGCTCCGCGAATCGCGCGCCTGCCGACGCGCTGCAAAGAACGCTTTCAGCTGCGCTGCGGCAGCCTCAGCGCGAACGCCGCCGAGCACTTTGGGGCGATGATTGAGAGCGGGGTTTTCCAGCACCCGCGCGGTACTCGTCACGGCCCCCGCTTTCGGCTCCGGGGCGCCGTAGACCAAGCGCGCCACGCGCGCATGCACGAGCGCACCGGCGCACATGGTGCAGGGCTCGATGGTGACGTACAGCGTGCTGCCGGGTAGCCGGTAGTTGCCCTGCGCGCGAGCTGCTGCACGCAGCGCCACGATCTCCGCATGGGCGGTCGGGTCCTGAGTGCCCACGGTCTGATTTCGCCCGGCACCGATCACCCGCCCGTCGAGCACGAGCACGGCGCCCACGGGCACCTCCCCCGCCGCTGCCGCCTGCTCCGCCAGCGCCAGCGCGCGGTCCATGCAAGCCTCGTCATCCAGACGGGATGCCGGGTCATCCAGAGGGGATGCCGCGTCAACCAACGGGGATGCCGCGTCGCGCTGATGGCACACCGTTCACTCCCATTCGATGGTCGCCGGCGGTTTTGATGACAGGTCGTAGACCACACGCGAGACCCCGGCGATCTCGTTGACGATCCGGTTGCTGACGCGCTCGATAAACTCGACCGGCAGACGCGCCGCACGCGCGGTCATGAAGTCGATGGTCTCCACGGCGCGCAGCGCGATGACATGCTCATAGCGACGCGCGTCACCGACAACGCCCACGGACTTCACCGGCAGGTACACCGCAAAGGCCTGGCTGACGGCATCGTAAAGGTCGGCCGCACGCAGCTCGCCGATGAAGATCGCATCCGCCTCCCGCAGCACGTCGGCGTAACTCTTGCGCACTTCGCCGAGAATGCGTACGCCGAGCCCGGGACCGGGAAAGGGATGACGATAGATCAGCCGATCGGGCAGCCCCAGGTGCGTGCCGATCGCTCGAACTTCGTCTTTGAACAGCTCCCGCAGCGGCTCGACGAGCTGCAGGTCCATCCGTTCCGGCAGGCCGCCGACATTGTGGTGACTCTTGATCACGTGCGCCTTGCCGTGTTTGCTGGCCGCCGACTCGATGACGTCCGGGTAGATGGTGCCCTGAGCGAGCCATCGTGCGCCCTCGATGCGCCCGGCTTCGCGCTCGAACACGTCGATGAAGGTGTTGCCGATCGCCTTGCGTTTGGCTTCCGGATCATCGACGCCGGCGAGCTTCTCCAGGAACTCCTGCTCAGCGTCCACGGTGATGAGGTTGAGGTTCAGCTCGTTGCTCGGGGCGAAGGCAGCCTCCACCTCGGCGCGCTCATTCTTGCGCAGCAAACCGTTGTCGACAAAGACGCAGTAGAGCTGCTCTCCGATCGCTCGGGACAGCAGCGCCGCCACCACAGAAGAATCGACCCCGCCCGACAGGCCAAGAATGACCCGATCGCTGCCGACGGTCGCACGCACGGTCTCAATAGCGTCCTGCACGATGTTGGCCGGCGTCCACAGCCCGTCGCAGGCGCACAATTCACGGCAGAAGCGCGCCAGCAGTTCACCGCCGCAGACCGTGTGCGTGACCTCCGGGTGGAACTGCACCGCGTAGAACCGCCGCTGCGCATCCTCCATGGCGGCGATTGGGGCGCTGTCGGTGCGGGCGACCACGCGAAAACCATCGGGGACGGCGGTGACCTTGTCGCCGTGGCTCATCCAGACCGCTGTGCGACCGTCGGCCTCGGCCAGCTCACCGAGGAGCACCGAGTCGGGTTCTACGGCGACGTCCGCATGACCGAACTCGCGCAGCGACGAACTCTCAACCGCACCGCCAAGCTGCGCCGCCATGGTCTGCATGCCGTAGCAGATGCCGAGCACAGGCACCTCGAGCTCGAACACGGCCTGGGGCGCGCGCGGCGGCTCGAGATCGGTCACGGATTCGGGCCCGCCGGAGAGAATCACGCCCCGGGCGCCGAAGTCGCGCACGGTGGCATCGTCCACATCCCACGGCAGGATCTCGCAGTACACGCCCTGCTCCCGCACCCGGCGAGCAATCAGCTGTGTGTACTGGGCGCCAAAGTCCAGGATCAGCAGGCGCTGATCGTGCAGATCTTGTGTCACGCTGCGCTCGCCTCAGCTCAAAGGGTAGTTCGGGGCTTCTTTGGTGATGGTCACATCGTGCACATGGCTCTCCGCCATGCTCGCTGCGCTGACCCGGACGAACTCGGGCCGGGAGCGCATGGTCTCGATGTCCGGGCTGCCGGTGTAGCCCATCGATGCGCGCAGCCCGCCCATGAGCTGGTGCACGATGGGATGCACCGGGCCGCGATAGGCGACGCGACCTTCGATGCCCTCCGGTACCAGCTTGCGCGCATCGCGCACCGGTTCCTGAAAGTATCGATCTGAAGACCCCTGCGGTGCACCCATGGCACCGAGAGAGCCCATGCCTCGATAGGATTTATAGGTGCGGCCCTGGTAGAGCTCGACCTCACCGGGCGCCTCGTCGGTCCCCGCGAGCAAGCCGCCGACCATGACCACGCTGGCGCCGGCGACAATGGCCTTGGCGATATCCCCGGAATAGCGAATGCCGCCATCCGCGATCACTGGCACGTCACCCCCGGCGGCCTGCACGGCGCCCGCAATCGCCGTGATCTGCGGTACACCGATGCCGGTCACGATGCGGGTCGTGCAGATCGAGCCAGGGCCGATCCCAACCTTGATGGCATCGACGCCGGCCTCGAGCAGCGCCCGGGCACCGCCGGCCGTGGCGACGTTGCCACCGATCACCGCAAGATCCGGCAACCGCGCCTTGATGGCCCGGATCTGCTCGAGGACGCGGCTCGAGTGTCCATGCGCCGTGTCGACCACGAGCACGTCCACGCCCGCTTCCACCAGCGCATCCACGCGCTCCTGGGTGTCATTGCCGGTCCCGACGCTGGCGCCAACGCGCAGCTGCCCGTGGCTGTCCTTGCAAGCATTGGGAAAGGCCTGTGCCTTGTGGATGTCCTTCACGGTGACCATGCCACGGAGCTGGAACCGATCATTGACCAGCAGCACCTTCTCGATGCGATTCTCGTGCAGGAGCTTCAGCACATCGTCGTGGCTCGCATCTTCCGGCGCGGTGACGAGCTTGTCGCGGGGCGTCATCACCTCGCGAATGGTGGCATTGGTGCGCGCTTCAAAGCGGACATCGCGGCTGGTGACGATGCCGATCAGGTTCTGGCCCTCGACCACCGGCACGCCTGAGATCTTGTGCTCGATGGTGAGGCTGTACAGGTCGGCAACGGTGCGATCCGGGTGGATGGTGATGGGATCGCGGATGACTCCGGACTCATACTTCTTGACGGCACGAACCTCACGCGCCTGCGCCTGCGGGGTCATGTTCTTGTGCACGATCCCGATCCCGCCCTCCTGGGCGATGGCAATCGCCAGCCGCGCTTCCGTGACCGTGTCCATGGCCGCGGACATGAGCGGGATGTTCAGTGTGATGTCCCGGGTGAGCCGGGTTGCCAGAGAAACTTCGGAAGGCAGGACTTCGGAGAAGGCCGGGAGCAGCAGGACGTCGTCAAAGGTGAGGGCGTCGTCGGCGATACGCAGCATTGCGGAACCCCAAAACCGAGATTCTACTCGCGCCCTATTGAGCTGTAAACGCGGTGACAGGGTCAGTGCGGCGATGCCGGCGACATCGTTCCCCGCTAGACTGCGCACCATGACCTCTTCAAGGGCGCCATCTAAGTCCGCATCTGGGACCGCTTCCGGGACCGGATCGACCGCCCGAGGGGGCCTGACTGCCGGTCGCCGCACACTCACCGTGACACAGCTGGCCCGCCAGGCGCGCCAGCTCTTGGAAGACCGCTTCGCCCTGGTCTGGGTGGAGGGCGAGATCTCGAATCTGGCGCGCCCGGGGTCCGGCCACTGGTACTTCACCCTGAAGGACAACGGCGCCCAGCTTCGCTGTGCGATGTTCGCCGGCCGCAATCGCACCGTGCGCTTTCCCGTTCGCAACGGGCTCAAGGTGGTGCTGCGCGGGCGGGTCAGTCTGTACGAGGCGCGCGGCGACTTTCAGCTGATCGCTGAGGCTCTCGAGCCCGCTGGCGAAGGAGCCCTGCGCGCCGCCTTCGAAGCGCTGAAGGCAACGCTCGCGGAAGAAGGGCTGTTCGCCGAGACCCGCAAACGCCCGTTGCCAGCGGTGCCCGCACACATCGCCCTCATCACCTCCCCGACGGGCGCCGTGATCCGCGACTTCCTGACCGTACTGCGCCGTCGATTCCCAGCCAGCCGGGTCACGCTACTGCCGGTGCCCGTTCAGGGCGACGCGGCACCCGATGCGATCGTGACCGCTTTGCGCCGGCTCGAGGTACCCCTGGGCAGCACCCCACCCTGGACGCTGGCGGTGCTCGCTCGCGGCGGCGGCTCTCTCGAGGATCTGTGGGCCTTCAACACCGAGCCGGTCGCTCGTGCGATCGCGGCTGCGCCGGTGCCGGTGGTCAGCGCGATCGGCCATCAGACCGATTTCACGATTGCCGACTTCGTCGCTGATCTGCGCGCGCCCACGCCGTCCGCTGCCGCAGAGCTCATCGCTCCGGATCGCCTGGCGCTCCTGGCCGAGCTGGGTGCTCTGCAACAGCGTGCGCAGGCACAGCTGCGCGGGCGCATGCGGCTGGCCGACAGCCACCTGCGGCGGCTGCGCGCCGGGCTGATCAGTCCCAGCTCCGCCGTCGCACAACGGATGCAGCGCTGTGACGAGCTCGTTGCGCGCCTGCAACGCGGCTGGGCCAGCGCGCGCCAGCGCGACCAGCTGCGGCTGCGGACCCTGGCCCGCGTCGTCCAGGGACAGAATCCACAGCGCCGGATCGGCCGGTTGCGGACGCAGGCGGGAACGCTCGGGGCGCGGCTGCAACAGGCTCAGCAACGACACCAGAACGCGCTCGGCACGGCCCTGGCAGCGCAGATCCGGACCCTGAACGCGGTCAGCCCGCTGCAGACGCTGCAGCGCGGATTCAGCTTGCTGCGCAACGATGCTGGACAAGTCGTCAGCAGCATCGACCAGGCGGCGCCCGGCAACCGCCTGGAAGTGCTGCTCGCCGATGGCCGCCTGGATGTGGCTGTCACCGATATCGACGCCCAGCCGCCGCTCGACGCCACGCCGTAGCGGGAACCCCGTGACAAGGAACGCCGTGACCAGGAACTTAGTGATAAGGAAAGCCGCCATGAGGATCCACCGGTCGCACAGGCGGCTGTACCAGCCACTTGCCTTGCTGGCCGCGCTGCTATTCGCGCCGGGGCTGCAGGCAGCCGCACCGGCGCCCATCGCTCTGCCTGAGCTGCCGGTGGATGGCAACGCCGTGCCCGGTGGCATCTATGCGTACCAGGCACCGGCGACGGCGACACGGGTACGTTACCTCGAGCGCGACCTGCTGCGGCTTGGCGATGCCTGGTACGTCGGCATTCCTGTCAGCGCGAAACCGGGCACTCATGAGCTGACGGTGGAGTTTGCCGATGGCTCCACGCTGCCGGTGGCGTTCGCAGTGGATGCCAAGCAGTACCCGGAGCAACGGCTGACCATCAAGAACCGCAAGATGGTCAACCCGGACCCGGAGAACCTGGCCCGGATCCGGGAAGAGGCCACGCTCATGCGCGCCGTGTACGGCAGCTATACGCGCCGAGCCGACCTGCCGAAAGCCGTGCGCGATGCGACCCTGCGCCCCTTCGCGCAGCCGGTGCCGGGCATCGTCAGCAGCCCCTTCGGTCGCCGCCGGGTGCTGAACGGTCAGCCGCGCAGCCCCCACAGCGGTCTCGACATCGCCGCAACCACGGGCACTCCGATTCAGGCGCCAGCACCCGGCGTCGTTGCGCTCACGGGAGACTTTTACTTCAACGGCAACACGGTGCTGATCGATCACGGTGAGGGGCTGATCACCATGTACTGCCACCTGAGCGAGATCGGCGCGACGGTCGGCGAGCCGATTGCGCGGGGCGAAGTACTCGGCAAGGTCGGCGCTACCGGCCGCGTCACCGGGCCACACCTGCACTGGTCCGTCAGCCTCAACGGGCATCGCGTGGATCCGCTGACGGCAATGGCGCTGTGGCAGTAGATCAGCGCCCGGGGCTCGCGCGCCCGTCGCGGTATCAGCGCCGCGACTTGCGCCGTTGCTTGTCGCGCTTCTTGCGGTGCTCGATCATCCGTCCGCGCCGACGCTTCTGCCGATCTGACAGCGCATTACTGCGGCCTGCGTAGGGGTTGTCGCCGGTCTTGAACCGGATGCGCACCGGGTTCCCGAAGATTTTGAGAGCGTTGCGGTAACCATTCTCGAGAAAGCGCATGTAGCTGTCCGGCACCGAGGCGGTCTGGTTGCCGTGCACGGTGATCGTCGGCGGATAGCTGGCACTGGGATGCGCGAAGCGCAGCTTGATCGGGCGCCCGCGCACACTTGGCGGGCCGTGCGCCGTCACCATGTTTTCCAGCAGCGTGGTCAGCTGCCTGGAACTCGCCTGCAGCGCGCCACCGCGATGAATGCGGCGCACCAGCCCCCAGAGTTTGCCGACCCCGGTACCTTTTTGGGCCGATATCGGCGCTACAGGAATCCACCCGGCGAAGCCGAGCCGGCGATCGATTTCCCGCAACACTGCGGCCCGCTCATCACCGGCAACGGCGTCCCATTTGTTGACGCACAGGGCGATGCCCCGCCCGGCGTCGAGCGCGTAACCGAGCAGATGCAGATCCTGTTCGACCAGGCCCTCACTGGCATCGATCACCAGCAGGATGACCTGCGCGCGCTCGATGGCGTCGAGCGTCTTGACCACGGAGAACTTCTCCACGATGCCCTCGGTCCGACCCTTGCGGCGAACGCCGGCGGTATCGATCAGCAGATAACGCTGAGCACCGCGGGTCATTGGAATATCGATGGCATCCCGAGTGGTGCCCGGCGCATCGAACACCACCTGCCGCTCTTCACCCAGCAACCGGTTCGTCAGCGTCGACTTGCCAACATTCGGGCGCCCGATCAGCGCGACGGCGATGCGTTCGCCCGGTGCGTTTACATCATCCGCATCGTCCGCATCCGCGTCTTCGGCCGCTCGCGCCTCAGCCTCCGCGGCAAGCTGCGGCGCGAGCAGGTCCCGCAGCTGCTCGCCAAAGGTAGCCATGCCGCGGCCCTGAGATGCGGAGACGAGCGCGCTCTCAGCAAAGGCGAGCCCGGCGAACTCTGCGATCACATCGGCCTCCGCGAGCCCGTCGATCTTGTTGATCACCAGCAACGTCGGCAGCCCGCGGCGCCGCAGCATGGCGGCGATGTCCTCATCATCGGCCAGCACCCCGTCGCGGGCGTCGACAACCCACAGCACCAGATCCGCTTCATCCAGTGCCAATTCCACCTGCTGCGCGAGCACCCCGGCGAAGGGATCATCGCCGTGCAGGCCACCGGTATCGATGAGCGTGATCCGCCCGTCGTCAATACGGCCGTAGCGCCGATCGCGGGTCAGTCCCGGGACATCCGCCACCAACGCGGCGCGCTGCTGGGTCAGGCGATTGAACAGCGTCGACTTGCCAACGTTGGGACGCCCCACGAGCGCCGCCGTCGCCACCGCTATTCTCCGACGATTTCGTAGGCCGACAGGCTGCCCGAGTTTCCCAGCACGTACACCAGGCCATCTTCGACGATCGGCACGGAGCGCAGGCCATCGGAATCGATCTTGCGCCGAGCCAGAAAGCGGCCATCGCTCTGCGCGAGCACGTGCAGATAGCCCTGGTCATCGCCGACCAGGAGATAGTTGCTGAACGCCACAGGGCTGGTCAGGCGACGGCGTTTCAGCTGGTCCTGCCGCCAGACCTCGTCGGCGCTTTCGAGCTCCAGCGCCGTGGGCGTATCCGCATCATCGATTACATAGACATGGCCGTAGCCGTCATCCAGATCCAGATAGCTGCTGACTTCGCGCTCCCAGACCGGCTGGCCGTCGACGCGACGCAGCGCCTTGATCCGCCCCTGGTAGGACGCGGCGATCAGCAACGGCCCCAGTACCAGCGGTCGGCCATCCACATCGACGATGCGATCGAGTTCACTGCGCCCTTCCGGCAGCATGATCCGGCTCTCCCAGATCGGCTCACCGTTGTCAGCCCGCACCGCGCTGACCTTGCCACTGGCGAAGCCGCTGTAGACCACGCCGCTGTCCACCACCGGGGAGGAGGTGCCACGCAGCGTGAGGATCGGCACCTGGTTATCGTAGCTCCAGATCGTCGAGCCGTCTTCGGAATCCAGCGCCAGCAGCCGCCCGTCGATGGTCTGGGCATAAACCGAGCCGCGGCTGTAGACGGGCACCGACAGCACCTCGCTGCCGATCTCGGCCCGCCAGCGCTCCGTGCCATCTTCGATCGCGAGCGCGACCACCTCACCGCTCGTCAGGCCGAGATAAACCTGGCCCGCACCGGCACCGACACCGCCGCTGACGAAACTCGGGTCCTTACGATCAAACCAGTTGAACCAGCCGCCTTCGAGCTCACCGATGCGTGTGCGCCACAGGCGCTTGCCGCTGAAACGCTCGAAGGCTTCCACCTGTCCATAGCCGTCGGCCGCGATGATCTGGTCCGCGACCACGACCGGCGGCAGCCGCAGATACTTGCGGCCGAGTCCCCGACCGACGCTGACGCGCCACTGCCGCTCCAGTCGCACCTCCGCATCGAACTTCACCAGCGGCATGGGCTTGGTGCTTTCCTTGGCTTTCTTATCGCTACCGCCGTCGACAAAGGGCAGCCAGGAGAACCAGCTGCAGCTCGCCAGCAGCACCGTGCTGGCGAGCAGCGAACCGCGCAGCCAGTCGCTGCTACGCATCCGGCGAATCCGCACTCGGCGCGTCGGATTCATCGGTACTCGCCGCCTCTGTCTCCGCGGCTTCCAGCACAGACGGGGCGGCCACCGGGCCCGCGAGCGGGGCGGCGGTCGTCCCAGCCTTCAGCTCAAGCACCGGGCGTCGATCATCGGTCTCGAGCGCGGCCAGCGCGCTGTTGTAGGCCTCGTGGGCCTCCGCCCGCTCGCCCGCGGCCATGTGCATGTCGCCCTTGAGCTCGGCCACCATGCTGCGATAGCCGGTGCTGCGAACCGCTGCCAGAGTCGCGAGGGCGGCATCGCGCTCGCCGAGCTGCATCTGGGTGCGAGCCAGGCGCAGGCGGGTGAGATCGGCCAGGGTCTCGTCATCGGCCAGATCCAGTGCTCGCTGCAGCTCCTGCTCGGCAGCGGCCGGATCGGCGGGATCTGCCTCGAGCGCGGCGGCGGCCAGCGCCAGTCGCGCCATCACTGGGTACGCCGTGCCCGCAGCGGTATCCGCCAGCTCATCGGCCAGCGCGGCCTGAACCGCCGGCTCAGCGCTCTGGAACTGGGCGTAAAGATCGCTCCCGCGGGCAATGGTCTCAGCCCGGTTACTCTGATACCAGCGCCATCCGACCGCGACCGCGATCGCCAGCACGATCGTCGCGATCAGCCAGGTACCGTTGGCCGCCCACCAGCTCCGCAGCCGGGCAACCTGTTCTTCATCGGAGAGATAATCTGACAAATCCGGGTCCTCTGTGGCGCCCGCTGCGGGGCGCGAGCCCCCGCACAGCGCACGGGCGGCGCGATTTTAGGGCCTGCGCCCGCAAATTTCGACGCCGGACTTGTCCGGCGCAGGCAGCCACCTCAGCGCTGCCCGTATCCGTCCTCTCGCAGTTGCTGCACCAGCGCTTCAAGCCCCAGAGACTGCGCAGAGCCGCCACGCAGCGGTTTGTACTGCACCTGCTGGGCGTCCGCCTCGGCGGGGCCGAGGATCAGGGCGATCGCCGCGCCACTCGCATCGGCCCGCTTGAGCTGTTTGTCGAGCTTGCCGCCGCCCAGGTGACTACGCAGCTTCAGCGCCGGCAGTGCCTCACGCAACGCCTGGGCCAGCGCCAGCGCCGGTGCTCGTTGCGCCTCGCCAACCACGCACAGATAGGCATCGACCGCTGCGTCGCCCAATGCACCGTCCTGCGCCTGGCATAGCAGCAGAACGCGCTCCAGACCAATCGCAAAACCCGCGCCCGGCGTCGCCCGGCCACCAAGCTGTTCGACCAGCGAATCGTAGCGCCCGCCCGCACAGACCGTGCCCTGGGCCCCGAGTGCATCCGTCACCCACTCAAGCACGGTGTCGTTGTAGTAGTCGAGTCCGCGAACGAGCCGCTCGTTCACCTCATGTTCGATCCCGAGATCGCCCAGCAGTTCCTGAAGTTGCGCAAAACGGTCCTGGGACGCGGCGCTGACGAACTCTTCAAGGCGCGGAGCCTCGAGCAGCAGCGACTGGGTCGCCTCGTGCTTGCTGTCCAGTATGCGCAGGGGATTGCTGGACAGGCGCCGCTGGCTGTCGGCATCGAGCTCCGCCGCCCGGGACTCGAGATACCTCACCAGCGCGCCGCCGAAGGCACGGCGATCCGCTGCGCTGCCGATGTTGTTGAGCTGCAGTCGAACCTGCCCGTCGATACCGAGCTCGCGCCAGCACTGCGCAGCCAACGCGATCAGCTCTGCGTCGAGATCGGGCCCGGCATAGCCGAAGGCCTCTGCTCCGAGCTGATAAAACTCCCGATAGCGGCCTTTCTGCGGGCGCTCGTAGCGAAACATCGAGCCGCAGTAGTAGACGCGCTGATGCTGATTGAACAGCAGCCCCTGCTGCTGAAGGGCACGCACGGTGCTCGCCGTGCCCTCCGGTCGTAGCGCCAGCTGGTCGCGGGCTTCCTCGTGCCTGGGCTCGATGAGGAACATCTCTTTCTCGACGATATCCGTGGCCTCGCCAACGCCGCGCTTGAAGAGCGCGACCGACTCGAGCATCGGCAGCCGCAGCGGCTCGTAGCTGAACTGCTCGAACACCGCCATCAGCCGGCGCTCGAGCGCTTGCAGCTCGCGCGCTGCTGGCCCGGTCCAGTCCTGCATGCCTCGAGCCGCCTGCAGGGTCTTGCGTTCGCTCACTGGCCGAGCACCAGGCGCGCTACGTCGTTGCGCGTGTGCGGTGCCAGGGGCACCGGCTCGCCGTTGTAGGCCAGATTGGCGCCCGGCGCGTAGCCGAGCAGGATGCGAAAAGGACCGCTGCCACGCAGCTGGAGATCCGCCCCCGCCTTGCCCAGGTTGCCGTACAGCAGGCTGCCGGCCTCGTCGCGCACCTCCACCCAGCAATCAGCGACGAAATTGAACCCCAGCCGGTCATCACCGTCGTTAATCGTCAGCGCCGTGCCCGTTGCCTGGAAGTCTGGAGAATCCGCGGCAGCGGCTCCGGGCTCGGTGTATGGCTCAGCGTCCAGGATCCCGCCCGCGCTCACCCCGCCTGCGCTGCTGCCGGGATCGAAGCCGGCATCACCGGAAACATCGGCGGGTACGCTGCCCACACTCTCGGCGCTGCCGTCGAGCCGACCGCCGTTGCCACCGGCCGCGCTCGCGCCGATTTGCGCCAAGCCCGATGCCGGCGCCTCCGTAGGTGCCGTGGCGGCCTCGGCCTCGTCGCCACCGCTGAAGGCCGCCCACAGCAACAGGACGAGCAGCAGCACCAGGGCCCCCAGCAACCCCAGAAAGGCCTGCGGCTGGTTCTGCGCGAAGCGCTCAAAGCGGTACCGCCACTGGGCGAGGGTCACCGCCAGTGGATGCTCGTCGACGGGCACGCTCTGGGTCGTGGGCATGGGCGTCGGCTCTTCCGCCGGCATCGCAGCGGCCTGGAAAGCCGCAACAACGGGGTCCGGGTCCAGCTCCACGAGCTTCGCGTAGGCGCGCACATAACCGCGGGCAAACACCAGATTGGGCAGCTCGCCAAAATCGTTGCGCTCGATGGCCTCGATGCTCGGTGGCGGCAGGTTCAGCGCATCGGCAACCTCGCGCACCTCCACGTTCATGGCACGGCGCGCCGCCCGCAACGTCTTGCCAGGGCCCTCGGGCGGAACGCTCAGCGCTTCGTCGCTCATGGCTGCACCGTGCAACGCCGGGCTTCCGTCGAATCCGGGAACAGATTCTTCAACGCGATGGTGTTGCTGGCCAGGCTATCCGCATCGCCCAGCTGCTGCGCGGCCTGAATCCCAAGACACAGGCTTCGGGGGGTCTGGCTGGCAACCGCCCGGTAGTTGTTGAGCAGTTCGCGGGCATCCACTGCCTTGCCATCGGCGAGCGCCATCTCCGCGAGTTCGAGATTGCTGCGGGCCTGGCCGCGGTTGAGGCTGACGGCGCGGGCGAAGGCCATCTGCGCCGCGGCACGGTCGCCGAGCAGCTGCCGCGCAATGCCCAGATTCTCGTACGCCTGGCTCCGCAGCACATAGCCGGTGTCCTGCACTGCCCGCTCGAGCAGCGGCAGGGCCTCGTCCGTGCGGGCACGCGCGATCAGAAATGCGCCGTAGTTGCTGAGCGCCTGAGCGTTCTCAGGCCCGAGCCGAATGGCCTTGCGGTAATACTTCTCCGCGATCTCCGGTTCCCCTTCGCCATCGCTGAGTACGGCGTAGAGCACGTGCGCTTCCACAGACTCGTCATCAATCTTCAGGGCTCGATCCAGCGGGTCCCGCGCGCGATCGAACTTGCGCTCGGACAGCAGCGCGCGAGCCAGATCGAGCTGTGCCTGAACGCGCCGCTCTTTGGCCGCCGGCGCCGGCAATCCGCCGGTCTCGGTCGTCACACAGCCACCGGCACCGAGCAGCGCAACCAGCAGTGGCACCAGGAGTCGCTGTGACGGGATGGATCGATCGCTGGGCACTGTGGTCTCCTTACACTCTGAGAATTGTCGGCTCGTCCGACAAAGCACTCAACGGGTCGACGGGTCGAGCTGCACCGCCGGTATGACCGCCGTTGGCGCCGCCGCTTCTCCTGCGGGATCCAGTCCCGCGGCATCCAGCCGCGCGCGGTACCGTTCCTGGCGCCGGGTCCGGTCCTTGACCGCACCGACCAGTTGCCCGCAGGCCGCGTTGATGTCGTCGCCCCGGGTCGTGCGCAGCATAGTCGCAAATCCGGCATTCAGCAGGTAGGTCTGGAAGTCGCGCACCGCCTGCGGCGCTGGGGTGTCGTACCCAGAGCCCGGAAACGGGTTGAAGGGGATCAGATTGATCTTGCAGCGCAGCCCGCGCAGGAGCCGCGCGAGGTCGCGCGCCTGGCCCAGATCATCGTTGACGCCCTTCATGAGCGTGTACTCCATCGTCAGCGAACGCTTTTCTCCCATCCCTGCGAGGTACACGTGGCAGGCCTCGAGCAGCATCGCGATCGGGTACTTGCGGTTCAGCGGCACCAGTTCACTGCGCAGCTCGTCGGTCGGCGCGTGCAGGGAGATCGCCAGCGACACGTCGGTATGTTCTGCGAGACGATAAATCTGCGGGACCACCCCAGCGGTAGAAATGGTCACCCGACGCTTGGAGAGCCCGAAGGCAAGGTCGTCCATCATGAGGCGTGCAGCCGGGAGCACGGCATCGAAGTTCAGTAGCGGCTCGCCCATGCCCATGAACACAACGTTGGTCACGGCCTCGCCCCGGGCCGCCATATCCGCGTTCGCGATCACAAGCTGCCCGATGATGTCCGCCGTGCTTAGGTTGCCGCTGAAGCCCTGCTTGCCGGTGGAGCAGAACGAGCAGTCGAGCGCGCAACCCACCTGGCTGGATACACACAGGGTGTTGCGTCCTTTTTCAGGAATCATGACGGTCTCGACACAGCTGCCGCCGGCAACCCGGACCACCCACTTAAGCGTGCCGTCCTTCGACGCGTGACGCGCCACGACTTCCGGCAACGCGAAGCTGGTCGTGCGTGACAGATCGTCGCGCACGGCCTGCGCCAGGTCGGTCATGGCCTGGGGGTCGCGCACGCCGCGGTGATAGACCCACTTCAGGAACTGCCGGGCACGGAACGGCTTGCCGCCGTAGCGCTCCTGGAACAGCGCTTCGGTCGCGGCGCGGTCGAGGCCGAACAGGTTCAGGCGCGCAGCCGAGTCCGCGTCCGCAACGGCCGTAGCGACCGGTGGCGACGCATCGTTCACTGACTGGCGCGACTCAGCCACCGTCCTAGCCGTCGCGGTCGCACAGCTCGGAGGGGTCGAAGAAAAACGCGATCTCACGCGCCGCCGATTCCGGCGCATCGCTACCGTGCACCGCGTTCGCCTCGACGGACTCGGCAAAGTCGCGGCGGATCGTGCCGGCATCGGCTTCCTGCGGATTGGTTGCTCCCATGAGCTCGCGGTTGCGGGCGATGGCATTCTCCCCTTCCAGCACCTGCACCATGACCGGGCCAGACGTCATATACGCCACCAGATCGTTGTAGAACGGGCGCTCCTTGTGTTCGGCGTAGAACCCCTGTGCCTGGGCCTGGGACAGGCGCAACATCTTAGACGCCACGATCCGCAAGCCACCTTCCTCGAAGCGGTCGTAGATCTTGCCGATCAGGTTGCGGGCAACCGCGTCGGGCTTGACGATAGAAAAGGTCCTCT
>JBCDIK010000043.1:0-19546 GCA_038749065.1 Pseudomonadota bacterium | reverse complement strand
GAGTAGGAGAGCGCGAGGTCGAAGTCCTTGGCGAGGGCCGCGAAGACGTTGGCGGCGCGGCCGTCCTCCTTGAGCTGCGCCAGGTTCGCCGCGAGCCGCTGCGCCGCGCCGCGCGCCGCGAGCGCCGCGGCCTCGGCGGCGGCCTCGTCGCGGCGAGACGCCTTGGCGATGGCCTCCAACGCACGCTCCGCCAGCGCGCAGTCCGGCTTCGGCGGAGTGTCTGCGGGCGCGGGGGATCTGCAGTTCTTGCGGTTCGGCTGGAGCGCGGCGACGCGTTTGGCCGAAGCGAAGCGTTTGGCGGCTTCGGCGTTCATGTGCGCCTGGAACGCGTTTGTGTCGCGCGCCGTGGCGACTTCACGCCGGCCGCTGCATCCCTTTACGGAGCGCAGGCCGTGACCGAAGCACCGGTCATCGGCAACGCTGTTCGCGACGGCGCCATCGAGTGGCCCGCAGCACCGCTGCGCGGTAACCCGGGCTTTCAGCTTCGGCATCTTGCCATTGCGCCCGGCTACGACGGCCCGGCGATCACTCGCCAACAGCCCGAAGTGTGGTTGGTGCAGGCAGGCTGCGCGCAGCTCACGGTTGCCGGCGCACAGCTTGACCTGCAGGCGGGTGACGTCTTCACCGTGCCCATCGGCGCGCCTCGCGCGCTGGCAAACCGGTCTTCGCAGGGCTGCGAACTGTATGTCGTCCACGGCACCGATTCCCCGGTCAGCCAGCTCGGCTGAACACCCTTTCGCAGGAGAACACATGATCCGCATCGTCAAGCCCGGCATCAGCGAAGACACCGCGCGAGCGCTCGCAACCCAGGTCAAGACTACCGTCGAAGGCATCATCGAGCGGATCGAGAGTGAGGGCGATCAGGCGGTACGCGCCCTGTCCGAACAGTTCGATCAGTGGGCGCCGGATCAATTCCGTCTCTCCGCCGAGCAGATCGACGCCTGCGTCAGCCGCCTCCCCGAGCAGACGCTGACCGACATCCGCTTCGCGCAGAGCCAGATCCGGCGCTTTGCGGAAATCCAGCGCGCCGCGATCCGCGATGTCGAGGAAGAAACACACCCCGGTGTGATCCTTGGCCATCGGAACATTCCCGTAAACAGCGTCGGCTGCTACGTGCCCGGCGGCAAGTACCCGATGGTGGCCTCCGCACACATGAGCGTGCTGACCGCGAAGGTAGCCGGGGTCAAACGCGTGATCGCCTGCGCCCCACCACACCAGGGCGCACCGAACGACGCGATCGTGGCGGCCATGCATCTCGCCGGCGCTGACGAGATCTACTGTCTCGGCGGCGTGCAGGCGGTCGGCGCCATGGCGATCGGCACCGAGAGCATCGCGCCGGTCGATATGCTCGTCGGCCCGGGCAACGCCTACGTCGCTGAAGCCAAGCGGCAACTGTTCGGCCGCGTTGGTATTGATCTTCTGGCGGGGCCGACGGAAACGCTGGTCATCGCCGACGACAGCTGCGACGGCGAGCTGGTGGCCACCGATCTGCTGGGGCAGGCGGAACATGGCCCGACCTCCCCCGCGGTCCTGCTCACCACCAGCCCCGAGCTGATCGATCAGACCCTTGCGCAGATCGAGCTGCAGCTCAAAACGCTGCCAACGGCTGACATCGCCGGTGAGGCCTGGGCCAACTACGGCCATATCATCCTCTGTGATACGGACGAGGAAATGCTGGCGGAAGCCGATCGACTGGCCAGCGAGCACGTGCAGGTCATGACCCGGAATCCTGACTACTTTCTGGAAAACATGAGCAACTACGGTGCATTGTTCCTGGGTCAGGAAACCAACGTTTCGTATGGCGACAAGGTTATTGGCACCAACCACACACTGCCGACGCGCGGTGCCGCGCGCTATACCGGGGGCCTGTGGGTGGGCAAGTTCATCAAGACCTGTACCTACCAGAAGGTGTCACCAGAAGCGACCGCCACGATCGGCGAGTACTGCTCACGGCTGTGCGCTCTGGAAGGCTTCGCCGGACACCAGGCTCAGGCCGATATCCGCGTCGCCCGCTACGGACGACGCTAGCGCGCGGACCCTTTTGGCGCAGCAAGCTGCGCCATCCGCTCGAACACATCGAGCCCCTGCTGCTTGAGCCAGTACGGCAGATCGATCAGCACCCAGTTCTCTGCGAGCCGGTCGCCCTCGCGGCGATACAGGTCGACCACGCGCATGTCGGCGCGAACGTCATTGCCGGGCAGCCCCAGAAAGCCACCGGTTGCCGTGTTAGTGAGGTTGGGCCAGCCGAAGAAGCCCGCGTAGTGTCCTTCGGCGATGCGGCACACGTGCCCGTTGAACACCTTGTCTGTGAGTCCGGCGCGGAACGGAATCTGGTGTTGTTCCCGGTAGCGCTCCATGGTGTAGGTCGCGCCAATGCCACAGGGGCCATACCAGAGCATGTTCGCGTCCCAGGTCCGGGCCATCTCCGCCAGCGGCTGGCGATCCGTACCGCTGCTGTTGAGCGCCGTCAGGTCGGCGATCATCGTCTCGACCAGCGCTAGGGTTTCCTGAGACTCTGCTTCGCTTTGCGGGTCCAGCAGAATCCCATCGTGCGTGCGCGGGCCCGGGTACACGAAGTAAACCCCGGTTTCGGGCGCCAGCGGGTAGACGCCCGCTTGCGCCATCAGGCCCAACAGATCCACGAACATGGCACCGGCGACAAGGCGACCTTCGACCACGCATTGAAACTCCGCGTAGCGTACCGTCGCGATGCGGCCGGTCGGAGGAATGCACAGCCAGGGCGCATCGAACAGTCCCAGGAAGTGGCCCATGCTGATGGTCCACACTTGTCCATCCGCGGCGTTGCGCCCGGCCAGGAAGATGTCCTCACGGCGCTGCAGCGCGTGCAGCGCCGTGCGCAGGGGCCCCCAGAACTGCTCGGCGACCGCGTCAGGACGATCCTGCTCGCCGAACGGATGTACGCCATACCAGCGGTAGGCAGATTCGCAGTAGGCCATAAGCACGTCGAGTTCGGTGCCCGGCGTGCACGCCTCGAGCGCCGCCTGATAGTCTCGCACTACACGCTTTTCGGTCTGGAAAGTCTGTTCGCTGTCGAAAGACATCAACTCGCCTTGCTTGCTCCGCTCTTATCAGCTGACCGGGCTAGGCCGCCAACCAGGCTGCGAGCGCCTGCGTGGTGGCCTGCGGTTGTTCCAGCGTCGGTAGATGTCCTGCCCCGTCAATGATGCTCAAGCTGGCGTGAGGGATCAGATCACGCATTAGCTCATGACGCTCGACGGGACACAGGGCATCGTCTTCGCCGCACAGGATCAGCGTCGGAACCGTCACAGCCCGCAGTGTGTCGCACTGATCACGACGACGCGCCAGTGCGCGCGACTGCGTCGCGAACACCTGCGGCCCCAGCGACTCGGCCATCGCCATACACAGATCGAGCAGCGCGCCGACATTAGGCCCGTCAGTCAGATAGTTGGGCTTCATCTCTTCGCGCATCACCTGCCGAAGGCCCCCGTGCGTCACCCGTTCGATCTGTGGCTCGCGTTGCGCAACCCGTTCAGCGCTCTCCGCCAGCGGGTTCGTGTCGAGGAGCGCCAGGCGGGAGACGCGCTCCGGTGCCAGCCGCAGCACCTCCATAGCGACAATGCCGCCCATGGACAGACCCGCAAGCGCGAAGCGCGCCGGCGCGAACCGCAGCAGATCGCGGGCCAGGCCCTCGATCGAATCGCAACCTGTCAGTGGCGCCACCATCAGTGCCCGGTGCCGGCCCAGCTCCTGAAGTTGCGGGAAGTACAGGCGGGCGTCACACATCATTCCCGGCAGCAGCAGCAGTGGATCTGCCTGCGCCATCAAGGCCGCGCGGTGGCCAGGCCAAAGGCATCGGGGAGCCGGACAGGACCGCCAGGGCGAGCCTTGTTGAACTCCCGCAGCCGCGCGAGCACATCAACGCCAACCTGTCGGTAAAAGTCCAGGAGGTCGATCAGAACCCAGTTCTCCCGGATCAGCCCCGCTTCGACGCGCCAGAAATCCAGGCTGCGAAGAGTCACGACGCGGTTGGTTGGTGCGACACCCATCCAGCCATCGCCGCTGAGTGTCATGCGCATATTGGGCCAGCCGGTTTCGCACACGTACTCACCCTCTGCGACCCAGTGAGACGTGAGCTCGACCTGGCCATCGAGGCCTCGATCCGGCATCGCACGCAAAAAGGGAATCTGGTGCCAGTGTCGGAAGCCAGAGATGCCCCGCCCGGTGCCAATCCCCGCCGGTCCGTACCAGTTACAGTGCGGATGCCAGTGCTGCTCAAGGCGCATGATCGCGGGGTCCGGTTCGCGGGGGTGCTTGCCGAGGTCATCGAGCATCGAGACCACCCGGTTCATGGCGTCAGCGCCAGCACCCGCAACGCTCAGGCCATCGCCACTGGCGGGCGCCGGCGTGCAGAGATAGGCGCCAAGCTGCGGCGCCATCGGCCAGGCACCGCTAAGCATCATCAGCTCCGGCAGGTCCCAGATGCCCTGCACCTCGACAACCTGCCCGTCCTCGATGCGGAAAAACTCGTGATACCGCATGTGCGCCAGCTGCCCGGTCGGCGGAATGTCCAGCAGCGGCGCTAGGAAGGTGCCGAGGTAGTTCCCCATGCAGCCGACCCAGTCCTGGCCCTCGGGCGTGCGACCAGCCATGACGATCAGGTCGCGGCGCTCAAGGTCCGGAAAGGCGGCCTGCAGCGGCGCAAGCGCGACGCGCTCAAACGCGGCCGTACCCCGCAGCGAACCGAAGGGATGGCACAGGTGAATCGTCAGATCCTCCGCGAACTGCGAGCGCAGCGCCTGCGCCATGCCCTGCGCATCGCCCGCAAACGCAGCCGAGCGATAGGGCGCGAGGACGGATTTGAGTTCCGCTGGCTCCATGCCTTGTTTACGGCTCCCTTTGCATTCGAAGTCAAGTACGCGTCGATGGTAATCGTCGCTTGCCAGCGGTGTCCAGATGCACCGGAGCACAGGTCGACGGTTGCGAGAAGCAGAGCACCAGCACACAGGGTCGGGCGTCACCGCCGGATGCGCGCACAATGGGCACTCACAGCGCGACAGAGATGAGGCTCATGTCCCCCGCCCCACCCGACCACCATCCCGGTACCGCCCTGCCATTGCTGGATAGCGTCGATCTGGTGCTGAGCACGACCCGCTCGGTGCGCCGCAAGCTCGACTTTGAGCGTGCCATCGATCCGCAAACGCTCTTTGAGTGCGTTGACCTCGCGACCCAGGCGCCGATGGGCCTGGCCGGTGAGCACTGGCGCTTTGTCGTGCTGACAGAGCTCGCGATCAAGACACAGCTGGCGGACGTGTACCGGAGCGTGATCGACGAGCTGCAGGCGAGCCGGCGCGTGCCGATCAAGCGCACGCAGCGGGCCCTGACCGATCGGCTGCACGAGCTGCCCGCGCTCGTCGTGCTGTGCAGCACCGCGCCGCCCCCCGGTGCCGATCTGTCGAGCCAGATCGGGTTCTATGGATCCATCCTGCCCTGCGCCTGGTCCTTCATGCTGGCCCTGCGGGCGCGGGGGCTGGGCACCACCTGGACCTCACTGCTCTCGGCCAGGCAGGACGAGGTGCGCCGGATCATCGGCGCGCCAGAGTCGGTGTTTCATCTGGTCATGTTTCCGGTTGCCTACACCCTCGGCGCGACCCTGCGACCGGCGCAACGCCAGGATGCCCGAGCTGTCACCTACTGGAACCGGTACGGCGACCCACCCCCCGCTTGACCTGGCAGGGCTGAGGGTGGACACTCCCATGTAGACGTCGTCTACATTGCGCGTCTGAGCAGTAAGGTGCGTCAGAAGTGGACAGACTCCGGCGCCGCCACCGTTGATCTCAACTCGGGAGTGCTGATGATCGCCCTGCGCTTGTTGTTTACACCCATCGCTTTTGCGCTGGGCTTTTTAGGACCGCTGTTCGCGCAATCGCTCACCGCACTTGGCGTGACCTTCGGTGATCTACCGAATCTGGCCGTCGGACTGGCGATGGCCCTGCTGCTGGGCGGTATCGCCCAATACCGTGGGGGGTGGCTATGGCACAGCTCGAAGCAGTAGCCGACTACGCAGCCATGTCGGCGGCGGAGTTGGACCTCGTGGAACGCGAGATCAGTGCGCCGTTCCTGAGGGAGTTTCCGCTCGGCATCGTTCTCTGGGGCCTCAGCAACGCAGTGATCTGGCTGGCGCTGTGGCCGCTCGTGTTCATGGATATCCTGCCGTTGTGGCTGGCCTTTCCGATCGCCACGCTGAACGTCGCCCTATCGTACCTGCCGTCGCACGATGCGCAGCACAACATCATCGCGCGCCGCGGGCAGCGGCTGCGCTGGCTCAACGAGCTGGTGGGTCACGTCTCCGTGATTCCCCTGGCGACGTCGTTCCGTGTGTTACGGGCGACGCACATGGAACATCACCGGCACACAAACGATCCGGCGCTCGACCCCGACTACGATACGCACGCCGAGAACACCCTGGACTTCTTCCGCAAACATATCGGCAACGGTTTCGGGGGGCGCTACACGACAACACTTGCGCGCATCGGTCGCAACGATCTGGTGCTCGAGGGCGTGCTCTTTAACCTCGGCTATCTGCTGATCCTGTTCGCGCTGGCCTGGTCCGGTCACGCGCTGGAAGCGGCCTTCCTGTGGTGGCTGCCGCAGCAAATCGCCGTGCTGTGGCTGCGCTACTACCTCTCCTGGGTACCGCACCACCCCGGCACGGCGCAGGGCCGCTACCGGGACACGCGGGCATTCAAGAGTCTGCTCGGGAACCTGTTCTCTGGCGGCATGCAATACCACATCGTGCACCACCTGTACCCGACGATTCCGCTGATGCGCACACCCGCTGCCTACCGGGCCCTGCGACCGATCCTCGAGCAGCGGGGCTGCGATCTGGGCGGGCTGTGACTGGGAGCACCAGCCGTAGCTACCATCACGGCGCGCTGCGCGACGCGCTGCTGCAACGCGCGGCAGAGGTCATCGAAGCACAGGGCGTGGAGAGGCTGACGCTGCGCGGCCTGGCACGGGACCTCAACGTGTCCCATGGCGCGCCGAACCGCCACTTTGCCAACCGCGAGGCGCTGCTGACGACCCTGGCGACGGACGCCTGGGAACAGATGCGTCAAGCGACGCTGGCACGGGCCGAGGCGGCGCCGGACGATTCCTGGATCCGCCTGAATGCCATGGGCCGCGGCTTTCTGACCTGGGCGATCCAGAACCGCTCACTGTTCTCGGTGATCGTGCACCCGGATGTTGCCCGCTACGCCGGCGAGGCTTTGGAAGCCGCCGTCGACCGATTCCAGGAGACGGTGCGCGCCGCCGTCGCAGCCACGCAGGCGAATGGCCGCCACCCGCAGGCGACGCTCGATGCCCTGAACCTGTACACCAACGCCGTGCCTTTCGGCGCCGCCATGCTCGTCCATCACCCGTTGCTCGCGAGACCGCTGACGGACGCATCGCTCGACGCTTTCGTCGCGGAAATCATCGAGCTGGTCGTCCCCATCGCTGACCGCGCCGGCTGACCCAGCGAGGACCCACGCTCTACGCTTGCGAGGCCTTAAGCTGCCGGGCATGCTGCGCCTCCTCTTTCAGGCGACGCTCATGACCGATATCAGCCCACTGTTCGAGCCCATCACCTTACGCGGCATGACCGTGCCGAACCGGATCGTGATGGCCCCTATGACCCGTTCCTTCTCGCCCGACGGTGTGCCGACCGACGACGTCCGCGACTACTACCAGCGCCGTGCTGCGGCAGATGTCGGGCTGATCATCACCGAGGGGACCACCGTCGGTCGCGGTGGCGCTTCCAACGATCCGCGCGTACCCACCTTTCACGACCCGGTGGCGCTCGCGGCCTGGGAACGAGTCGCCAGCGCTGTGCATGAGACACCGGGGAAGATTGCACCGCAGCTGTGGCACGTCGGGATGATGCGCAAGCCAGGTACCGGGCCCGACCCGGACGCGATTTCGGACAGCCCTTCTGGCCGCACCCACACGGGTAAGCAGGTTCAGCCGGAGCCGACGGAGAGCGAGGTCGCGGACATGGTGATGGCCTACGCCAACGCCGCCGGAGCAGCTGCGCGCGCAGGTTTCGACGCGGTCGAAATCCACGGCGCCCACGGCTACCTGATCGATGAGTTCTTCTGGGGCGTCATGAACACCCGCGCCGACCGCTACGGCGGCAGCCTGGTCGAGCGGGCCCGCTTTGCCGGCGACATCATTGCCGAGTGCCGCAAGCAGGTTGGCGACGACATTCCGATCATCCTGCGCTGGTCGCAGTGGAAGCAGCAGGAGTACACCGCTCGCCTGGCGGAAACGCCGCAGGCGCTGGAAGCGTTTCTCGCGGTGTTCGTCGATGCGGGGGTCGATGTTCTGCACGCCAGCCAGCGACGCTGGTGGGATGCGGAGTTTCCGGAAATCGACGGCAACGACGGTCTCAACCTTGCCGGCTGGTGCAAGAAGCTGACCGGCCTGCCGTCGATCACCGTGGGATCCGTTGGTCTGTCGTCAGACTTTATCGGCGCCTTTCAGGGAGAGGACTCGAAAACCCAGCCGATCTCCCTCGCCGTCGAGCGTCTGGCCCGGGGCGAGTTCGACATGCTCGCCGTCGGCCGCGCGCTGCTGCAGGATCCGCTGTGGGCCGAGAAGATTCGAACGGGCCGCACCGACGAGCTGGACGACTACGACGCCAAGGCGCTGGCGACGCTCTACTGAGCCACGGCCCGAAGCACCTCAGCGCGGCTGCTGGGACTTGAGCGCCGCGCGGAACTCGCGGTCCGCGCCTTCGATGAACGCCGGAAACGCCGCTCGATCCACAAAGGCCAGACGCTCGCCCTTACGCAGCCGCGCCAGGCGCGCATCCTGCTGATAGAACTGAGCATGGTTCGACAGGAACACATCGATCTGCCAGCCGCGCAGCCGGGCGAGGGTCCGCTTATAGTCGGCAACAATCCCCGGGTACTGCGGCGGACCAAACAGGCGGTTCGCCGCAACGGATACGGAGCAGAACACGACCGCGTCGAACACCTCTCCTCCCTCTTCCACCCGCAACCGCCAGGAGGTACAGCCCCGGGTGTGCCCCGGCGTGATGGCGGCGGTCAGAGCCAGTGGACCGAGACGTACGACTTCACCGTCAGTCACGATCTGATCAACAACGACCGGCGGTGCTGCAAACTCTGCCCGCGTTTCGTAGCCCAGGTAAAACCCGCCTTCCAGCGCTGAGCGGTCACCGGCACTGGCGAGCAGACGTGCACCGGTCGCCTCTTTCAGGGTAGCCAGGCCGCCGCTGTGATCGAAGTGCGCATGGGTGTTCAGCAGAATACGCACATCCTTCGGGTCGTAGCCGAGCGCACGGATGTTACTCAGCACCAGCGGCGCGGTTTCCGGCAGCCCGCCGTCGATGAGGATGTGTCCCGCCGGGGACGGCAGGAAAAAGACCGACAGCCCTTTCGACCCGACGGTGTGAACGGCACCGATCAATCGGGCCGGTGCGATCGGTTCATACCAGTCGGGAAACATCCGCGCGAACGCGCCGGCTGCAGCCCCGGCGCCCGCCGATTCGGCGGGTGCATCGGGGGCGCGCTGTGCGCAGGCCGCAGACAGGCCCGCGACCGTCAGGATCAGAAAAACCAAGCAACGCCGGTGTCGGGGTCGCGTCGTCATGTCAGTCCTCATCATGTCACGTCGCCCGTCCCGGACTCCCGCGCCAGGAGCGCCTCCCAGCGCTCGTAGGCTGCTTCCAGGGTGTGCGTGGTCTCCTCGAGCTTCGCGAGGCCCGCACTGATGGCCGCGGCCTCCTGCTGATAAAACCCGGGATCGCTCACCTGCGTCTGCAGCTGCGCCTGCTCCGCTTCCAGTTGCTCGATGCGGCCCGGCAGCGCCTTCAGCTCGCGCTGCTCAAGATAGCCAAGCCGGGTGCGCTTGGCTCCCTCACGCTTGCGCCGGGGGCTTGCGTCCTCACCAGCGGGCGCTGCCGGTGCGGGCGTGCTGCGAAGGCGCTGTTGCCGGAGCAGGTCCTCGTAGCCGCCCACGTACTCGCGCACCTGGCCCGCCCCCTCGAAGACGATGGTGCTCGTCACCACGGCTTCGACGAACGCGCGGTCATGACTCACGAGCAACAGCGTGCCACTGAAATCCGTCAGCAGTTCCTCGAGCAGCTCGAGGGTCTCGACGTCGAGGTCGTTGGTCGGCTCGTCCATGACCAGCAGGTTGGCCGGCCGCGTGAACAAGCGGGCCATGAGCAACCGGTTTTTCTCGCCTCCTGACAGGCTGCCGACCGGCTGCCCGAGCTGTGACGCCGGGAACAGGAAGTCGCCCAGATACCCCACCACGTGACGGGACTTGCCGGCGACGGTGACCGTCTCCGAACCTTCACTCACCGCATCCCGGATGCTGCGTCGCTCATCGAGCGCGGAACGCTGCTGATCGAAGTACGCGACCTGCAGCTGCTCGCCCAGCGTCACCTGGCCCTGGTGCGGTGCCAGCTCGCCAAGGATCAGGCGGATCAGCGTGCTCTTGCCGCAGCCGTTGGGGCCGAGGATCCCGATCCGGTCACCGCGCATGATGCGCGCCGAAAAATCGCTGATGAGCGGCGTCTCAAAACCGAACCCCACATGCTCAAGGGTCGCGACCATCGCGCCAGAACGGCCGCCTTCATCCAGCCCCAGCCGTGCGGTGCCCTGCCGATTCTGCCGGGCCGCACGCGTCTCGCGCAGTGCCTTGAGGCGCCGCACCCGGCCTTCGTTGCGCGTGCGCCGTGCCTTAATGCCCTGGCGGATCCAGCGCTCTTCCCGGGCCAGCACCTGATCGAAGCGGCGATTGCTGGCAGCCTCTTCCCGCTGGGCCTCATCGCGCAAGGCCCGGTAACTTGCGTAGCTGCCCGCATAACTGGTCAACCGGCCCCGATCGACCTCGACGATCCGCGTGGCCACCGCATCGATCAGCGCCCGGTCGTGGCTGACCATCACGACCGTTGCCCGTGTGCTCTGCAGCTGCTGCTGCAGCGCATCGATGTTCTGCATATCCAGGTGATTAGTGGGCTCATCAAGCAGCAGCAGGTCCGCCTCCGCTACCAGCGCCCGGGCGAGCATGGCGCGACGTTGCATACCGCCCGAGCACTCGGCCAGGCGGCGATCACCGGGCAACTCCATCTGCTGCAGCATGCGCTCGACGCGCTGTTCCACCAACCAGCCACCCTGCGCCTCGATCGCCGCCTCGACCTCCGGCAGGGCCCGCAGCGCGGCGTCATCCGCCGTACTGCTGAGCTGTCGGTAGCGTTCGAGCAGCGCGCCTAGGGCGCCCAGACCGCCGGTCACGCACTGGTAGACCGTCTCGTCGGTCTCCGCAGGGACGGCCTGCTCGAGGGTGGACAGGGTCACCGATCGCTGCACCCAGCGTTCGCCATCATCGAGGCCGACGTCGCCGGCGAGCACCTTGAGCAGCGTGGACTTGCCGGCACCATTGCGGCCCACCAGGGCGACTTTCTCCCCTGCCGCGAGGCCCAGGCGGGCCCCGTCGAGGAGCAGGCGGTCGCCGTAGGCGATCTCGGCATCGGTCAGGCGCAGCAACAGATCCATGGGCCAAGCCTACACCGGGGACCCGTGGCGCTGACGCGCCCACAGGGCGAGCCCTTCCGTGACACTCGTAAAGTGGTCGCTGTCGCGGATGGGCAGGTGGCCGAGCACCTCTGCCAGCGCCGTCCGGACCACCGGCGACTGAGCCATCCCCCCGGTCAGGTAGACCAGGTCCGGTGACTGCTGGGCAGATCGCAAGGCTGAAACCGCGTCCTGCAATCGTTGCCGCAGTCGCACACACGCCTGGTCCAGCTGGGACCGGTGCGCCGTGACCGCGAGCCCCTGCTCCAGAAAGTCGAGGCTGATCCCGGCCTGTGGCGCGCGCGACAGTTCGATCTTCGCCTGTTCCACCTCGCGCAGGAGACGGTAGGTGCCCCGACCCTGCTGCAGCGCGAGCAGCCGGTCCAGCCCCTGCGGTTCCAGCGCATCGTCGCGCAGCTGCGCCAGACGTTCGCCGGTGCCGGCACTGTAGAACCGCGCCTGCGCATTCACGTCATTGATCGTAATCGCGTCGACGAGATAGTGATTGGGAACCGGAAGGCCGCTGCGCAATGCCCCCTGCCAGCCCAGCTGGGGCACGACGGCGGCCTGCGCCAGCGCCTGATCGTAGTCATTGCCCCCAAGCCGCTCGCCACTGTGGCCGAGCATATCCGGCTCGCGATCGTGCGCCGTCCGATGACCCGGGCCCACGGCCACGAGCGAGCAGTCGGTCGTCCCGCCGCCAACGTCCACCACCAGCACCCGCTCATTGCGCGTCAGCCGCGCCTCATACTCGAGTGCTGCTGCCAGCGGCTCGAACAGGAAGGAAACCTCAGCGAAACCCGCCAGGTGCGCGGCCCGGCGCAGCATGTCGAGCGCCTGCTCGTTTTCCACCGCGCCGACGGGCCCCTGAAAATTCACCGGGCGCCCGATCACCGCGCCGCGAATTTCAAGTTCCAGGCTGCGCTCCGCGCGCAGGCGAACACAGGCCATCATGGCGCCCACCACGCGCTCGAAGCGCTCGCGCACAACGGGCAGCAATCCCGGCGCGCCGAGAAAGCTCTTCGGGCTCTTCACGAAGTAGCCTCGAGACGGAGCGCGCAGGTAGTCTGCAAGGGCTTCGGAGCCGAAGCGCAGGGCACCGAACGCGTCGCTGTCCGTGCGAATGCGGCCCTGCGCATCCAGCGGCAGGTCGAAGCGGACATCCGGCGCCCAGAGCATGGAAGGCAACAGCGGTGCGCCCTCATCCAGGGCTGCCATGCGCACGCCCTCGGCCGTCGCCAGCCCAGCCGCACAGTGCGATGTGCCGTAGTCAAAGCCGATGTAGGTCACGGGCCGCCCCCTGAGCGCAAGCGTCAATCAGACCCGGTTACGAAGGTGCTGCCGCGACCGGGCGCGGAGTATCGCTTAAGGATCGGCAAAGCTGAACCGTTGCGCGCCCGTGTCCCTGTCGCCGCCTCCTAACCACCGCTACACTGGCCCCTTGAGCCGGGGAGACGACGCCGATGCCGACGCTGCAATCCATCGCTGCCGCGGAGCCCGATCGCATCGGTGCGACGGTCGCGCAGCTGTGCGCGGCGCTGGATCGCGACGGTGCCTGTATCGCTCTGGATCTGCTCTCGACCGCGCAGTGTGATGCCTTGCTCAGGGACTTCTCACCCCATCTGGCCCGGCAGGCGGCCGGCGTCGACGAACTCGGCTATCGCGATGGGTTCCATGGCACCCATACGAAGCGACTGCACGGGCTGTTTTCCTGCTCGCCGCTCATGGCAGAGGTATTGACGCACCCACTGCTCGAGCAACTGAGTCAGTCGGTAATCGTGGAGCGCGGCGTGGCCAGGGATGTGCGTCTCAGCAACGCCGAACTCATGGTGCTGGAACCCGGTCAGCAACCGCAGGCCTTCCATCGCGACGATGCCTCCTGGGCGCGGGCGGCCCGCCTCGAGTCGCAGGATGTGCTGATCAGCGCCAACATCGCCCTGACCGACTTCACCGCGCGCAATGGCGCAACGGTGGTGGTCCCCGGCAGCCAGCGCTGGCCGGAATTCCGCCCCATCGAGGCGCACGAGACCTGTCAGGCGATCATGCCGCGCGGCAGTGCCCTGCTCTATCTGGGCAGCGCAATTCACGCGGGCGGCGCGAACGACTGCAACAGCGCCCGCGCCGGTCTGTACCTGGGCTACGTTGCGAGTTGGCTACGCCCTTTGGAGAATCAGCTCGTCACCAACGACCCGCACGATGTGCTGGCCCTGCCGCCCCGCGCCCGGGAGCTGCTCGATGCGAGTCCAGCTGGTTTCACGGTCTATGCCTGACCGAGCTACGACAACAGAACAAACGGAACAATAGAGGCACCGATGCGACGCGCACTCCGCTGGTTCTCCTGGTTTTTGCTGGCGCTCCTGCTGATTCTGGTCGCGCTGCTCATGCTGCTGCGTCTGCAACCTCAGCTCGCCCTGGGGGCCGTCAACGCGCTCCAGGACGGCGTGGCACTCGACAGCCCGGACCTCGCGCTCGAGCTGTGGCCCCTGCGCGTGACCGCCGGCACGCTCGAGGCGGTGACTGCGACGCAGCAGCTGGACCTGGTGGGCCTCGATGCCCGCCTGGACCCGGCCAAGTGGTGGCGGCAACGCACCTTCTGGCAGGTGGAGCTGGACTCGCTGCGCGTCGCGCAGACCGGCGCCGTGACTGAGAGCGCGGGCGGTCCCGCCGCGATGGTCGACCTGCGTCCGTACCTGACCTTTGACGCGCTACGCATCGGCACACTGACCGTGGAAGGTGACTCACCCCTGGCGCTGAGTCTGACCGCGACCCAGCAGGAAGCGAAGATCGATCTGGCGCTGAGCGTGACCCTGCCCGAACATGCGCTGACCGTCGACGGTGTGATCGAGCCCACCGCCGATGCGCTGAAGGCGGTGCTGCGCTACGACCTGCAGCCGCGAACGGACGCACAGCTCACCGCCAGTGGCGAAATCAGCGGCGCACTCAGAGTCACCGAAGCGGCAAGCCTCGCCATCGAGGGTGGCGACGGCACGGTGATGATCGACGGCGCAACACACCGGCTGGTTCTGGATGAAGGCACCCTGGTGTTCGGACCGAGCGCTGCGATCGACGAGATCACCGTAACGGCACTGCGCGGCCGCTACGAGACGCCCGACTGGTCAGCGCCCCTGCCCTTTGATATCAGCGCCCGATTGCAGGACCTCAACGGCGATCCCGGTTACCGCCTGCAGACCAGTCTTGCCGAGGCTCGACTTGAAACCGAAGGTCGCTGGCAGAGCGAGGCCGCGACGGCCAGCGGCACGCTGCGCCTCGCAGCGCAGGCGCCGCACCCGGATATACCCCTGACCCCCTTTGCAGCGGCAGACCTGTTCCCGTTGTCCATGAACGCAACCTATACGGCCGGCGCTTCAGGCCTATCGCTGAGCGAGTGGTCCTTCGACTCGCCGCGCAACCGGTGGCAGGGCGATCTCGCGCTGGCAAGCGCTCCGGCACTCAAAATCCAGGGCACGATCGCCGCGCAGAGCCTGTACCTACCGCTGGTCGGCGACAGCGAAACGGGCGAGCCGGTGAGCGACGCGCCGCCGGAAGACATCGCAGCAGACAGCATGGAGACTGCCGCAGGACAGGAGGAGACAGCACCCCGGGTGTTCTCCGACGAAGCGATCGACTGGGCCTGGCTCGAGACCGCCGACGTCGCCCTGACGCTGACCGCCCAGACGCTGGCCCTGCAGGACGCGACCTTCGAGGATCTGCGCGTTGCCCTCAACAGCACCTCCGCGGGTCTCGAACTGGCACCGCTGTCCGCCGTGTTCGGCGGCGGCGGTTTCGACGGCAGCGTCAAACTCGAACGTGCCGCCCAGGTTCCCGTCACCGATGAGTCCGAAGCGGCAGAGGCGCAGGCGCCGGCTGCACCGGGCGCGAGCATCGCGCTGGACTTCGAGCTCGACGGCGTCGCCTTGGAAGCCTTCGGCGTCGTTCCCAAGGAAGAGCTGACCGGCGGCGAGCTGGAGGTCGATGTGCAGCTCGCCACCCGTGGCGCCAGCACTGCGGCGCTCGCAGCAGGTCTCGGCGGCACGATCACAGTGATCGCCGAAGATGCGCAGCTCATGAACGACATGATCGAGCTCGCAGGCAGCGATCTGGTGATGGAGACCCTGAGCAAACTCAACCCCTTCGTGCGCAAGGACCCCACCACGAAACTCGTGTGCGCGCTGGCGCACTTCGACGTCGAGCAAGGCGTGCTGGCAACGAAGAACGAGCTGGTGCTGGAAACCAGCAAAATGGAAATCGTCGGCAATGGCAACGTCGATCTCGGCACCGAGAAGATCGCGCTGACGCTGTCGCCGAACGCCAAGTCCGGTGTCGGCGTCAACGTCGGCTCGCTGGTCAAGTTCTTGAAGCTCGGGGGCACCCTGGCCGCGCCGCGGCCTGCCGCCGACGCCGCCGGCCTGCTCAAGAGCGGTGCCGCTATCGGCGCCGCGGTCTCCACCGGCGGCATCTCGATCCTGGCGGAAGGACTGGCCAAGCGGGCCCTGAATGCCGGCTCTGCCTGCGTCCGCTTCCGCAACCGGCGCGACGAACCCGCCGCGCCCGCACCGGACCCTGCCCCGGATAACGCCACTGGCTGACCGGCGCCGGGGATGTCACGATGACTCAGGGTCGCGGCACCGCCGTGACCACCGCGGTCGCAGCCACCACAGGGGAGACGCCATGACCGAACGCAGCGACGACTGGAAATCAACCGCCTGCATTCTCTGCGCCCTGAACTGCGGCGTGAAGGTTCAGCTGACCGAGGACGGCAAATCCATTGCGCGCACGCGCGGCGACAAGGATCACCCCGCGTCCCAGGGCTACCTGTGCAACAAGGCGTCGCGGCTGAATTTCTACCAGGAGCGCAAGGATCGGCTTCTGTCTCCTATGAAACGAGCAGAAGACGGCAGCTACGCGCCGATTTCCTGGGACCAGGCCATCACCGAGATCGCACAACGCCTGTCGGCCGTCCGCGATGCGCACGGCGGCGCGTCGATCTTCTACTACGGCGGCGGTGGCCAGGGCAATCACCTACCCGGGGCCTACGCGGGCGCAACGCTTGCGGCACTGGGCGTCCGCTATCGCTCCAATGCCCTCGCCCAGGAAAAGACCGGCGAGTTCTGGGTCGCGCAGCGCATGTTCGGTGGCTACAACCACGGCGACTTCGAGCACGCTGAAGTGGTGATCTTCCTCGGCAAGAATCCCTGGCAGTCGCACGGCTTTCATCGCGCCCGGGCAGAGATTCGCGAGATGGCCAAGGACCCGGCGCGCACCCTGATCGTGATCGATCCCAAGCGCACGGAAACGGCAGATCTGGCCGACGTCCATTTGCCGGTGCAGGTCGGGCGGGATGCCTGGCTGCTGGCGGGGATGGTGGCCACGATCGTCCAGGAAGAACTGCAGGACTCGGCCTGGATCGCGGCGCACGGCACCGGGTTCGACGAAGTAGCCGCGGTCTTTGCGCAGATCGACATCAGCGACTGCGCCCAAAAGGCAGGCATTGACGAGGCACTCCTGCGCGGAGCGGCGCGCACCATCGCGCGGGCGGGCAGCGTTACCGTGTTCGAGGACCTGGGCGTGCAAATGAACCGGCACTCCACGTTGGTCAGCTACCTGCAGCGACTGCTCTGGGCCTCTACCGGCAATTTCGCAAAGCCCGGCACGCACTACACCAGCAACGGCCTGGGCAAGCTTGGCGCTGGGCGCGAAGGTGGGACCAGCCCAGTCCTCGGCGGCCGCATGATCGACGGTCTGGTACCCGCCGCAACGATTCCCGACGAGGTGCTGACAGACCACCCGGATCGGTACCGGGCCATGATCATCGAGTCGGGCAACCCCGTGCACTCGCTGCCTGATAGCGGTAAGTGGCGCGACGCCATGCGGGCACTGGAAGTCAGCGTGGTGATCGATGTCGCCATGACCGAGACCGCGCGCGTGGCCGACTACGTTCTACCCGCGACCAGCCAGTACGAGAAAGCAGAGGCGACGTTCTTCAACTTCGAGTTTCCGGAAAACTATTTCCACCTGCGTGCGCCGCTGTTTTCAGCACCGGAAGGCGTCCTCGACGAGGCGGAGATTCACGCGCGCCTCTGCGCCGCCCTGGGCACCCTCTCGGCAGAGCATGAGGCACTGCTGAACGCGGCGCTGGCCGAAGGCGGGCGCGAAGCCTTCCGCGCGCGGGTGTTCGAGCACCTCGCCGCGGATCCATCCCTCGCCCGCGTCGCGCCGGTCCTGCTCTATCGCACCCTCGGCCAGTCCCTGCCTGCAGGCCTCGCGAACAGCGCGGCGCTGTGGGCGCTGTGTCACCAGCACGCGATGAGCCATGCACCCTCACTGCACGCCGCGGGGATCGAAGGCGAGGGGCTGGACCTGGGCGAGAACCTGTTCGAGCTACTACTCGCAGGCCCCAGCGCCGTGGTGTTCAGCAAGGAAGACTGGCCGGACATCTGGTCCCGGGCACCGGGGGGCAAGGTGAACTTCGCCCTGCCCGATCTGCTGGCGAGCGCCGCCACGCTCAACGAGGAGCAGCCCGCAGAAACCACCGCGGACTATCCTTTCCTGCTGTCCGCCGGCGAGCGCCGCGACTACACGGCCAACACCATCATTCGCGACCCGGCCTGGCGGCGTAAGGACGTCGGCGGAGCGCTCTACATGAATCCCGCGGACGCTGCCCGGCTCAACCTGGGCGATGGCTCCAGTGCGCGACTCACGAGCGCCAGTGGCACTACCGATGTGGTGGTGGAGATGAACGAGCGCATGCAGCGCGGGCACCTATCCTTGCCGAACGGCCTGGGGCTGCTGTATCCGGACGCGAACGGGCAGGCCGAGCTGACCGGCGCGGCTCCTAACGAGGTCACCTCAACGACGCTGATCGACGGCTACGTCGGCACACCCTGGCACAAGTCAGTGCCGGTTCGTCTCGAGGCGGTCGACGGATGAACTCGCAGGCTCGGTGAGGCCTGCGGGTGACGGCCAGCGGACATCGGGTGTCGCCTGATCAATGTCGACCGCGATCCGCCATTGGCCCGCCTGCCAGCGATAGATCAACAGTGAACGCCCCGCATCGGTCACGACCGCGCCGGTCCGGCGATTAACCGCGCGCAGCCAGTAGCGGCTGATGATGTGGGCGACGTCGCCGTGGAACTCGATCTGCTCGTAGACGAGTTCGAAGGTCGTATCCGCCTGGCCCAGCCGCTCGTTAAAGTAGCGGCGGATCGCCGCGCGACCCTCGAGCGCCGGCTGGCCGTGCAGAGCTACGAAAGCATCGTCAGTGTAGAGCGCCATCAGCGCATCGAGATTCCCCTGCCGGTAGTGCTTGCTCCACTGCGCGCCCACGTCCTTGAGGTCCTGCGGGTGCGCAGCCGGGAGCCGAGTCGCAGCGCAGCCCGTGAGCAAAGCGATCAGGCATAGGCCGAACGCCATCCTGTGGGCGAACCCGCATCGCCAGAAAACTTGCGAACTTCCCATTCGTTGTCCCCATCGTGACGCCACTTGCTGCACCCATAGCGCTTTTTTCGCTTACATGCGCCTGTGATGCAGTTCACAAAAGGGCGCAACGGCCGGGCACCGGGAAAGGTAACCTGACTCGCGAACTCACAGTCAAACCATTAGTTGTCTTCAGCAACGACTCGGGGGAGTTACGCGATGAAAATCTGGGTTGCCGGTGTGCTGCTGTGGAGCGCCGCAGCGACCGCCTATGGGCACGATATCGTCCGCTGGACGGATCAGGACGGCAAAACGCACTTCGGGCACTCTTATCTCGCGCCCGACTCGGCGCAGCCCGTCACCCTTGGCATCACCAACAGCATGGACGTCCCCGAGGTCGGGCGATCATTCCGCAGCCGCCGCAACAGCGGCCCGACCTATCGCCTGATCCCGCGTGGGGAGTGGAAAAACAAGGATGGCTGGCGTGGCTTCGCCGGTCGGTCCGGGCGCGGGCGCCGGGGGTTCCGGCGCTAGCCTCTTCGCTTCCTCGCCGGAAGCCCCGCCGCGCG
>JBCDIK010000042.1:0-19556 GCA_038749065.1 Pseudomonadota bacterium | reverse complement strand
GCGCCACCAGGGCGTGGGGCTGGCGGCCTGCGCAGCCGCTAACAGGGGGTTCCTGCCGCTGACCATCGGGCGCACCAGATTCTGTCGTTTGTACAGGGCATAGAACAGCACCGCGGCCAGGTGGGCGCCGACCATCAGCCGCAGCCAGTCGAAATTGCTGTGATGGAGGTCGGTCATCCAGTCTGAAGTCGCAGCGCTGACCGCGCCCTGATAGGGCCCGCTGTAAATGATGTCATCGGTCGTGAAGAGCCCGCTGCCCGCCTGGATGGCCAGCAGTGCGAGCAGCGTCCACACCGCGAGCACCGCCAGCGGGCTGTGCCCGGCGCTGGCTGGCGCGCTCCGATCCGGCAACGTTCGCGCGTAGGCGAGGATTCGTCGTGGTCGCGGCAAGAGGGCTGCGAAGCGCGCAAAGCGATTGCCCAGCAAGCCCCACAGCAGGCGGAACATCAGCAGGCCGAGGATGGCGTAGCCGCTGCGCATGTGCCATTCCGTGTACTCCACGCCCAGCTCGGCGGTCAGCCAGGACACGCCGAAGCATAGCGCCAGTGACCAATGGAACAGCCGCAGCGCCCCATCCCAGACGAGCGGCGGTGTGGTCGCCGCTGGCGCCGCGGTCGGATCCGCAGATGCTGTTGAGCAGGCTGGCTCCGCTGCCACGGGATCCTGGGGCTTACTCGTCGTCGACCCGGTAGTCGTCGTGGCAGGAACCACAGGCCTGGCCCATGGCGCCAATGGCTGCGCGAATGCCGTCTTCCTTGCCGCCAGCGGCCAGCGTTGCCAGCGCCTGGGCCTTATCCTGAAGGTCTATGGCCTTGGCCTTGAAGTCATCCATCTGTTCCCAGATGACCGGGAGCGCTTCCGTTTCCAGCTCGAAAGCACGGGTATCCATCGCGAAGGTCTCAGGCAGCATGGGCGCAAGCGCTGCAATGCGGCTGGCGTTGTTCTGCACGGTCTCGAGTTCTATGGGGAGTTTCCCCCTAGCCATGCCCGCCAGCGGGCCAATGTAGTAGCCCATCAGGTGCAGCGAAGCCTGCCGGCTTTCTACCACATAGGCCGCTCGCTCGGCGGGTCCTGGCGCAGCCACGGCAGTGGTGACACCGACAGACAGAATGAGCGTCAGTGCGCGAGCGCAGGCGGCGCATGATGATCGCGTGAAAGTCTTCGCAAGAAACATGAGATCCCCCAATCCACGTTAGATGGAGGGACGGTACAAACCGCGCCACGGCGGGTCAAGCCGCGCGGCGCTCTCAGCGAAAGACTTCGTCGTGCGACAGGCCCTGGGCTTCGAGAGAACGGCGCAGCCGCGCCAGCGCTTCGACCTGGATCTGCCGGACCCGCTCCCGGGTCAGACCCACTTCGGCGCCAACCTGCTCGAGGGTCGCGTGCTCGTAGCCGCGCAGACCGAAGCGACGCACCAGAACGGCCTGATGTTTCTCACTGAGGCCTTCCAGCAGCCCCTCGAGCTTGTGCGTCAGGTCATCGCTCACAACCGCTTCAGCAGGGTCGAGCGCCCCCTCATCGGGTAGGGTCTGCGCCAGTCCCGGACTCTGTTCCGAGGGCGCCGAATCCAGCGAGTCGACGCGCTCGTTCAGCCCGAGCAGGCCCCGGACATCTTCGACCGGCTTGTCGATGAGGCAGGCGATCTCATCGGCGGTTGGCTCGTGGTCGAGCTTCTGCGCGAGTTCCCGCGCCGCCCGCAGGTACAGGTTCATCTGTTTGACCACATGGATGGGGAGCCGGATCGTGCGGGTCTGGCTCATGAGCGCGCGCTCGATGTTCTGGCGAATCCACCAGGTGGCATAGGTGCTGAACCGGAAACCCCGCTCGCCGTCGAACTTCTCCACGGCACGAATCAACCCCAGGTTGCCCTCTTCGATGAGATCCAGCAGCGGCAGCCCGCGGTTCAGATAACGCCGCGCGATCTTGACCACCAGCCGCAGGTTGGACTCGATCATGCGCCCCCGCGCCTGGGCATCACCTAAGGCAACGAGTCGCGACAGTTCCCGCTCTTCCTGCGCCGTTAAGAGCGGGGAAAAGCCGATCTCCTTCAGATACAACGCCGTCGCGTCGATGCTGTTCTCTTTCTCTGCCATCGCGCCTGTTCGTCCCTGTCTGCTGCGGCAGGGCGAACTGACGGCGCTACGGCAGATAGTCCTCCGGCCGCAGCGGCGCGCCCTGGCGGCGTAGCTCGAAATACAGCACGCGCGCCCGTGCTCCTGCCTGAGAGCTATCGGCCAAGGGCGCAGCAACTTTAACGTCCTGCCCTTCGCGCACCCGGGCGCGGCCGTTAACGCTGTAAGCACTCATGTAGCCGCCTCCGTGCTTAAGGATCACCAGCACTTCAAAGCCCCCCAGGCCCGGGCCGGCGTACACCACCCGGCCCCCGGCGCTGGCTCGCACCGCAGCGCCCGCTGGTAGCCGCAGCCGAATCCCGGGTTGTGTGTTGCCGCTGCGCGCCACAAGGGCAGCGGCGGGGTCCCGCCCCGCAAAGGGCCAGCGCCAGCCCGCTGGCGCTGCGGAGCGGTCTTCACGACGGGTGGCTGGCACCGTTTCCGCGCGTGGTTTCCGCACCGGCGCTGGTGGCGCCGTCAAACGCAGTCGCATGCCGGCCTGCAACGCATAGGGTGGCTTCAGCGCGTTCCAGGCGGCCAGCGCTCCGCTCTCAAGTTGAAAGCGCCAGGCCAGGGAAAACAACGTATCGCCGGGGCGCACGAGGTAATGCGACGGACGCGCCGTAAGCACTGGGCTGCGATCGGCAACTGGCGGCAGACCGGGCGTGGCACAAGCGCCGGACATGAGCGACAGCACGACCGGTAGCAGCCAACGACGGCGCAACGGCCTGCGCCCGCTCAGGGCTTCAGGCGCGTCAGGGCCCACAGCAGTCCGGCACCGGCAACCGCCATGGCGATCACCCCGGGGACCTGCGCCGGAGCCACCGCCTGCGCGTACTGCGCGGGAAGCAGCAGCTGATCCTCGAGCTGCCAGGGCCACAACCGCGGGAGCGCACCCGCCATGAAGCCGGTCAGAACCGCCAGCAGCGGGACCCGGACGGTCGTCATTGCCCAGCGCATCACCTTGGCGAACAGCAACAGGCCGAGCGCACAGCCGCAGGCGAGCGCCGCCAGGGTTGGCCAGTGCAGATTGCTGACCGCGGCAATGACCGGCTCGTAAAGGCCGAGCACCAGCAGCATGAAACTGCCGGACACGGCCGGCAGCATCCAGGCGCTGATCGCCACGGCGCCCCCGAACAGCACCCAGAGCAGACCGGCCTCGGCGCCGCCCGTGGGGAGCAGTAGCGTCCCGATGCCCAGGGCAATCCCCACCGGAACGCCCAGCGCCAGCACGCGACCGGGCAGCGGTCGTCCGATCTGCACGATGCTGAACAGGATGAGGCCGAAGAAGAAGCCCCAAACCAGGTGCGCGTGATGCTCGAGCGCGTAGCTCATGAGGTTGGCGAACACGCCGATCGCCAGCACCATGCCCAGACCCAGCACCAGCAGGAAGTTGCCGTTCGCGTAACGCCACAGGCCCGCGATGCCCTCCCGCCGAAGCACGCCAAAGCAGCGCCAGTCGAGCCGCGCCAGGGTCTCGATCAGCTCGTCGTAGATGCCGGTAACAAACGCGATGGTTCCCCCGGAAACGCCGGGAACGGCTTCGGCGATGCCCATCGCCATACCGCGCAGCAGCAAACCGAATCTCATCGCGCCGTGACGCCCGGCAGAAGCGGCACAAACCGCACGTAGTCGATTACCTGACGCGCCACCGATCCGTTCGTATCCTTGTCGTAGACCGCCAGCTCCTGAACGCCGTCTGCGCCCTCCGGCACCACCAGCCGGCCGCCGGGCGCAAGCTGTGCGAGCAGCGCCGGCGGCAACTGCGCGGGCGCTGCGGTCACGATGATCCCGTCGAAGGGCTCGGCGCCCGGCAAGCCGCGATAGCCGTCACCGCACCGCAGGCTGACCTGGGACAGGGACAGCTGGCGCAATCGGTCCCGCGCCCGCTGTGCCAATGCCTCGATTCGCTCAACGGAGTACAGCCGCGGCACGAGTGGTGCCAGCACTGCGCTCTGGTAGCCGCAACCGGTGCCCACCTCGAGCACGCGCTGCGGCGATCGGGCCAGCAGCGTCTGGGTCATGAGCGCGACGACGAAAGGCTGGGAGATCGTCTGCCCGTGACCGATGGGCAGCGCCGTGTCTTCGTACGCGCGATGCGCCAGCGCTTCGTCGACAAACAGGTGCCGGGGCACATCGCGCAGTCGCTCGAGGACCTGCTCATCGACGATGCCCGCCTTGCGCAGCCGCGCAACCAGCCGCTCGCGGGTGCGACGGGAGGTCATGCCGATGCCCTGTAAGCGGGTTGACTCGATCATGCCGCCACCGCGCGTTCTGTTGAAGGCGCCTCGTGCAATTCGAAACAGGCGGCCAGCAGCGTCGACGCATAGGCACCCGGCGGCAGGCGGAAGCTGAGCACTCGGTTCTCCCGACATCGATGCAGGGTCAGATCCCGCGGGTACATCCACAGCGCCCGCCGGTCCTGGCGGGGTCCGGCGTGTTCGAGCACCTGCCGGACGTCCTCCCACCCGGCCAGCGCCTGTGTCTCCTGGACACTGGCGAGCCCGGTTGTCGCAGAGCGACCCCGCCCCCAGAGCGGGCCCGTGGGCACACCGTCCAGGAGCACGTCGCCATCGAGCCGCGGGCAGTCCCGGTGGCCGTCACAGCGCTGCCGGACGACCTGGTTGAACAGGTGCGCCCGCAACACGGACAGATGCCAGCGGTCCGCGTTGCGACGCTTGCGTCGGGCACGACGCTGCCCGCCCGCATCCTGTTGCGCAGCGGCCGTGGCCCGCTGCGCGGCCCAGTCCAGGGCGTCGCGCAGCCCGGAGCGGCCAAACCGTTGCGGGCCGAACAGGTTCGGACAGCCGCGCCGCGCCAGCGTGGCGAGCGCTGCGATGCCCGGGTCCAGCGTCTGCGCGGCAGCGTCCGGCAGCGGGCGCAGCCGCACCACGAAGCGATTGCCCAGCAGTTCTCCGATCTTCAGCTTGCGCTGGCGCCAGTGCTGCTCGAGCAGCGCGAGCGTCTGGTCCGGCTGTAGCGTGCCGTCGGCCCGCCACTGCGCCAGCTGCGCCGCCAGCTCGAGTGGCGCTCTAGTGGCCGCCGCGGCCGGCACCGTAAACCACTGCTCGGCCATCGCGCGCCGGTCCTTGCGCCCGGCATAGCCGACCTCGACCTGCGGGATCCCCGCCCAGCGAGCCAGCAGCGTGCACACCCGGCGCGTATCGAGATTTCGCTTGCGCAGCCGCAGGAGCCACTGGCCAGTGCCAGCTGCATCCCCGGGTGCGCCAGCAGACGCGGTCGCGTTGTCGATCTGCTCGATGACGCAGAAATCCTCGGGCCGGTGCTTGAACAGCGCGGCCGGGCGCGGCGTGGCGCCGACGGGCTTCGGCATGCTCAGGGCGCGTCCGGCACGAAGTAGAAGACTTCCCCGGCGCGTACCATCCCGAGATCCTTGCGCGCCCGGGCCTCAAGCGCCTCAGGACCGGATTTGAGCGCCAGCGCTTCGGCGGTCAGCGCACTGTTTCGCTCCCGCAGCTCGGCAAGCTGCGCCTGCTGCTCATTCAGCGCGACTTCGAGATTGGCCTGCGACAACCGGCCGACGTCGCTGAGCCAGAGCTTGTGCTGGAGCCCTGCGGTCACGATCAGCAGCAGTGCGATCCAGACGCGCGGTGTCACAGCAGCTTGAACTCCGCCCGGCCCCGATACGGCGCGGTGCCGGCGGTCATCTGCTCAATGCGCAGCAGCTGGTTGTACTTCGCGACCCGGTCTGAACGGCACAGGGAACCGGTCTTGATTTGGCCAGCGCCAGTGCCCACCGCCAGATCGGCAATGGTCGTGTCCTCAGTTTCGCCGCTGCGATGAGAGATGACGGCGGTATAGCCGGCATCATGGGCCATGCGCACCGCGTCAAGGGTCTCGGTCAGCGTGCCGATCTGATTGAGCTTGATGAGGATGCTGTTGGCCACGCCGCGGTTGATCCCGTCCGCCAGAATACCGGTGTTGGTCACAAACAGATCATCGCCCACGAGCTGGACGCGATCGCCCAGCTTGTCCGTGAGGATCTTCCAGCCGTCCCAGTCGTTTTCATCCATGCCATCTTCGATGGATGCGATCGGGTAGTCGCTCGAAAGCGTCGCGAGGTAGTCCGCAAAGCCGGCGCTGTCGTAACGCTGCCCCTCTCCGGCCAGATCATAGGTCGCATCACGGTAGAACTCGCTGGCAGCGCAGTCGAGCGCGAGCAGCACATCGTTGCCGAGCACATAGCCCGCCCGAGACACCGCTTCGCTGATCACCGCCAGCGCTTCGGCGTTGGATCCAAGGTTCGGCGCGAAGCCACCTTCATCCCCAACCGCTGTGGTCAGGGCGCGCTCGCCGAGGACTTTCTTCAGGGCGTGAAACACTTCGGCGCCGCAGCGCAGCGCTTCCGCGAAGCTGTCCATGGAGACCGGCTGGATCATGAACTCCTGGATGTCGACATTGTTGTCGGCATGCTCCCCGCCATTGAGGATGTTCATCATCGGCACCGGCATGCTCATCGGGACCCCGCCCATGAGCGCATTGATGTGCTGATACAGCGGCATGCCCGCGCTGTTCGCCGCAGCCTTCGCGGCGGCCAGTGAGACCGCAAGAATCGCGTTGGCACCGAAGCGCGACTTGTTATCCGTGCCGTCGGCATCGATCAGCGCCTGATCCAGTGCGCCCTGGGCAGAGGCCTCAAGACCGCTGGCAACCTTCGCCAGCGCTCCGTCGACCGCTGCTACCGCGGCGGTGACGCTCTTGCCGAGATAGCGGTCAGCATCGCCGTCGCGCAGCTCGAGGGCTTCACGGGAACCGGTGGATGCGCCGGAGGGGGCGCAGGCTCGCCCGGTCGCACCGTCGTCGAGCACCACGTCCGCCTCGACCGTAGGATTGCCCCGGGAGTCCAGGACCTGCCGTCCCCTGACTTCAACTATCTTCGCCATGCTGTCTCTCTCGTTACCCGCGGCCGCGGACCGGCCAGAACCGGGCAATTATCGCTGACCCAGGGCCGGAATAATGCGCAGCCCCGCATTGTTTAGGGGCGCTCCGCCAGGAACTGCGCTTCCGCATAGGGCGCCGCCTTCACCACCGCGTCCAGCGCCTTGAGCTGCGCCAGCAATCCCGCCATCAGCGGCAGGGGCCACGCATTCGGCCCGTCGGAAAGCGCCTGGTCCGGGTCCGGGTGCGTCTCCATGAACAGACCCGCTACCCCGGCGCCGACCGCTGCCCTCGCGAGCACCGGCACCATCTCCCGCTGCCCCCCGGACCGCGTACCCAGGCCGCCGGGCATCTGAACCGAGTGGGTCGCATCAAAAACCACCGGGCAACCGGTCTGACGCATGAGTGCGAGCCCCCGCATGTCGGAGATAAGGTTGTTGTAACCGAAGCTGAAGCCGCGCTCGCAGACCATGATGGCCTCATTGCCCGTGGCCTTAGCCTTGGCAACCACCGGGATCATGTCCAGGGGCGCCAGGAACTGCCCCTTCTTGATGTTGACGGGGATGCCCTGGGCGCAGACGTTCTGGATGAAGTTGGTTTGTCGCACCAGGAACGCGGGGGTCTGCATGACCGATACCACACTCGCCACTTCGTCCAGCGGCGTGTCCTCGTGGACATCCGTCAATACCGGCAGGTCCAGCTCGGTGCGCACCCGCTCGAGGATGCGCAGCCCGGCCTCAAGTCCCGGCCCCCGAAAACTCTCGTGGGACGAGCGGTTCGCTTTGTCGAACGAGCTCTTGTAAATCAGCGGCACGCCCAGGTCAGCGCACAACGTTTTCAGAGTCTCTGCCGTCGACAGCGCCAGCGTTTCACTCTCGATCACGCAGGGACCGGCAATCAGGAATAACGGCGCCTCCGGGCCAACCTCGAAGTCGAGCAGGCGCATCCGCTAGTCCTGGCCGCCCGCGGCGGCGACGGGCGTGGGCCGCTCTGTCACCGACGGCGCGCTGGTGTCCTGCGGGCCCTGCGCGTGATCGTTGGCCGCTTCGATGAACCCGGTGAACAGCGGGTGCCCGCCCCGGGGCGAGCTGGTGAACTCCGGGTGGAACTGGCAGGCGACGAACCAGGGGTGATCCTTCAGCTCGATCATCTCCACCAGGGAGCCATCCTCCGAGCGACCGGCCACGCTCAGCCCGGCATCGACCAGCGCCTGAACATAGCGCTCGTTGACTTCGTAGCGATGGCGATGGCGCTCTGCGACGACGGTCTTGCCGTAAGTCTGGGCGGCCAGGCTGCCCTGGTCGAGTACGCAGACCTGCTCGCCAAGCCGCATGGTGCCACCCATGTCCTCGCCGCCGGTCCGGGTTTCCACGGTGCCGTCAACGTCCGTCCACTCGGAGATCAGGGCGATCACCGGATGCCGGCTGCTCGGGTCGACCTCGGTGCTGTGCGCACCGTCAAGGCCCGCCACGCTGCGCGCGTAGTCGATCACCGCTGCGTGCAGCCCGTAACAGATCCCAAGGTACGGCACCCTCTGGCTGCGCGCATAATTGGCGGCCATGATTTTGCCTTCGATCCCGCGCTCCCCGAAGCCGCCGGGTACCAGCACCGCGTGAACACCATCGAGCAAGGACGGGCCCTGGCGCTCAAGATCCTGGGCGTCGATATAGTCGATCTGCACTTTCGTACGCGTCTGGATGCCCGCGTGGTTGATGGCTTCCGTCAGCGACTTGTAGGCGTCGAGCAGCTCGAGATACTTGCCCACCATCGCGATCTTGACCTCGCGCTCCGGGTTCAGCTCCGCGTGCACGACCTTGCGCCAGGATGAGAGCTCGGCGCTGTCGCACTCGATCTCCAGCCGTTCTACGACGAAGTCGTCGAGCCCTTCCTGGTGCAGCAGTTCCGGCACCTGGTAAATGGTCTCAACATCCATGAGCGGAATGACGGCGCGTTCCTCGACGTTGGTAAAGAGCGCGATCTTGCTGCGCGCCGAGCGCGGCAGCATGCGCTCGCTCCGGCACACGAGAATGTCCGGGTTGAGACCGATGGAGCGTAGCTCCTTGACCGAGTGCTGGGTCGGCTTGGTCTTAATCTCGCCAGCGGTGGCGATGTACGGCACCAGCGTGAGGTGAATGAACAGCGCGCGATTGCTGCCCACCTCCAGCCGAATCTGTCGGATCGCCTCAAGAAAGGGCTGGGACTCGATGTCACCCACGGTCCCGCCGATCTCCACGATCAGCACCTCATGCCCCTCGCCGACATCCTTGATGCGGCGCTTGATCTCATCGGTCACGTGGGGGATCACCTGCACGGTGCCGCCCAGGTAATCCCCTCGGCGTTCCCGGCGAATCACCTCGGCGTAAATGCTGCCGGTGGTGAAGTTGTTGCGCTTGGTCATGGGCACGCCGCTGAAGCGCTCGTAGTTCCCCAGATCCAGATCCGTTTCCGCGCCATCGGTCGTGACAAACACCTCGCCATGCTGGAACGGCGACATGGTGCCGGGATCGACGTTGATATACGGGTCCAGCTTCATGACGTTGACGCGAACATTGCGCGCCTGCAGCACTGCCGCCAGCGACGACGTGAGAATGCCCTTGCCCAGGGATGACACCACGCCGCCGGTTACGAAAATATATCGGGTCATGCAACTCACACTCATGGCCGGAGCCGGGGCGCCGGGCGACGAAAACGGATTGAGATCAGACGCACAGCTACCCGATGCGCGACCCCTGGAATCTTGCTGCGTTCGTCTGGTTCAGTTCGGTTTGAGCGCGCGTCTGCGCGCACTTGCGGCTGAAGAATCAACCGCAGGATGGACCGTAATGTTAGCGAATCGGCCCGGTGACCTCAATTCACGCCGGGCTCCGCCGCCGCTGGCGAGGGCCGCCAGCGCACCGTGCCCGCCCGGGCCTCAAGGACGCCGCCGGCTAGCGTCAGCGTGCTGTTGGCGTCGCTGTCGCGCTCCAGAGGGGCGCAGAAGGCCATGAGGGCACGATCGGTGACGCCGTGCTCGCCCCGGCCTGCCAGCCAGGCCCGCAGCGCAGCCTGCCCCGGCGCTGCCAGCGCGCGCGCCACAGGCAGGGCGTCGAGGCCGGCAAGCGCTTCAGAAAGCGCGGCCCGCTCCGCCGCCGCTGCCCGGCCCGCCCGCCCGAGTGCGGGCACGACCCCCTCCCAGCGAGCCTCAAGCGCGGGCAATACCCGATGCCGCAGATAGTTGCGATCAGGATCCGTACCGGCGTTGGCCGGATCTTCCAGCCAGCTCAAGGAACGTACCTGCGCATAGGCGCGCAGCGCTGATCGAGGCAGTTCCAGCAACGGTCGATACAGGTCGCGGCGGGGGCCCAGGGGCCGCGCCGCGGGCATGGGCAGGAGGCCGCGCCCCTGGGCCATACGCAGCAGCACCGTCTCCGCCTGATCGTTCGCGTGATGGGCGAGCAGGAGCGCATCACCGGGCGCAAGGACCGCCAAGAAGTGCTCGTAGCGTGCCCGCCGGGCGGCGGCCTCCAAGCCGCCGGGCTCCTGCGCCAGCTGCCCGGCGGGCAGACGGCACACCGTCAGCGGCACGCCGAGCTGCTCGCACCGCTGAGCACAGTGTCGTGCCCACGCCGGAGAATCGGGATGGAGGGCGTGATCCACATGAATGGCCCCCAGGTGCACGGGCTGCGGGAACTCCGCCCGCAGCGCCGCCAGGGCTTCGAGCAGCACTGCTGAATCCATGCCGCCGCTGTAGCCCACCCACAGGTTCCGCGTCGGGCCTGACGTCGTTGGGTTGCCAAGGTGGACGTCCAGCCAATGCAGCAGCGCGTTTGTGACTGGCTCGGGGGTAGAGTCAGCCACGCCCATAGCGAAGCTCGACCTGGGCCGGGCCGAACTCGCCGCGCAGCGCCGCCAGCAGTTCATCGGTCGGACTGACCTGCCACTGACTGCCCAGCGCGATTTGTGCCCGGGCCTGCGCCTGGTCGGCCGTGTACAGCACAGAGACCGGGCACCCGGCCTCGGCGCGACGATGCGGCCCGAGACAACGTTTCAGGCGATCCACGAAATCGGCGCCCGTTTGCGGCGGTGAGTCGATCAGGAGACCCTGGGCGTAGCGGCGGCGAGCTTCCTCCATGGTGTAGATGCGCTCTGCCTTGAGCGCGATCCCGCCGCTGAAATCGTCCTGCTCCGCCACGGCCTCGACGACCACGATCGCATCCTTGGCAATCTTCTCCTGGTGCTCCGCGTAGACCTTCGCAAAGCAGGACAGCTCCAGCCTGGCGCTGCGGTCATCCAGCTGCACGAAGGCCATCGGGTCGCCGCGCTTGTTGCGCATGGTCCGCACCGAGGCGACCAGCCCGGCGACGACCTGGGTCCCTTTCTGGGCACGCACCGAGGCCAACCGGTGCGATGACATCTGGGCGATCTCATCGAGATAGTCATCGATGGGATGTCCGCTCAGGTACAACCCGAGCGCTTCGCGCTCGCCTTCGAGTCGCTCGCGCCGACGCAGCGGCGGTACCGGTGCGCGCAGCGGCGGTGCCATCGGCGTGGCATCGCCACCGCCGAACATATCGGACATGCCCGCCTCGCTGTTGCGGGCAGCCTGCTCCGCGCCGCGCACCGCATCGTCCAGCGCCGCCAGCAGCTGCGCGCGGACGCCATCGACGCCCTGATCTGAGCCGGAGACCAGCGCATCCAGCGCCCCGGCGCGGACCAGCGCTTCGAGTACCCGGCGGTTGGCGCGACGGGCGTCGACGCGGGCGCAGAAATCCGTCAGCGACGTAAAGGGGCCGCCGGCGGCGCGCGCGCTGATGATGGCCTCGACCGGTGCTTCCCCAACACCCTTGATCGCGCCCAGGCCGTAGCGCACGCCCGGGGCGAGCTCAGCGGTGGCAGCGACCGATGCGTCCTCCGGCGCGGCCGTCTCGCCGTGCGGCAGCGCTTTCACGGAGCCAATGGCCGTAAAGCGGAAGTCGCTGTCATTGACGCAGGGCGGCAGCAGCTCGAGCCCCATGCGCCGCGCCTCATCGACCAGGATGACGATCTTGTCGGTGTTCTGCAGATCCGCCGACAGCGTCGCGGCCATGAACTGCGCCGGGTAGTGGCACTTGAGCCAGGCGGTCTGGAAGGAGACGAGCGCATAGGTTGCGCTGTGTGACTTGTTGAAGGCGTAGCCGGCAAACTTCTCCATGGTGTCGAAGATCTCGCCGGTCAGGCGCTCGTCGACGCCGCGCTCTGTAGCGCCGCTGACGAACTGAGCCCGCACCTTGGCCATCTCCTCGGGCTTTTTCTTGCCCATGGCGCGGCGTAGCAGGTCCGCCTGGCCCAGCGTGAACCCCGCCAGGACCTGGGCGATCTGCATCACCTGCTCCTGGTAGAGAATGACGCCGTAGGTGCCGCTGAGCACGGTCTCCATCTCCGGGTGCGGCACCGTTACCGGCGCGCGCCCGTGCTTGCGGTCGACAAAGTCATCAACCGCGCCGGACTGCAGCGGGCCCGGCCGGAACAGGGCCACCAGCGCGATGATGTCCTCGATGGTGTCCGGCAGCTGGCGGCGGATCAGGTCTTTCATGCCGCGTGATTCAAGCTGGAAGACACCGGTGGTCTCGGCGCGGCGCAGCAGCTCGAAGGTCGGCGCATCGTCGAGTGGCAACGCCTCGATTGCCAGCGGCGGCGAATCGGCGGGCAGCGCCGCGTTCACCGCCTGGACCGCCCAGTCGATGATGGTGAGGGTCTTGAGACCGAGAAAATCGAACTTGACCAGCCCCGCCTGCTCGACGTCGTCCTTGTCGAACTGCGAGACCAGACCAACGCCCTGTTCTTCACGGTAGAGCGGCACGAAGTTGGTGAGCGCCGAGGGCGCGATCACCACCCCGCCGGCATGACGGCCGACGTTGCGGACGATGCCCTCGAGCTTGTAGGCCATATCCATGATCTCGACGACTTCCTCGCTCTCGGCGATGAAGCTGCGCAGGTCCTCGCTCGTCTCCACCGCCTTGGTGAGGGTCATGCCGACCTCAAAGGGAATCAGTTTGGAGAGCTTGTCTGCCAGCCCGTAGGGCTTGCCCTGTACCCGGGCCACGTCGCGCACCACCGCCTTCGCGGCCATGGTGCCGAAGGTAATGATCTGGCTGACCGCCTCTAAGCCGTAGCGCTCCGCGACGTGCGTGATGACCCGGTCGCGCCCCTCCATACAGAAATCGACATCGAAGTCGGGCATGGACACCCGCTCCGGATTGAGAAAGCGCTCGAACAGCAGGTCGTAGTCCAGCGGGTCGAGGTCCGTGATGCCCAGGGCGAAGGCCACCAGGGAACCGGCGCCGCTGCCGCGGCCGGGACCGACCGGAATGCGGTTCTCCTTCGCCCACTGGATAAACTCCATGACGATCAGGAAGTATCCGGGAAAGCCCATCTGGCTGATGACGTCGAGCTCGAAACGCAGCCGCTCCGCGTAGGCTTCCCGCGGGTGCTCAAGGGGAGCACTGCGCGCCGCCAGCCGAGCGGTCAGGCCCTGCTGCGCGCAATCGGTGAGAAACTGATCCAACGTCACGCCTTCGGGCACGGGATAGTTCGGCAGGAAGTAGGTGCCGAGCGCGAGCTGGACGTTGCAGCGCTGCGCGATGCGCACGGTGTTCTCAAGGGCCACCGGCAGGTCCCGGAAGCGGTGCGCCATTTCCTGCGCATCGCACAGATACTGGCTGGCGGCGTAGCGACGCTCTCGCCGCGAATCATCCAGCACCCGGCCCTCGTGAATGCACACGCGGGTCTCGTGGGCCTCGTAGTCGTCCTCGCTCAGGAAACACACTTCGTTGGTCGCGACCACCGGCAGCTCAAGCGCCGCCGCCAGCTCACAGGCAGCCCGCAGGTAGCGTTCCTCGCCGGCCCGGCCGGTGCGCTGCAGCTCGACGTAGTAGCGGTCCGGGAAAACCGATTGCCAGTGCCGGGCACGCGCCTCGGCCAGCGCGGCGTCTTCCTTCGCGAGCGCCAGCCCGACATCACCAGAGCGGGCGCCGCTGAGCAGAATCAGACCCTCGCTGTGCGCCGCAAGCTCGCTCGCCGCAACGGCACCATAGTGCGAATCGCTCAAGTAACCACCCGAGACCAGGGTGATCAGATTCCCATAGCCGACCTGGTCCATCGCCAGCAGGGTCATGAGGCAGAGCTCGCCGTCGTCGTCGAGCACTTTGAGATCTGCGCCGACAATCGGCTTGACCCCTTCGGCCAGGGCGGCCTGGTAGAACTTCACCAGGCCGAACAGGTTGCCGAGATCCGTCAGCGCCACCGCTGGCATGCGGGCCTGCCGAGCCTGTTTCGCGAGCGCCTTCACGCGCACGATGCCATCCGCCAGAGAGTACTCGCTGTGCACCCGCAGGTGCACGAACGATGGCACGTCCGGGCTCGGGTTCTGCCCGCTGGCCGAACTCACGACAGCGCGGCCCGCACCGGCGCGAAGCTGCGGCGATGAATGGCGCAGGGGCCAAGTTCCCGCAGCGCCTCACGGTGCGCCCGGGTCCCATAGCCCTTGTGCCGGGCAAAGCCGAATCCCGGATAGCGATCGTCGTAGCCACACATCAGCGTATCGCGAGCGACCTTGGCGAGGATGGAGGCCGCGCCGATCTCGGGCACCCGTGCATCCCCTTTCACGACCGCCGCCGCCCCTGCGCACAGGTCCTCGATCGGTGGCACGCGGTTGCCATCAACGAGTACCCGCAGCATGGAGGCGTCGAGCTCCGGGGCGCGCACTGCCAGGGCATCGCGCAGGCCCGCGAGGGCACGGCGCATCGCGAGTTCAGTCGCGTGCAGAATGTTGAGCTCATCGATCTCGGCAACGCTCGCCCATCCCAGCGCGAAGCCCCGCGCCAGCCCTTCGATTTGCGCGGCCAGCGCTTGGCGGCGGGACTCGCTCACGGCTTTGGAGTCCGGCGTCAGAGCGGGATCGAACTGTGCTGGCAACATCACCGCAGCCGCGCACACCGGCCCCGCCAGCGGGCCACGGCCGACCTCGTCAATGCCTACCAGCCCGCTGCACCGCCAACGCGGCAGCTCGGTCGCAAGCGCCGCGTCCGTGAGGGCCAGGACCGGCGGAAAATCGGGGCTGTGAATCATGGCGCTCTGTGCTCAACGAGCTCTGCAATGGCCTGGGCGGCACGACTGTTGGCATCACACCGCAGCTCGTCGTGGAGCCTAGCGCAGGCCTGCTGGTATTCCGAGTCCCGCGCGCTGCGATCCAGCTCCACGAGCAGCGCGCTGGCCAAACGGGCGGGCGTGGCGTCGTCCTGGAGCAGTTCCGGAACCAGCGCGCGCCCGGCCAGAATGTTCGGCAGCGCGATGAACTCCGTGCGCAACAGGCGCTTCACCACCTGGTAGCTCAGCGCCCCGAGCCGGTAGCTGACCACCATCGGACAGCGCAACAGCATTGCCTCGAGGGTCGAGGTGCCTGACTTCACGAAGGCCGCCGACGCCGCCGTCAGTGCCTGCCGGGCCGGGGCCTCATCGACAATGCAGTGCAGGTCCGCATACGCGGCCAGCGCCTGGCGCACCGGCGCGAGCAAGGCGGGCCGCGGACAGGGCAAGACGAAGGTCACCGGCTTCACGGCGACCTGCAGGCGCCGGGCCGCTTCGAGAAAGAGCGGCAGCATGGCACTGATCTCACTGCTCCGGCTGCCTGGCAGGATCGCGATGCACTCATGGCCGGGCGGGACACCAAGCGCCGCGCGAGCCTCGCGCGCGGCAGGCTGTCGGTCGCGCACCGGCGCGATCTCGTCCGCAAGGGGGTGGCCGACGTACACCGCTCGCACCGGGCTTCCCGAGTAGAGCGGTGGCTCGAAGGGATACAGGCACAGCAGCAGATCTGCGGACTGCGCCAGGCGCTCGATGCGACCCCGCCGCCAGGCGTACACAGAGGGGCTCACATAGTGCGCCGTGGGCATCCCTGCACGCTTCAGCCGCCGCTCAAGAAGAAGATTGAAGACATTGAAATCTATACCAACGAAGGCATCGAGACGTTGGCTCAAAACATCTCGCTCCAGCGCGCCGAGCAGTCGCCACAGCTCCGGTAGACGGCGCACTGGCTCGACGAACCCGTTGATTGCGAAGCGGTCCATGGGAACGAGCGACTCTAGGCCCGCCTGGCGCATCGCCGGGCCACCGACGCCGACCGCGCGCGGTGCGTGCCCCTGCGCCGCCAGGGCGCCAAGGAGACCGGCTCCGAGCAGGTCGCCGGACGCCTCGCCCGCGAGCATGCCGAGGGACAGCGGCCCTGCAGAACGGTGGGTCGGAGCGACCGGAAAGCCCACGTGCGCCGCCGACCTAGCGAATGATGCCGTTCTTCGAGGCCCGCACGGACTCCGCAAAGCGCGCAACCGCCTCGTCTTCCGCAGCCAGAGGGGCCAGCGTCGCCAGCGCGTCCTTGGTCGTGCGCCCTTCGCGATACACGGTCTTGTGGGCGCGCTTCAAGGCATCGATCCGGGCCCGGTCATAGCCGCGGCGTTTCATTCCTTCCAGATTCAGCCCGATCGCCGACGCCGGGTTCCCGCTGACGGTCATATAAGCCGGGACATCCTTGAGCACCAGGCTCATGCCACCGATATGGGTAAAAGGCCCGATCTGCCGGTACTGGGGCACCGCGGCGAAGCCGCCGAAGTTGGCGAAGTCGCCGACCAGCACGTGCCCGGCAAGGCCCGCGTTGTTGGCCATCACCACGTGATCACCGACCACACAGTCGTGTCCGACGTGAACGTAGGCCATGAGCAGGCAGTCGCTGCCGATCACTGTTTCGCCCCGGTCCTGTACTGTCCCGCGGTGAATGGTGACTCCTTCGCGGATCACGTTGCGATCGCCCATGATCAGGCGCGTAGACTCGCCCTGGTAGGCAAATGCCGGCGTGTCTTCTCCCACAGAAGAAAACTGATAGATGCGGTTACCCTGCCCCATGACCGTGGGCCCCTTCACGATCACGTGGGGCCCGATCCAGCAGTCATCGCCGATCTCGACCTCGGGACCGATGATGCTCCAGGGACCGATGCTGACGTTGCGGCCGATCTTCGCAGAGGGGTCCACGATCGCGCGCGCGTCGATTTCCGGCGGCAGCGCCGCAGCCATCAGAGCGGCGCCTCCATACAGGTGATCTCACCCGAGCACGCCACCTGGCCATCGACCGTCGCTTCACAGGCAAACTTCATGACCCCGCGCTTGTCCGCCAGGATGGTGCTGGCCATCTGTAGCTGGTCACCCGGCACGACCGGACGCTTGAACCGGACTTTGTCGGTGCCAGCCAGATAATAGATGTACCCGTCTGCAGGCCGCCGGTTCTTGGTCTCGAAGGCCAGTACGCCGGACAGCTGCGCCATCGCTTCGACGATCAGCACACCGGGCATCACCGGGTGCCCGGGAAAGTGACCGTTGAAAAACTGCTCGTTGATCGTGACGTTCTTGAAGCCGCGCACGTGCTCGCCCGGTTGCAGCTGCGTGACCCGATCCACCAATAGAAAGGGATAACGGTGCGGCAGATACTCGAAGAGCTCTGTGACATCTTTGCGCTGGTCGGTTGTCATTGGTGTTTGTTGCCCTGCCCGATCGGCGCCATTGTCGCAGAGTTCTGCGACAGCCGCAGGGTCATTCCCGCTCGAGCTTGCGCAACCGCTGATGCATCGTGTCGAGCTGCCGCGCTCGCAAGGCATTGCGCTTCCACTCGCCGTGGGGCGCATGCAGCGTGGCGCCGGAATAGACACCGGGCTTGGCGATGGATTGCGAGATCAGCGTCATGGCGCTCACCACCACCTGGTCGCACAGGGTGACCGGCTGATCCCCACCGATACCACAGCCGCCCGCGAGCACGCAGTGACGGCCGATGGTGGTACTGCCGACGATGCCGACACAGCCACAGATGAGCGAGTGATCCCCGATATCACAGTTGTGGCCAATCTGGCACAGATTGTCGATCTTGACGCCATCGCCGATGCGCGTGTCGCCCAGCGCGCCGCGGTCAATGCAGGTCCCGGCACCGATGCTCACATCATCACCGATGCGGACACCGCCCAGCTGCGCGATCGCCTGCCACTGCCCGCGTTCGTCCGGGGTGTAGCCGAACCCCTCCGCACCGACGACCGCGCCACTGTGCACGATGCAGCGAGCGCCGACATGGACGTCGCTGTCGAGCACCGCGCGCGGCTGAATCCGGCTATGGGGGCCCACCGCGCAGTCGTCGCCGATGCAGGCACCGGCGCCGATCACCGCTCCAGCTGCCACGGTTGCGCGCTCACCGATCACCGCCAGAGCTCCAACAGATGCGGCGGAATCCACCTCTGCTCTCGCCGCCACGACGGCACTCGGGTGCACGCCGGGATCGGGCGCGCTCTGCTCACTGAAGTGCTGGCTGGCGCGGGCGTAAGCGAGGTAGGGATTGTCGCTCAGTAAGACCGGGCCATCGCGCAGTGCCCGATCCTGCGGCCGCAGGATGACGACCGCCGCCGCAGTGGCGCCCAGCGCCTCGAGGTAGCTGCGGCTGGAGTAGTGGCTCAGGTCACCGGGGCCGGCATCCTTGAGCGCGGCGATCCCGGTGACAGGACGCTCCGGGTCGCCCTCGTAACGAAGGTCAAGGATGGCCGCCAGCATCTGAAGACTCAGCTCGACCTGGCGGCGGCGCACGACTGCGCTCCTTAGCGCTTGGCGTTGAGCTTCTCGGTCACCTTGCGGGTGATGTCGTGCTTGGCATTGGCATAGCGCAGATTGGCGCGCTCGAGGATCAGATCGTAGCCTTCGGAGGCGATCAGATCCTTCAGGACTGCATCGACCTTGGGCACCATCTGCTGCAGCAGCTCGTTGCGGCGATCGTTGACCTCTTTCTGGAGCTTGTTGACCAGAAACTGGTAATCGATCTGCTTGTCCTCGATTTCCTTGGAAGCCTTGCGCTTTTCAGCCTGGCTCATGACCTCGCCATCCTTCTGCAGCTTTTCATTCAGCTTGCGGATGGACTCGCCGAGGGTCTGAACCTCTTCCTGCTCGTTCTTGAGCTCGCGGTTGATGCGCTCGATCAGCGCCTTGGCCTCCTCGCTCTCGGCCAGCGCGCGCTGCGTGTCGAGCACGGCGACTTTGAGTTCGGCAGCGGCGCTACCGGCTACCAGGACAAGCGCCAGCAGTGCCCATTTCATACGTGATACAACCAAGGTGTTTCTCCTGTCTTGCCGCCGCGCAGCGCGAAAGCGGCGCATTCTAATCAGAACGTTCGACCCAACTCAAACTGGAAGGTTTCTTCTCGATCGAATTCGCCCCCGTTGAAGGGCTTCGCGAACGCAAAGGTCATGGGGCCCAGGCCGGTCAGCCAGGTCACCCCGATCCCGACGGAGTAGCGAAACTCGTCGGCGCCAAGCCCGAAGCATCGGGTGGACACATCGGGACAGTTGGTGTTGAAGACGTTGCCGGCGTCGGCAAAGATTACCGTCCCCTCCGCCACGAGGGCGTCGGGAGGACGAGCGCTGCGGAGGTGGACGCCCGTCCCGGCGACCGCCTCGAGCTCTGGATCGAGGCCAGCGACGGCGACGTCGTACGCGGGCCGAACGTCGGGCGCTC
>JBCDIK010000041.1:0-19707 GCA_038749065.1 Pseudomonadota bacterium | reverse complement strand
GGAACAATATCGCGACCGGCCCCCTGCCGAACGCGCGCAGACACAACATTGAAGGTGGCTATATTGGCTGTTCGGTTCTGGCCTATGACTCGGACAGCAACGTGCGCGTCTACTGTTCGGCGAAAACTCCGACTCACTTTCTTGCGTGTTACCGCTACAACCCGCCAGAGGCGATGCTGCGCGCTGTCACATCCATCGGCAGCGCGAGCTGGCTTGAGTTTCGAAAGGCTGAGGGCAGCAGCCAGTGCAGCGAGGTCAGGGTCGAGAACGGCTCGGAGTTCATGTAACCCGCATTCGGGCGCCGTTCTATGCAGCAGGATCGCCCCCTGGAGAGGGCGATCCGAAAACGGCATTCACAGCCCTACAGGCAGGGCCCCAGGTTTTCCAGGTTGAAGGGTCCTGCCGGTGTTTGTCGCGCAGCGCCTACGAACACGCCCGCGCCAGCGGGTATCGTGGTCACGTCGAAGCAGCTGTTCGCGCCTGCCGGGATCACGGTGTCGAAGCCATCAAAGCCGTTGTTTGATACGAACAGACTGAAATCCAGCGTGTCGTCGCCGGGCACCGTGTCAAAGGTATCGGCAATCTCGAGACTGACCGGCGTTGCGGCAAGATTCGTATCCGCCGTCAGAGCGCCGGCAAACTCATTCCAGCTCAAACCACCGGCGACAATGCGTACGCGCCAGCTGGCGTCAGCGCCCGCTGCACCACACTCCTGCCACAGGTAAATGCCCGGCTCCGTTGCCGGATCGTAGCCGGGATCGCCACAGGTTGGGTCGACTGCGCACGGCGTGAGGTCCTGCAGCTTGATGGGTCCGGTAATCGGCTGTTGTCCTCCGCCCAGCCGCGCGTCGGCGCCGCTGGCAAGCTCGCCGGGATTGAAGCAGGTGTCTGCGCCTGCGGGCACATTCAGCTCCAGCCCGTCCACGCCGGTGTTGCCGACGGTGAACGCGTAGTCGACCAGCGAATCGCCCGGTGTGCTGTCGAGCACGTCAGCCGGTTCCAGGCCGACGCCGCTGGCGGTGAGGACGGTATCGGACTCGAATTGCCCGTTGAAGGTGTCGAAGCTGCCGCCGCCGCCGGATACGCGCAGGTTCCACTGCTCACCGGGACCGGCAAAGCCGCATTCCTTCCACAGGAACAGCGCACGGTCCGTGGCTCCGCTGAACACCGGTTCACCGCAGGCGGCAACGGACGGGTCGTTGTCATCGGCCGGGTCCAGGGGATCGGTGCCGTTGTTGACCTCGGTGCCGTCGTCGACGCCACCGCCATCCGTATCCGGATCGTTGGGGTCGGTCCCGAGTCCCGCCTCTTCCGCATCGGATAGCCCGTCCCCGTCGCTATCTGGGGGAACCGGGCAGGCGAGGCCCGTGTCCAGCGCCACGTCAGCCGTGGTCAGCGGTGTGCGGCTGCTGCCCAGCAGCACCGGCAGGGAGGCGGGCAGCTGCGGGGTGAGGCAGGCGCCAGCAGGAACGGTGAAGTCGAAGCCGTCGATGCCGCTGCCATAGATGATCAGCGTGTATGCCAGTGCATTGGGGTCCGAGGTGTCGAGGGTATCGGAGCTCTCGATCGAGACCGGAACGAGGCCGCCCACGCCGCCGGCCACGTCGATCCGGCCGATGAAGTCGATCCGGTCCGGCGTGCTGCCTCCAGTGACGCGCAGGCGCCACTGCTCGGTGCCGCCGCAGTCGCGCCACAGGAAGGTCGCGCGGTCGGCCGCATTGCTGATGGCCGGGGCACCGCAAAACACGGCTGCGCCCGGTGCACCGGTCCCGAAGGCGCCAGGGTTACCGTCGACCAGGTCATCAATACCGTCGGCATCCGCATCCGTCCCACCGCCGCTATCAGCCACCGACAGACGGCCGTCGCCATCGCTGTCGAGGCCCGCGTTGGTGGTCCCGCTGATGTCGAAGGCCGTACCGTTGTTGGCCGCGTTGTTGCTCTCCAGATCCAGAAAGTCCGGGGTACCATCGCTGTCGCTGTCCGGCGGGTTCGTCACCGTGCCCTGCAGCGCAAGGGCGTCGACCAGCGCGTTGCCATCGGCATCGGTCAGGCCGGCTTCGATGAGGTCGGGGATGGAGTCGTTGTCGCTGTCCAGGTCGAGGCCGTTAGGAATGCCATCGTCATCGATGTCCGTCGTGCCGACGCTGGTGCCCGTGATATCCAGGGTCAGCCGGAGGGCGGCATTGCCGACGCAACCGGACAGCGCTCCCACGGCGCTGCTGGTCGTCAGGTTGACCGCCAGACCCGGCTGACCGCCGCCGATGTCGATGACCGTCACGGAGGCATTGATAGGATTGGTCAGTGGGACCAGGGTCTGTGTGCACTGAGTATCGGTCTGCACGCTCGAGCTCGTGAACTCACCGCCGTTGAGGGTCAGTACAAAGGTCTCGTTGCTGCCGTTGAGGTCTCCATCCGCCAGCACGTTGTCTACCTGGACGCTCTGCCCGATCGTGAAGGTGCCCGCCGGAAGCAGCACGGTGAAGTCCTCGCTCACGCCGCCACCCTGGCTCACGGTCAGTATGGGGCTGGTGACCGTCGTCGGGCCGGCGCCCGTGCCCTGTTCCGCCGCATCGCTGATACCGTCGTTGTCGTCATCGATGTCGGCGTTGTTGCCGATACCGTCGCTGTCCGTGTCCGCTGACTCGCTCGGATCGTTCGGGAACGCATCGGCGTTGTCGCCGACGCCGTCACCGTCGCTGTCGGCGCTTTCGGTCGGATCGAGCGGGAACGCATCGTCTACATCCGGCACGCCGTCGTTATCGTCGTCGGGATCGAAGGCGTCCACCTGGCCATCGCCGTCGGAGTCGATAAAGCGCACGCTGGCGCCGCCGCTCTCGGTCAGGCGATAGATGGCGCCGGCGCTTAGGTTGTTGTAGGTGTCGACTTGACCGCTCGGCCAGCGAACCTCAACGGTGGCGCTGGGGTTGGCCGCCAGGCCGACGTGCACGCGCATGTGATTCTGCGACCAGCGATGGTAGCCACCATTCTGCTCCCGGTACTGGACCGTGCCGTCCGGCGTCGTGATGTAGAGCTTGGCACCGATCCCGTCCCGGTTCGACAACACGCCTTCCAGGTCAAACTGGATCCAGTTGTTCCCGTTCGGCGTGTTCTTGAACAGCTGTTTCGGGCCACCGGTCCAGCGCGGGCGCATATTGAGGCCGTTGATCACGAACAGGTCGAGGAACCCATCGAGGTTGTAGTCCGCGCTGACGACGCTATCGGCGTTGCCTGCGCCGTCAAAGATTGAGCCGCCGATGATCCCTTCGGCACCGTGGCTGACCTGGCGGGTGAAGTTGCCGGTGCCGTCGTTCACGAACAGCTCGTTGGCAATATTGGCCGCGCCGTCCCGGCACGCCATGTACAGGTCCAGGTCCATGTCGTTGTCGAAGTCGCCGGCGACAACGCTCGCACACTGCACCGGCGTGAAACCGATGCTGAAACCGGCATCCACATAGCCGCCGGTGGTGTTGCGATAGAGCCGCGGCAGGTTGGGGTTGTCGCCAATGCTGCCGGAGGGCTGCGACACGCTGGTGATCGGCGCATCGCTCGTCATGTAGAAGTGGATGTACTCCCAGTTGCCCTCGGAATTGAAGCGTAGCTTCCAGGCGCCCTCGCTGGTGTCGTAGCCGACGAATAGGCGATCGTCGGTGACCGTGGAGCCGCTGGCGAGCCCGTAGTTGTTGCTGTTATTGACGTCCAGGGTGAAGGTCGGCGCCGTCGGAGCATAGCCGCTCGCGCCGATGCGCACCTCGGTAAAGTCGTTGCCGTTCCCGCGCCAGGAACCGTCATCGATGTTGTGCAGCGTGAGAGAGCCGCTGGTCACGACGGTGAGTTCCTGATTGTTGGCGGACGTGGTGACGTTCATCTGCGTCTCCACCGTCGTGGCGTTCAGCTGTTCTGCGCCGTTCGGCCGGTCACGGCCGCGCAGCAGGACGTAGTCATTGCGCAGGTCGCCGTCGAAGTCGCCGGGCGCCATGTCGATCACCGGGCGCAGCGTGGGCAGGGTCACTGCCGGGCCATCGGGGTTCTGCACGTCCCAGGGAAAGTCCACCCCGTTGCGAACGCACAGCAGCTCCAGCCGGCCACCGTGGTTCAGGTCCGTCAGGAGGCCCCAGGAGCCGTTGTTGCCGTCGCAGTTCTGGCGGATCTCGAAGTACTCATTGGCCTGCCCCCCGGATTCCCGGTTGATGGGCATGTAGCCGGTTTGCGTGCCCGTGTCGAACTCGGTGAAGAGCACGCCGTTGTCGTTGCGTAGCCAGCGGTTGCGCTGTACGGCCTCGCTCATGAGCAGGTCGAGGTCGCCGTCGTTGTCCATGTCTGCCCAGGTGGCGCCGTGGTCGTCGTAGTGCGCGAAACCCGTGCTCCACATGCCACTGCCGTCCCCGGCATTGGTGCGGTCGAAGCTGCCGTCACCCAGGTTGATGAGCATCGTCCCGTAGTTGCGGTGATTGCCCGCAAAGACATCGGGCAGGCCATCACTGTTCAGGTCGCCCCAGGCGGCGCCCCAGCTTTCATAGGGGAAGTTGTTCGTGTCATCGAGTTGGCCGGTCTCGTCAGAGAACGTGATATTGGCGCTCGCGACGCTCGCACTGCCCCACAACAGTGCAACGGCGATCGGTGATCGGAAGTTCATAGGTTCTGCCTTGGTGACCCCTCGGACACCCTGGTTAGCGAAGGCGGGCCGGCGGAACGGCTGCGACCGGGATGAGGCAGATCTTAACAAGAATAAGCGCAGCCTAGTTTTCGAAAACGCCCCTGTTTGTGAATCTAGGCAGGTGATGTGTCTAGAGCGCGGCAATCGACGCGCAGCGGTTGGCCATCATCCAGGTGGCAGACGACAGGAGGGGGGCCGCTGTTCACCGCGACCTGTCGGAGGGAGCGCCTGCTCGAGCACCTTATGTATGGTCATATTCGGCCGGCAATAGCGGGTTGCCGGCGAGATCGAAGCCAGCAAGAGGCCTGTGACTGGGGCGAGTGGACGATGTCCCGCGGACCGAGCCGAGCCGCCGGTGTCGCGGTCTCGCTCGGCTAGAGGGCGGGCGCCGGTTGGGCCGGTCCCGGCGGAGACGAATCGGGTGCGGCCGACCCTGCCGGGGTCTCGGCGCGCTGCTGCGCGCGCTGCGCCAAGCGATACATACGCCACTCCACCACCTGGTAGCCCAGCAGCAGCGCGAACAGGGTCTGGAACGGCAGGTGATAGACCAGGAAGTCCTTGTGGAAGAGGCTTACGATCAGGAGGACGAAGGCGGCCGACAGGGCGCTGAAGATGGCACTCCTGCGGCGATCCCGGGTCCGGTAATAGCGGGCCAGGGTGCTCGCCTGGCGGAAAGCTGTGTACAGCACTCCCAGCACCACCAGCAGGCCAACGAGGCCCACCTCCCACAGCAGCGCCGCGACGGCGGTGACACCGATCTCCAGGCCCCCGTAGCGGGTCTCGGCCAGGGACTCGGTGTCGATCAATCCGGCGCGCTGCACCCGCGTGGCGCCCGGGCCGTGGCCAAGGAATGCATAGGCGGGGTTCTGGTCCTTGTGCTCTTCGACCCAGAAGGTCAGGGCCGTCCACCGCGACAGGCCGGCATAGTCGCTGTCCCGTTCAGAGGTTGAGGCTGTCTGCCGCTCGATCACGTAGCTCAACAGGTCCCCTGGGCCCTCCACCCGGCGCTCCAGCGGCCCCGTAGTGGCGATCGAGTTCAGGAGCAGCCAGACCATGCCGGTGGTCAGCAGGCCGCCGCCCAGGAAGCGCAGCGGCTGCTTGCGAGCGTCCTGCCAGTAGACCAGCAGAAAAGCGATGGGCAGATACAGCACGACGACCTTGGCCGCGTTGAACAACATCGGGGCAAGCAGTGCGCCGCCGCCGAGCACAAGCTGCCAACCGCGTAGTCGTCGCTCCTTGGAGTAGGCGAGCAGCCCGGTCACGACGATGACCTGATAGAGCGCGAGGAGCGCGTTGGCACCGCCACCGGTTCGAGAGCCGCCAAAGGTGCCGCTGATGATATCGACCGCCACGACGCCGTTACCCAGACCCTGACGGGTGGGGACAATGGCGATGAGCTGATGTAGCGCGAACGGGAGCTGAAGGATGGCAATGGCCAGTAGCAGCGGCGGCAGCCGGTCCGTCAGGGTGTCCCGGCGCCACTGCACCAGGATGAGGGCGATGAACAGCGCCGACACCTGGAAGTAGCCCTGCATCGCGTTGAAGGCGGCGCGCAGGGAGTCGAAATTGATCGCCAGCGATACGAGCGAGACGACGAGCAGCAGCGCCAGGCCAGCGCTGATGCCGCTGATCGGGGCGCTCCGCTCTGTGGTCTGCATGCGCTGGATGATACCGAACAGGAGCAGCACCCCGGCTGCAGCAGGGACGAGCCAGCGGATCATCCGGGCACCGGGCACATACAGCTGGGTGACTCCGGTCACCACCAGACCAGCAATCAGAATGAAATACAGCACCGCAAGCGGCGATGACATCACCAGCATGGCCGCCAGGCATGCCGCCGCGAACAGCACGAATTCCGGCTGCCCGAGACCGACCAGCAGCGCACCGCCCAGGGCAAAGGTCACCCCGAGCAGCAGGACCAGGATCGTGATGACCGGCGAGTCACCCACGGTCGATCAGCGCTGCAGCCAGTGAGACAGGTCGCGCTCCAAGAGCACGCTGAGCTCATCGATGTCGCTCGCCAGACAGCCTCTCAACTTTTCGAGGGTCGCCGGCGTCGGAGCCGGTATCGCTTCGAAGCTCGGCTTCTGATTGAGTCTGCGATAAGCGGAACGCAGTCCCAGGCTCGTGGCGAGCTTCCAGGACCAGCTCAGCGCTGGATGTTGCGCGGCGCTGTATACCAGGTCTTTCACGCCGGACAGTTTGCGCGAGCGCACCGCGAAGCTGCGATTGAATTGCTCCGTGAGCTGCTCTGGCTCGAACTGCTCGTCGACGCCGACAAAGCGAAACACCTCGCGGGCGACCTCGAGCGGTCGGCTCTTGATGTCTTCCATAAACACCACATGGATCTGCTCACGGGGGAACACCGCGAGCCAGCGCTTGAGGTGCTTGGCGTAGCGGCTCTGCTCCAGGTACATGGGGTTGTTCGCAAGGCCCGACTCGAGGGTCAGATCCCCGTCGTCCATGTGTCCGGCACGAACCTCGTGGCGATGGTTCGACAGGAGCCGTTCCAGCGGATCCCGCAGGCACAGCAGAATGCGCGCCTGCGGCGCCAGCGCCTTGACCCGGCGCGGCACATCGCTGTTGACCCAGTACGAAGGCGAGACCTCACCGCGAATGATGCCCTTAGCCGGCGCGGGCAACTGTTGCGCATACCACTGGTAGCCCCGATCGTAGTGATAGGAGAAGAAGTCGACTTCCTTCTCCTGCGAGACCGCCACCTCCGGGTGCTGCGACAGGATCTTGTACAGCCAGGTGCTGCCCGTTTTCTGGGCGCCGATACCGACAAAATCAGGAGGCACGGTCACGCTGGCTACTTCCTAACGATGGCGCCAAGCACCCGAGTGCCCTGCTTGCGCAGGGTGTGCACGAGTGCATGCAGCTGATCGTAGGAAGACCGACCTTCCTCGATAACGCAGATCGCGTTGCCGCATACGTCAGCGATGAGTTCAGCGCTCGTGACCTCGCTCAGCGGCGGGGTGTTGAAGATGCGCATGTCGAAGTGCTCGCTCACGTAGCTGTTGAGCGCGGTCAACGCGTGCTTATTCAGCGCGTCGGTCGGGTTCGGCGGCACCAGGCCACTGGGCACTAGAGACAGGTCCTGGAAGCCTTCCTTGCGGGTGATGACCTCCGAGGGATGCATGTGATTGAGCAGCGCGGATACCAATCCGACCTCTTCCTCGTGGCGGAACCAGTCTGCCAGGATGGGCTTGCTCAAGTTGCTGTCGACCAGCAGCGTGGACTGGCCCAGCTGCGACAGGGCGATCGCGAGATTTGCTGCAACTGAGCTCACCTGTTCACTGCGCGCCGGACCCAGTACGGCGATCGATGCATCGCGACCACCGGGAATCTTGCGCAGCAGATTGCTGCGCAGGCGCCGCAGCGCCTTGCCGTAGGCCGACATCGGCTCATAGGCGAGGGCCAGCTTGCCGCTGTAGCGATGTTCCTTCGCATCCAGCGTCGGGTAATCGAACTGCGACAGCACCAGCTCCTCGATCGTGTCGCGCGTTGCGAGTTTCAGATCCATCGCCGCTTTCTGGAAGGTCACTTCGCTGGAGCGGGCATGAGCGCGAATGCGCGCCAGGTCCTCCGGCGTGATCAGCTTGCGCTCGATCATCAGATTTTCCAGTGTTGGCTGTGTGTCCACTGCAACTACTCCCATGGTCACCCCCGATCTGTCTCTCTATTGTGTGTTTAGTAAGTCGACAGGACTTCGACATCGAAGTCCTCTTCAAGGTCTTTGGTGCTGCGAACGCGCCGGCTGGAAGATTCCAGCATCAGTGCGATCACAATTCCGATCAGCAATCCCAGGAAGCCCGCGCTGCCCAGGTTCAGGACGACGTTGGGGCTGACCGGGTCGGTTTCAGCTTTCGCTGCCGTTAGTACCGAGACGTTGGTCCGGTTGAACTGACTCTGCAGGCTGGCGCGGTGAAACCCTTCCAGCGTCGCCTCGTAGTTGCGGCGCTCGGTCTCGACCTCCCGGGCCAGCAGGTCCAGGGAGTCGCGCTGGGCATTCAGTGCCAGGACCGCTGATTTCTGGCTGGCGAGGGAGCGGCGCAGGGACCGCTCACGCTCGACGGCGCGCTGGTACTCCGGGTGATTGACCCCGAGCTGGCGCGCCTGCACGGCATAGGTTTCGGACTGCGCAGAGACCAGACTCTTCGACAGCTCGTTCAGGCGCGACGTTTCCGTATCGAGGCGCTCATCGAGCGCGACGATGCCTTTCTCCTGCTGGAAGTCGGTCAGGCGTGCCTGGGCGCGCTGCAGTCGCTCCCGCAGCACCACGAGCTGCTCGTCGAACCACTCCGCGTTGCGCTTCGCAGGCTCTGTGTTGAGCTCGAGCGTCGTGTCGATGTAGGCCTGAGCAATCGCATCCGCTGCGCGCTCCGCGGTTGCCGGGTTGGTGGTCTTGAAGCCGATCTGCACGACCCGGCTTTCGCGGTAAGGCTCGACCTCGAGACCACGCAGCAGCTCACCGATCTCGAGACCGACGGGTTTGTCGGCTTCGGCGAGTGTGCGCTGCGCCTCGGCCGCCACGCGACGGCTGCGCAGGATGTCCATCTGCGTCGACATGTAGCTCGAGGAGAGCTGCGCCGGCAGGCGGGCGTTGTCGAACGGGTTTTCCGTCTGGAAGTCCAGCACCAGCGAGGTGCGCGCGATGTACAGGCGCTCCTGCTGTTGCGTAAACCAGGCTGCGGCGCCCACGGACAGGCCCAGCAGTATCACGATGAGCAGCCACCGTGCTGACAGGATTTCTATGACGCGTCTTAGTTCCACGATGTTTCCATTTCGTTACTCGTTGTCGTTACGCGGTCAGTGCACTCTCCCTGCGGACGAGTGCCCTTCGGGTCGGCCGCGGATGCTAGAACAGCCCCTCTCGGACAAACAACACATCGCCGGGCTGCAGCTGATCATCCAGCTCGATGCGATACTTCTTCACCTTGCCGTTGTCGTCTTTGCGACTGGTCGCAATGCCTTTCGCCGTGCCGCGCGCGGTCAGGCCGCTGGAGATGCTGAGCGCCTGCTCCACGGTCATGCCAGGCTCCAGGCGATAGCGCCCGGGACGTTGCACCTCGCCGTAGATATAGAACACGTCCATGCGCGGGATCACGATGGTCGAGCCGGCGGGCAATGCGACGTTGCCGGACAGATCGCCGCGCTGCAGCAGCGCCTGCATGTCGATGCGGATGGGCTCGCTGTTGCCGCGGGTCTGCACGAAGGCGTAGTCGGCAGCGGTGTCGGTGGCGCCTCCCGCCTCGGCGAGGGCGTCTGTGAAGGTGCTGACGCCAGCGCGGTTGGCGCTGCCCAGGGGGAAGCGTCCGCTGCGATTGACCTCACCCAGCACGGTGATGAAGTCAGCGCCGCTGAGTCCTTCATTCTGGACCGACAGGTTGACTGTTGCGCTGCGGACAAAGCCGCGATCCTGCAGCTGCCGTGCGATGCGGGCTGCGGCCTGCGCACTCGACAGCCCGCCGATGTCCACCTCGCCGAGCAGCGGCATGGTGATGCGCCCCGATTGGGAGACGACACCCTCCGTGGACAGTTCCGACTGGCCGACCACGTCGATCTGGACTTCGTCACCGGCGGCGAGCGAGAGGCTGTCCGCAAGCGCGCCGACGGACAGCGTCAGCAGCGCGGAGCCGGCGAGGGTCGCCAGAACGCCCATCCATCGCGGGCGCTGGCTTCGGGTTGGCTTGTTCTCAATCACAGCTGAGCTCTCCTTGTTCAGGATTCATCGCCGGCGCTGTCCGCACCGGCTCGAAGGTCATCGGAAGGGCAGTCGCGCTCTGCGCAGGATGGCCGATCATGGGCTCGAGCCAGAGTCGCGTAGCGGGAAAACACCGGGAGCGCGTCCTCAAAGGCATAGGAGTCCGCGGGCTTACGCCAGGTTTTCCGGTTCCAGAACAGATAGCTGACGCCCAGCTCATCGCGGGCGAATTCCGTCAGCTCCGCCAGGGTCCAGTAGCGCGGTTCGCGACTCGCAGCGCCTGCCTCCTGGACGCTCGCCGCGTCCGCTGTCTGCGGGCCGTGATTGCGCGGGTGCGCGTAGCTGTCGAACTGCATGCTGTTGAAAAAGGTTGCCTGGCCGCTGAACTGCTCGTACAGCGGGTAAGTGTGCCGGGTCAGGGCCGGCTTGCCGGGCAGCACATCCGGGCCACCGACGATGATGTTGTCCCGACAGATAACGGTCTTCGCGATGATGTCCGCAAGGCCCTTCTGCCGGGCTGGCAGGAAATTCATGTACCAGAACACGTTGCCGCGCGTCATGGCGCCAGAGCCGGCCTCGAGCAGGGCGCTGAGCGTTTGCTGGTAGGCGGCGGCGCTGTACTGAGCGCTGCGCAACGCCTCGTCGGTCAGGCTCAGCGCCGTCTCCTGGATGCCAATCCCTTCGAAGTTGGGATGATCGTCAAAGGTGCGCCCGAGCTCGACCACAAGATCGCGGAAGGCGCCGGCAACTTCCGGGCGCCAGCGGGCGGCGGTGTAGCCACGATTGCGATTCTTAAGCGTGGCTGGCGGCACTTCGAGGTAGGCGGGCGTAGGGATCTCTTCTGTGAACGTCTTGTCCTCGATCAGGACCACGTACTGAAGCTTGTGCCGCGCGGCGACCGCGAGGTCCCGGCGGATGGCACTGAAGTCGTATTCCCCAGCGTTGGGCTCCAGGGTGCGCCAGGTATGGCGACGCTGAAACCCGCGAATACCCGGCTGGCGCAGCTCGGCGACCACGTTGAGCTCGTCGGTGCGATTCAGGGAGACATAGTGACCGGGATGGCGGCGCGGTTCCGCCGCGACAGCCGGCGCAGCAGTGATCGTCGCCGCCAGCGCCGCCGGTGCGCGATTGCTGTCGACATTGCCGCACGCGGGCACGGTACCCAGCAGCCCGCCCAGCGCAACAACGGCCAGCAGCTTGCGTAAGCTGGCGGTCGTGCGCGCGCTAGTTGTGTCTGAAGGTGCGGTCATGGCGACGGTGGCGGCAGCGGGACACGGTTGGGGGACATCCCGGGCTGCGTGCAATCGGGCTCATTATGTATGACCCGCCTAGGATAGGGGCGAGCCGGATCAAAGCTGTGCGGCAATCGTAAGCGTTATGCTTTCGACCGCAGTTTTTTTCGCCAGTTTTGCACTAGCCGACAGCTCTGGGTCGATTCGGTTTCCCGATGACCGCTAGTAAGCGGTTTCGTCGCGGAACATCAGCGCAATCGTTTGCCAAATAATTTGCATATCGAGCTGGATCGACCAGTTGCGCAGGTAAGCCAGATCGAATTCGATGCGATTGCGCATGTCGTCCACAGTGCGGGTTTCCCCGCGCATGCCACTGACTTGGGCGAGGCCGGTGATTCCTGGCGGCACCTTGTGGCGGATCATGTATCCGTCAATCAGTTTGCGGTAACGCTCGTTGTGACTGACGGCGTGTGGTCGTGGGCCGACCACACTCATGCGCCCCTGCAGCACATTGAAGAATTGTGGCAGCTCATCCAGCGAGTATTTGCGCAGAATCGCGCCGATCGGTGTCACCCGGTCATCGTCGCGCTCTGCTTGCCGGACTTCCTGCCCGTCTTCCATGCAGGTCATGGTTCGGAACTTGTAGACGGTAATCTCGCGCCCATCGAGTCCGAAGCGCCGCTGCTTGAAAATCACCGGGCCCGGAGAGCTGCGTTTCACGGCGACAGCGATCGCCAGCAGCAAGGGGCTCAGGACCATTAGGGCCGCGCTCGCGAACACCACATCGCTGAAGCGCTTGGCGGCCGCCCGAACGCCGTAAAACGGACTTTCGCGCAGGGCCACGATCGGCATGTCCCCGACATTCGAGGTGCGGCACTGGATCAGATCGAAGGTCGTGACGTCGGGCAGGTAATAGATAGAAGCGGTTGTGTCGTGTAGCGCGGCGAGGGCCTGTTCCACGCGTGGCAGGCGGGCAATCGGCAGCGCAACCACGATGGTCTCGATCTGCTGGGACTCGACGTAGTCCGCAAGGTCCTGCAGTCGACCCTGCCACAGCGTTGATTCGATCGCGGGAAAGCGTTCCGGACGTCGGTCATCGAACAGCGCCTGCAGTTCGATCGGCTGGTCGCTGAGCGCCAGCTGTTTGATGAAGCGAGCGCTGAGCGCGTTGCCGCCCACGACCACCGCGCGCCGGGCGCGGCGGCCGCCGGCGTGCAGTCGGCGATCGGCTTGGGCGAGCGCGGCGCGCACCAGCAGCAGGACCAGGGGCGTGAGCGCCAGCCAGGCCAGCACCAGCGTGCTGTCGTAGTGCCGGTAGCCATCGGCGAGGTGGCCGGTCACGAGCAGCGCGGCGGTGAGCAGGGTCCAGTCGATCAGGCAGCGCCAGACCAGGCGAGCGCCGGACAGGTTCAGGATGCGCTGGGGCCCATGGGTGGCGATCAGGCCTCCGAGCAGGCCAGTAATGATCAGAAGCGCCTTGAGGGATTCGGTGAGCGGCTGAGCCAGCGCGCCCATCAGCATCACCAGCGTGCCGATGGCGGAGATTGGCAGGGCAAGCCGGCAGACCAGCGCGATGACGGCCTGGCTCAGACTGTGCCGGTAATCAGTAGCATCCATGATGGGCAGACCTTCATTGGTGAGATCACTCCTTCCCGTTCGCGCCTTCCCGTTCGCACTGTCCCAGACGAACGTGGGCGCGTGAGTGACCCTTTTCTAGCCACCGCAAGACTAATGGCAAAAATCATGCGCATCCAGTCCCGCATTGCGAAATGTCGTCAATAAACCGGATTTGATCGGCCGTCCTGGTCGATGCTGTCGGGTGTGATCCTTGCTTTGCGAGTTCTGTGCCAGCCCCGGCGATGCTGCAACCTTTTCGGAATCGTTACCGAATCAGACGTTTTTCTTCGCCAGACCGGTCATATTGCACCGACAGCAGGAACAAGTTCGCCGGCGGTCGCGCTCGCCGAGGGCGTGGCGGGGCTTGTTTTGCACCCATGTGGTGCGTTGGGCACAATCGCGCCGCCGCAGCGCCAGTGTCGTGCAGACGACACCGGCGCGTTACGAAGGGCGTACAAGCTTTACAGGCTGCGGGCAAGAACCGCACATCTGGTGGGGATGGATCCCCGATAATCAGCGCCGAAATTCAACGGCTTGGCAGCATGGACCGGAACGCACAGATGAATCCCGAAGCGCCCGCACAGGAAACTCACAGCCCCGTCCAGGCAGCCAGCAACGAAGGCATCGTCGCTATGGGTGAGTTCAACGGCTCGAGCAACGCGGTGGAGGCAGCCCCCGCTGTCGCCCCGGCCATCTTTATCGCCGGCGCCTCGCGCAGCGGCACCACGCTGATGAGCTTCGTCATGCGCCGTCATCCGCTGGTCGCAGGGCTCAAAGAGCTGCAGTACTTCGGTGAGTTTTTCACACCCGGCGCTCCGGTGCGCCAGCTCGGCGAGGCCGAGGCCATCAAGATCGTCGCGACGCTGTTTGCCCGCCAGGAGCAGGGCATCCTGCGCGGTCGGCCGAACCCGGAGAACTTTGCCGAGGCACTGCGCTTTGTGCGCGGCCTCGAGGTCGACCAGCTCCGTAGCGACACGCTCTTCAGTGCGGTTGTCGCCCATATGGCGCAGGCGCTGGACAAGCCGATTCCCTGCGAACAGACCCCGCGCAATATTTTCTATGTGCAGGAGCTGCTCAAGCTCTATCCGCAAGCACGCTTTATTGTCATGGTCCGGGACCCACGGGCTGTGCTGGCCTCGCAGAAAATGCGCTGGCGGCGGCGCAAGCTGGCATCGGCGGAGAGCCGTGTGCCGCTGCGCGAGAGCATCCGGGCACGGATCAACTATCACCCGCTGACCATGGCGCGCCTGTGGAATCGCGCTCAGGAGCGGTTGCGCCAGGTCGCGGACGATCCGCGGGTGCTGACCGTGCGCTTCGAGGATCTGCTGACGGAGCCGGAAGCAACGATCCGCGCGATCTGCGCTCACTGCGAGATCGAGTTCGAGCCCGATATGCTGGAAATCGAGCAGGTCAACTCTTCCCATGAGAGCAGTGGCAGCCAGAAAGGGTTTAACCGCAAGACCGCCGAGGCCTGGCAGAAGTTACTCGAGCCGGCCGAACTGGGCGTCATCAACGGTCGCTGCCACCGCGGCATGCGCCAGCATGGCTACCTGACCTCCGAGGAGCAGCAGGCGGCGGCAGATGCGCCGGAGTCTTTGCGGCCGAAGCTGACCTACCTGCTGCACCTGGCCGGTGTGGTGGCGATCAATCCGCGGCGCGCCTGGATTCAGCTCAAGGGCCTGCGCGGCCGCGCGGGTTCGCAGAAGCCAGCGCCCTGAGGTTGCGGCGTCGCGAGCGACCGGAAATGCAGTTGAGAACCAGTGATATGACCCTCGGGACCCGCGAAGGCATCGGCGACGACCGGCACGGCGACCATCTGCGCGAGCTGATGGGCTGGTGCTTTGACGATCGCGCACTGCCGGTGGTGGCTGCTGACCTGGTCCAGGCGGCGGCGCGCGGGGAGCGGCGCAACGTGTTTTTCGTCAATGCGCATTGCGCGAACGTAGCCTACCGTGACGCGGCTTACGACGCCCTGCTGCGCGCAGAGCCGGTGCTCTTTGCAGATGGCGTCGGCATGCGGATTGCCTCTCGGATTGCGCAGCGGCCCCTGACCCATAATGTCAATGGAACGGACCTGTTCGACGAGCTGTGCCTGGCGGCGGCGGAAGCTGGCGTGAGCATCGCGCTGTTGGGCGCCGAGCCGGGCACCACCGCGCGCTGCGTCGAAGTACTGGCGGAGCGGTACCCGACGCTTCAGGTGGCCTGGCATGCGCACGGCTACCTGGATCCCGCGGCGGAGCGCGACGCGCTCGAAGCGCTCAACCGCAGTGGCGCCGGGCTGCTGTTCGTCGCCAAGGGTGTGCCCCTGCAGGAGCACTGGATCGCCGCACAGGGCTCGGCTCTGGCGCCGCCGGTGGTGCTGGGGGTCGGCGCGTTGCTCGACTTTGTGGCCGGCAACGTCTCCCGGGCTCCGGCGCTCGTGCGTCGCCTGTCGCTGGAGTGGATCTGGCGATTGGCGCAGGAACCGCGACGGCTGTTCGAGCGCTACGTGCTCGGTAATCCGCTGTTTCTACTGCGGGTACTGCGGGCACGCTTGCGCGGGACGCTGACCGGGCCCGACTGGCGCCCCCGTGGACCGGGATCGGACTCGTAGTCGAACGCAACGGCAATGGATTGAGCGATGGGATTGAACAACGCCAGACACTTCATCATCGGCGGGACCGAAAAGGCCGGCACCACTTCGGTGTTCACTTACCTTTCCGAGCATCCGTCTGTTTGCGCATCGAGCCGAAAGGAAACGGACTTCTTCCGCGATGAGGCCAACGCGGTCGCGTCCTGCGACACGCTCGCGCGTTACCATGAGTACTTTGAACGCTATGGCGCCGGCCACGAGATCGCCATGGAGGCATCGCCCGGCTATCTCGGTGAGAGCGCGACCGTCGCAGCGCGCGTCGCGGCGCTGCTGCCGAAGGCTCGCTTCCTGTTCATCCTGCGCGATCCGACGGAGCGCTTTGTCTCGAGCTTCCGGTTCCATCAGGAACGCTTCAATGTGCCGGCGGAACTGTCGCTGGGCGAGTACTTTGAAGCCTGCCGTGCCCACGAGGCGGGCGCACCGGTCAAGCCGGCGCTCGGCGAGTGGTATTTGAAGGTACTGAACTTCGGCTGCTACGCCGATCGCCTGCAGCCTTACCTTGAGCACTTTCCGCGGGAGCAGCTCCTGATCAAGTACTTCGACGATCTGGGCGCCGATCCGAAGGCGTTTATGACCGAGGTCTCGGACTTTCTCCAGATCAGCGGCGATGTGTGGCAGGACTACGAGTTCCATCGCCAGAATGTGACCTTCGCCTCGCGCTTCGGCCCGCTGCACAAACTGGCCCTGCGCACGAACGATCTGCTCGAGCCGTTCCTGCGGCGCAATCCGGGCATCAAGCGCCGGCTGCTCGGGGTCTACAAGTCTCTGAACGAGGCGCCGCTCCAGGAAGATGCCGCCGCTGCTGCGGCCAAAGCGGCATTGCGGGACTACTACGCGCAGCCCAACGCCTGCCTTGCGACGCTGCTCGGTACCCGCCTGCCCGACAGCTGGAGCGCCTCGTGAGCGCGGTGCCCGCAGCCATTGCCGGCGCCGAAGCGCCGCCTGCGTTTCTGATCGGAGCGGGGCGTAGCGGGACTACGCTGCTCTACAAGCTGCTGTGCCTGCATCCGGATGTCGCCTACATCAGTAACTATGACAAGTGGCTGCCCGCGCTCGTGAGCGGAACGCTGATGCGCCGCCTGCGGCCTGGCATCGCGGACAAGCTCGGCAACTGGTTCAACGCCGAGGGCAACGCCTACTTCGTCGAGCGGCCCATGCGGCAGCGCTTCGTGGCGACGCCGGTCGAGGGCGAGTTCCTGTACGAGCGCTGCGGCGTGCCGCTGTTTCCCAAGGCGGACGAAGTGCTGTCGGAGGCGGTCAATCGGCGTCTGCGTGATGCCTTTGCCCGCATCCGCCGGGATCGTGATGCGCAGATCATGCTGTCCAAGCGGACGGCCAATAACCGGCGCCTGCCGCAGATCGAGGCCGCGTTCCCGCAAGCACGCTATGTGTATCTCACCCGCGATGGCCGCGATGTTGCGCGTTCCCTGGCGCGGGTCGAATGGTGGGCCGATCACCCGATCTGGTGGGACGGGCGTGCTGCCAAAGACATCGAGGCGACCGGCGTGCCGCGTCCCCACCTATGTGTGGAGAACTGGCTGCGCGAGGTTGAAGCGCTGCAGGCGAGCCTGTCGCATGTCGATCCTGCACGCGTCCTGCCTCTGAAATTCGAAACCCTGCTGGCGAATCCCATCGAGACGCTGAACCAGATTCTCAGCTTCCTCGATCTGCCCGCCGCAGACGGCTATGAAGGGGCCATCGCCGCGCTCGCGCTCGACAGCAAAACCTATCGGCCCCGGGACTGGAGCGATCTGGAGGATGACGCACTGCGCCAGCGGGGCGACGCGCTGCTTGCAGATCTCGGCTACGCCCCGGGCGCTGACCACAGTGCCGGCTGATCGTGAGCGAGGTCTATAGCGTCAAGCGATTTCGCCGCGGTTTCGCGGCGTTCCTGACCGGGCGCGTGGCGCAGGCCGCGGCCCGGGCGGTGCTGTTGCTGCTGCTCGTGCGCCTGCTGGTGCCGGCGGACTACGGCTTTTACATGCTGCTGATCGGCCTCTCCGAGATGCTGCTCGAGCTTGCCGGCCTTGGCCTGTTGCCTGCCGCCCAGCGCTTCATTCCGCAGCTGGTCGAGCGGGTCGGCCACGCGCGCCTGCGGCGCTTCGTGCTGGCGATCGCGGGCCTGCAGATGCTGGTGGTCGTCGCGGTCGCGACGGCGATCCGCTTGAACTGGACCGCGATCACCAGCCTGTTTGATTTCTCTCCGGAGGCCGCCGCGGCCACGTTGCTTGGGACCTGGCTGTTCCTGGTCGTGCCCGCCTTTCGGTTTGCCGCGGATATTCTCGAGTGCCTGCTGGAGCAGGGCCGGGCACAGCTGTGCCGGGCGCTGTTGCCTACCCTGCGCGTGATCGCGCTGCTCGTGCTGTTGGCGGTGGGACACCAGATCGTGCTGGCCGATCTCTTCCTATTGGATCTGGTGATCGTGGGCAGCTGTACGCTGCTCGCCTGGGGCTTCATTTTCGGGGCGCTCAAGCGCCATGCCAGCGATCGCGATGAGCCGCTACCGGTTGCGGACATCGCCCGGCATGCCTGGCAGATGGCGCCTGTGGGACTGCTCGGCGCCGCGCGCTCACCCGGAGCGCTGCGGTTGATCGTTGCCAGCGTGCTCGGGCTGCCGGCGGCCGGACTGTTCGCCTTTCTGCAAAGCCTCGAGCGGCTGGTCTCCCGCTACCTGCCCGGCGTGCTGTTGCGCGGCCTGGTACGGCCCATGCTGATCTCCCGTTATCTGGAAAGTGGGATTGCCTTCGTCTCCAGCGGCTTCAACCTGCTCAGCAAGTCCAACGTGCTGATCGTGGCGGCCGCGATCGCCAGTGCGGCACTGGTTGGCGACGAGGCGGTAGCGCTTCTAAGCGGCAATCGCTTCGAGGCTGCCGGCGCGACGCTGACGCTCATGCTGCTGGTCATGCTCTTTACCTCGCAGCGCACGCTCATCGAGATGGTGTTTCAGGTGACCAATCGCGCGAACATCCTGCGCTCGACGGCGCTCATCGCGCCGGTGGTACTGGCGCTGGCCTGGTCCCTGGCTGCGTTCGGATTGCCGGCCATCATCGTCGCGATTGGTGTCGGCGCGCTGCTGACCAACGGCCTGGCGTTGTGGCTGTACCAGCGCGGCGAAGAACGGCTCACCGTGCACTGGGCGGGCTATCTGCGCATTGGCGCCGCTGCGGTGCTGGCCTTTGCAGTCAGCTATGGCCTGCACAGCGTGGCGCTGGACAACGGCTTGCCGCTGCCGCCCTGGGCACGGCTGGCGGTGCTGGGCGTGACCTACCTGCTGCTGCTGACGCTGTTCAAACCCTATCGCGCCAACGAGTTGCGCCTGGTCGAGCGGGCGGCGGGTGGCCGGATCGCTGCTATGGCCAGCATCTGGAGCGCTCCGGCGCCAGCCAAACCCTGAGTATTCGCGGAGAGCTGCGATCATGGATCGAACTGACACGACGACCGTTTTGCATCTGATTAACGGCGAACACTTTGCCGGTGCCGAGCGCGTGCAGGATCTGCTGGCGCAGGCGCTGCCGCAGTTCGGTTACCAGGTGCGCTGGATCTGCCTGAAGGATGGACGCTTCGATGCGGAGCGCCGCAGCCAGGAGACGCCGCTGGTCACACACGCCATGCGCAGCGAAAAAGACCTCTCGGTGCTCGGTGCGGTGATCGACGATGTCCGCGCGAGCGGCGCCGCCGTCATCCACACGCACACGGCGCGATCGGCCCTGATCGGCGCCCTGGCATCGCTGCGGACCGGCGTGCCGATGGTCCACCATCTGCACAGCCCGTCCGATGCGGACACTGAGCATCGCTGGCGCAACCTGCGCAACGCGCTGTTGGAGCGTCTCACCGTGCGTCGGGCGCGCGCGATCATTCCCGTCTC